>DASYUK010000467.1:0-3903 GCA_036001325.1 Thermoanaerobaculia bacterium
ACTGCCGAACAGATCGACGAATTCGCCGATGCTGGCGCGGCCGGCCATGCCGGCTGCATTCAGTTCCGCGATGACGGACGCGCCGGCGACGCGGCCGCTCTTCTCGGAGCGCCGCAGATCGTCCCACTCGCGCAGCTCCACGCCGTTGCCGAGGAGATCGAGTGCGAGATGCCCGAGAGCGTCGCGCTTCGCGTCGGGAGCGTTGTCGCTGATGAATATCCGCTGCCCGGCACGCGCGATGTCGACGGCGCGATAGAACACATCGCTCTTGATCACGCGCGGGAACTTCGCGGTGATCTGGTTGACCGGTGCGGTGGCCAGGCTGTAGCCGAGTCCGAGGAGCTGGAGATTCGCGTCGACGAGAGCAGGGCTGACAAACTGCGCGTAGTACGGCATCACCAGCGTCGTCGGCGAGAGCGGGATGCCCGTCTCGCTCACCCCCATGTGCAGTTGCACCGACGCGCTGATGTTGTCGGGATCGTCGATCGTGCCGGCCGTGGCGAAGACGTGTCCGGTGATTCCGGACCGAAGTTTGTACTCGACCATCTTCATCTCACCCGATGCGATGGTCATTTCGTCGGTCTCAGCGCCGCCGACGCGGCAGACGTTCGCGCCCGCGGCCTGATCGCACGACGGCACGCCGTTGGCGACGCGAACCGTCTGCGGCGCGCCGCTCATGTTCGTGATGAAGCTGAATGTCGAGTAGTCGATCCCTTTGCGGACGACATCGGGATGCGAGAAGGTGATGTTGAAGCGCGGATCGTGAACGACGACTGAGGCGCGTGGCGTCGCTTTCAGCGGAACGTCTTCCTGTCCGACTTCGCGCAGCGTGGCGCGCACTTCGATCTCCACGGTGTGCGTGCCGGGCGAGAGGCCCTCGAGATCCCACTCCGCCTGCCCTTTCGCCTGCGCGACGAGGAACGTGACGCCGGTTGTCGGATCGACGATCGGAACCGCCTGCCCGAATGCGACGGAGGGATTTGTCTTCGCGGTGCGCAGCGCCGTGGGGATCTTGACGGTCGCGCGGATGTCGTCGACACGTGCGGTACTTCCCGACGGCGCGCCGTTGCTCACCGTCAAAATCACGGCGAAGAATTGGTGCAGCACTGCCAGGCTGTTCGGAATGACGATCGCGGCGGGGATGCTCGGTCGCTTGCTCTTTTTCTCCTTGTCGAGTGGATCTTTGGCGACGTTTTGATCGCCCGTGTCGTCAGGATCGGGCGGCAGTTCGAACGGGATGACATCAGGCGGCGACCAGCGTGGCGGCTGCACCTGCTTCGTCGGCGGAAGGCTGAATGGCTTCTCTTTCCCGATCGGCGTGACTTCGTGCGTGCGCCGATCGACGACAACCGGGAACGGCACTTCGATCGACTGGCCATCCACGAGAAACGTGAACGAGTATTCGTACACGTTGAAGTTGCGTCCGTCGACGACGATGCCACGGCTGCGCATCTCCTCCGATGTGAGCTGATGCACTTTCACCGCGGTCTGCAGAACGTTGGCGACGGTGATCGCGGCAGCGGAAGGCGTAGCCGGAGCAACGAAGTCGTTGCCTCTCATCAGCCGGATGTTCTGCAGGTAATAGATGCCTTCGCGCGAGAAGCCGGGGATCTGGAACTTGTATCCCGGCGCTGTCGTGAGCTGGATCGGTCGATCGATGCCTGGGCCGGTGAGATCGGCGGCGGCGACAAGACCATCGACCGACGGCGCGGCATCATTCATCCTGCCGCCGAACTTCGTCTGGATCGTTGTCGGGATGTCGATTCCCGTCGTGACCGCCGGCGTATCGACTTCGAGTGCGGTGCCCTGGATCTGCAGACTGCCGCTGACGATTTCGGCGCCGAGGAGTGCCGCGGTACAGAAGAGACTCTGCGCCAGCAGGACGGCGACGGGGAGGCGATTTCGCATGTCAGGGTCGCTGAGCGGGAGTAGTCTCTTCGAGCTCCTTCAGAGTTTTCTGCAGTTGTGCGGCACGCGACTCGACGAGCTTCGCTCCCGCAGGAATCGCCAGAACCTCGGGCGGCGGAAGGTCGTTCGTGACGCGCACGATCGAGTTGCGGACCGTGAGACGCGTGTTGCCGTCGGCCTCGATCGTGATCGACTGTTCAAGCGGAAGTCCGTAGGACTCCGCGACGGAGGTTGTCTCGATCCTCGCGTTCGCGGTCGTTCGCGCGCACGCGCGCGCGACGGCTTCCTGCTGATCGGAAGTTCTATTCGGATAGCCTGAACCCGTGATCGCGTCGAGCGCGCGACGCGAGAGCGTCACCTGACGATCAACAGCGACTTCGACTTTGACGTTTTCGGGCGCGCTGCCAACGATCTCGAACGCGTCGGCACTGCGACCGGCGCGCGACTCTCTCACGCCGAGAGGTGTGGTCTTCCAGGCTTGTGTGGCGCCGCCGATCGCGGCGGCGCTCACCGGCGGGATCGCCGGTGCCACACCTGCACGACTCTTCGCGATCTCGTCAAATCGCGCGACGCTATAGGTCGCCGCGGCACGGTCGATCTCGAGCAGCTCCTGGCGGTCGTAATCGACGATCGCGGTTCGGCTGCCGTTGACGGTGATGATCTTGTTGCCGGTGCAGTACTCGTCGACCTCAACCGTAGCGCTGGCGATCGGGTCTTCGACGCGCCTCACGAGATGCAGAGGCGTCGGAAATAGAGGGGTATCGCTCGCCGCCGCGAGAGGCGCAGCCGCGAGAAACAAAAAGACCACTCGCCCCCCCACCCGCCACGCGTGAGAGTTCGTGCACTGCAAAATTGTGCCCTCGGACCAGAAAACTTATTAGGGGTTGTGAGACTACCTCGGAAGATGGAAAGCAGCAACACTTTTTTTGTGGATCTAGGCAGGCCAAAGGTCGGGGTAAGGATTTGACCCCCTTCTGACACTCCTGTTGGAGTAGGGGGGAGAGAGCGTGCGATTCGTGTGCGAGTGGTGTCTCCAGAAAATAGAGATTGCGAACGCCCGCGCGGCGCGGGCGGAGGTTCTCGCACATTTTACGAATTGCCCTCGGCGCTCTCCTGGCGTTACTGACGAGCAGGTCCGCGGTCTTGCCGATCACATCACTGACGTGATCGCCGAGCGCGAAGAGATTCGCATCCGACAAGCGGGCTAAGATAAACGCGATGCGAATCGCGTGTTTGCTTTTTGCTCTTGTCTTCAGCAGTTGCGCAACCTCTCGCGCGCCGATCGATCTCGCGCATGCTGACATCGTCGATCTCACCTACGCGTTCGATGAGCACACGCTTTACTGGCCCAGCTCGCCGAGCGGCTTCGAGCTCAAACGCCTCGCCTACGGACCGACGCCTGGCGGATATTTCTATTCGTCGAATGCGTTCAGCGCGCCTGAGCATGGAGGAACGCATCTCGACGCACCGATTCACTTCGCCGAGCACGGAAAGAGTGTCGATCAGATTCCGCTCCGGCAACTGATCGCGCCGGCGGTGGTGATCGATATCAGTTCGAAAACCTCTGCTGATGCCGACTACCGTCTCACGCGCGCGGACGTTCAGGAGTGGGAGAAGAAATACGGGACGATTCCCAGCGGCGCGATCGTGCTGCTGCGCACCGGGTGGGGATCTCGCTACGGCAATCGAAAGGCGTACTTCGGCGACGACACGCCTGGCGCGACCGACAAGCTTCACTTCCCCTCCTACGGAGCTGATGCTGCGAAGCTGCTCGTGAACGAGAGGCACGTCGCCGCAATCGGCATCGATACGGCGAGCATCGACTACGGCCAGTCGAGCGACTTCATCGTGCACCAGATCGCCAATGGTGCCGGCGTACCGGGACTGGAGAATATCGCGAATCTGGAGAAGGTGCCGGCGCGCGGGGCGTGGGTGATCGCACTACCAATGAAGATCGCCGGGGGGTCGGGTGGGCCCTTGCGGATCGTCGCGCTC
>DASYUK010000468.1:0-2871 GCA_036001325.1 Thermoanaerobaculia bacterium
GCGGAGAAGCTCGACGCGAAACCGATTCGACACTACATCAATGCAGTCAGGAAGGCGAAGACGCGCGACGACATCGCGCGCCTGATGGGGCGCTCCGCCGGTACGTTCGGCAGCTCCTTCTTCGGCGCCGGCGTCTCCGACGACGCGAAGAACCCCGACAAATACGCCCTCTACCTCTCGCAGTCAGGCCTCGGCCTGTCCGACCGCGAGTTCTATCTACGCGACAACTTCAAGCCGCAGAAGGACCGCTATCAGCAGTACGTCGCCGACATGCTCCGGCTCATCGGATGGCAAGACCCGGAGAAGAACGCGGCTGATGTAGTAGCGATGGAGACGAAGGTCGCCGAGGCGCAGTGGACGCGCGCGGAGAGCCGGAATCGGGACAAGACCTACAATCCGATGACGATCGCGGAGTTGGAATCGAATGCGCCGGGATTCCCGTGGCGCGTCGCGCTGAAGGAAGCGGGCATCGACAAGATCGACCGCGCGATCGTGCGGCAGAACACGGCGCTTCCGAAGATCGCGAAAATCTTCGGCGAGACGCCGGTGGCGACGCTCAAGGCGTGGGAAGCGTTTCACATCGTCGATGACGCGGCGCCGCTCCTCTCCAAACGCTTCGTCGATACGCATTGGGAGTTCCGCTCGAAGTTCCTCAACGGCACGCAGGAGCAGCGTCCTCGCTGGAAGCGTGCGGTCAGCGTCGCGGAGGGAGCGATGGGTGAAGCGATCGGCCGAACCTACGTCGCAGAGTACTTCCCGCCCGAGTCAAAGGCGAAGATGGAGAAGCTCGTCGGCGACCTTCGCGCGGCGATGAAGGCTCGCATCGAGAACCTGCAGTGGATGGGGCCGGACACGAAGGCGAAGGCGCTCGAGAAGCTGTCGAAGTTCGGCGTCAAGATCGGATATCCATCGAAGTGGCGCGACTACTCCGCGCTGAAGATCGTCGAGGGCGATCTCGCCGGCAACGCCGAGCGCGCCGGCAAGTTCGAGTGGGCGTATGACGTGAACCGCATCGGTAAGCCGGTGGACAAAGGCGAGTGGGGCATGACGCCGCAGACGGTGAACGCCTACTACACGTCGACGAAGAACGAGATCGTCTTCCCGGCGGCAATTCTGCAGCCGCCGTTTTTCGATCCGAATGCCGATCCGGCGGTGAACTACGGCGGCATCGGCGCGGTCATCGGTCACGAGATCACGCACGGCTTCGACGATCAGGGCCGCAAGTCGGATGGCAACGGCGTGCTGCGCGACTGGTGGACCGCTGACGATGCGGCGAAGTTCGAAGCGCAGGCGACGAAGCTCGGCGCGCAGTACGAATCGATCAATTTCGCGCAGCTACCGGGCCTGCACATCATCCCGCGCCTGACGATGGGCGAGAACATCGGCGACCTCGGCGGGATCCTGCTTGCCTATGATGCGTACAAGATCTCGCTCAACGGCCAACCCGCCCCGGTGCTCGACGGCTTCACCGGCGAGCAGCGCGTGTTCCTCGGATGGGCGCAGGTGTGGCGGACGATGGTGCGCGACGACGCGCTCCGCCAGATGCTGATGACGAACCCGCACTCGCCGGGCGCGGTGCGCGCGTTTGCGCCGCTGCGCAACGTCGATGGGTGGTACGAAGCGTTCGGGGTAAAGGAAGGGGATGCGAATTACGTGAAGCCCGAGGAGCGGGTCAGGATCTGGTAAGCCTTGGAGTGCGGCGGCTTGCCGCCGCCTTGGTCGAAACGATCGTACACGCTGCCGCCTTGAAGGCGGCGGCAAGCCGCCGCACTCCAAGGCGCTACGCGCCGACGCGAAGCAGTCCCGCCTCGCACGTTCCTTCGATGACGTGATGGCCCGCTTCGTTCTCGATCCAGGCATCGATCTCGAGGCGGCGCTTCGCGCGATCGATCGAGCGCACGACGAAATGCGCGGTCACGGTTTCATCGAGATAGACGGGAAGCAGGAAGCGGATAGTCTGCGAACGGTAGATGGCGCCGGTCCCGGGCAGCAGCATGCCGACCATCGTCGAGAAGATCGACGCTGCCAGCATTCCCTGAAGGACGCGCCGGCCGAATTGCGTCTTCCGCGCGAACTCCTCGTCGACGTGAAGCGGGTTCACGTCGCCGGTGATCTCGATGAACCGCCGCATGTCATCTTCGGTGAAGGTCTTCGTGAAGGTGACGTGCTGTCCCACTTCGAAATCTTCGATCCGCGCGATCACTAGCCCTTCAACGTCGCGAGCACACGCGGCGCCGTCATCGGCAATCGAAACATGCGCACGCCCGTCGCATCGAACACGGCGTTGGCGATCACCGCGCCCATCGGCACGATGGCCGGCTCGCCGCCGCCCTGCGGCGCGAGCTCATCGTTGGAGATCAGGATCGTCTCGATGCGCGGCATCATCGAAAATCGCGGCAGGTTATAGGTCGCGAAATTCGTATCGAGAATCTCTCCCCCGCGGAAATTCAACTCCTCGGTCAAAACGTAGCCGAGCCCCATGGAGATGCAGCCTTCGATCTGCATCTTCGCGCCATCGGGGTTGATGACCAGGCCCATGTCCTGCGCCGCGACGACGCGCTTCACTTTGATCTCGCCGGTGGCGCGGTCGACGGCGACCTCCGCGACCAGCGCGCACCAGGTCCCCGCATCGAACGAGACCGCTATGGCGCGCCCCTGCCGCGACGGACCGGGCGCGGCTTTCCATCCGAACGCATCGGCGGCGGTCTGCAGGACGCGCCGCATGCGCGCATCAGACGAGTTGCGCAGCCGGAACTCCAGCGGATCGATCTTCGCCGCCGCGGCCATCATGTCGATCTGCGACTCGCGCGCGAAGACGTTCGTCCCGGCGCCGGGCGCGCGCCACGGCCCGGTGCCGAACGGATGCAGTTT
>DASYUK010000469.1:0-5597 GCA_036001325.1 Thermoanaerobaculia bacterium
CTCATCGATGATAGCCAAGACACCATTGTTGGAGTGAAGGTCGATCGCCGCGAATGTCTGCATCGCAAGCTCCTCTCGTCGCCGATGCTGCGCCCTCGTCGGCGATCAGTTCAAGCCTGCTAGATGCGTATCAGGTCTTCAGTTTTCAGTTCTCTCTTCCGGTGGTAGAAAAAAACTGAAAACTGAAGACCTGACCCCAATCCCGTTGACCCCAATCCCGTTCAGTGTCTCGTGGTGGTGGTGGTGGTGGTCGTCTTTTCTTCCTTCGCGCTCTCTTTCATCTTTTTCCCAGCGCGCTGCAGCGCCTGACCCGCCTTCTCCGCGGCCTCGCCTGATCCTTCTTTGATCGCCCTTCCGAGCTCTTTCGCGCCGGTTGCAACTTTCTTCGCCGCCTCTGACTGACGGATCTCCTGCGCGCGGCGGCTCACCTCATCGCCCAGCTCCTTCGACTCTTCTTTGACCTCCTGGCCGGCGTCTTTGACTTTCTCTTTCGCCGATTCCGTCGCCGTGTCCGACACGCGATAGGTTCCATCAGCCTGCTTCTTCATGCAGCCGATGGCCAGCAGGAGCACACCTGCGATGACGATCGATTTCATGGATAGAACCTCCCAAAATGATCCAAGCAAATGATGAGCCCGACCGAAACAATACCCTTAGATCGTGTGTTTAGCCGGTGACCATGGCCGACGATCGTCTGATTCAGGGCATGGCCGGCAACGGAGACCTCCGGATCCTGGCCGCCCAGACCACCAACACGGTGGAGACCGCACGCGAGATTCTCGATCTCTGTCCCGTCGCCGCCGACGCGCTCGGCCGCGCGTTGACGGGCTCGCTTCTTCTGGCGCGACTCCTCGACAAGGATGTGCGCAATCAGTACGTCACGCTCCGGTTCGAAGGAAACGGCCCCTTAGGCGTGCTGATCGCAGAGGCGAATGTGCGCGGTGGCGCGCGCGGATATGTGGGAAATCCAATTCCGCAGGATGAGACGCTGGACGTCGGGCGCGCCATCGGGCGGGGGATGTTGACGGTTGTTCGCGGCACACCGCCGGTTGGAAAGCCATACACGTCGCAGGTCATGCTCGAAGGAGGCGGCATCGCGCAGGAGCTCACCCGCTACCTCGCGCGCTCCGAGCAGATCTCCTCCGCCGTGCTCCTCGGAGTCTTCAAGCGACGGGAAGGTATCGCCGCCGCGGGCGGAATCATCATTCAGGCCTTTCCGCATACGAGCCAGGAAGCGATTCGCGTCGTCGAAGAGCGGATCAAGAAGGCTCCGCCGCTCTCGACCTTGATCGAGAAGATGCCGATCGAGCACGTCGTCGCCACGGTGCTCGAGGGGATGGACTACAAGCAGATCGACGAGAGCTTCAACGTCCCGCTCAGCTACAAGTGCACGTGCAGCCGCGAGCGCGCGCTCGCGCCGCTGGCGCTCTTCTCGCGCGATGACATCCGTCAGATGGTCGACGAAGGCGGCTCCGATGTCATCTGCCAGTTCTGCGGAAGGAAGTATTCATTCAGCCGCGAGGACCTTCTTGCGCTGACGGCGACGCATGACGCATGATCGCGCCTTGCGCGCGATCATCACCGGCAGCGGGATCGGAATCCCGAAGAACCTAGTTCCCAACGAGATCCTCAGCCGGATCATGGATACGTCCGACGAGTGGATCCGCACGCGTAGCGGCGTGGAGCAGCGCTATTACGCCGATCCCGGTCAAGGCTCTGCCGAGCTCGGGATGATTGCCGCGGAGGCGGCGTTGAAAGCCGCGAAGTGCGAGCGCGACGACATCGACGGCGTGATCTTCGCGACGATGACGCCGAATCACTTCTTCCCCGGCAACGGCCCTGTGCTACAGGCGAAGATGGGCCTGCGCGAATCGATTCCGACCTTCGACATCCGGCAGCAATGCTCGGGATTTCTCTACGCCCTCGATCTCGCCGACTCACTCATTCGAAGCGGAAAACATCGGAGGCTGCTGGTCATCGGTTCGGACGTGCACACGCCGTTCATGCCGTGGGGGAACGGATGGGACATCACCATCGGACGCGAGGATCGTCAGGTGACTGCCGAGGAGTATGCGGCGAATACGAAGATCAGGGATCGGTCGGTGCTGTTCGGCGACGGCGCCGGTGCGATCATCGTGGAGGCCTCGAATGAGAACGGCCGCGGCTTCATCGCCGCGAAGCTGTATACGGATGGATCGAATATCGAGGCACTCTACGTTCCCGGCGTCGGCTTTCGCCGCCGGCCGTACGTCGACAAAAAGCAGATCGACGCCGACGAGCCGATCCCGGTGATGGAAGGCCGCGAGGTATTCAAGCAAGCCGTCTCGAAAATGCCGGAATCGGTGCGCGAAGTTTGCGCCGCTGCCGGCCTACAGGTATCCGACATCGACATTCTGCTGATTCATCAGGCGAATCTGCGGATCGTCGAAGGCGTGGGCAAACAGCTCGGATTGCCACCGGAGAAAGTGCCTCACAACATCGAGCGTTACGGCAACACGACCGCGGGCACGCTGCCGATTCTCTTTCACGAATGCGTGGCCGACGGCCGCATCAAGCCCGGCATGCTGGTCTGCTTCACGGCTCTCGGTTCGGGCTTGCACTGGGGCGCGGCGTTGTATCGGATGTGAGATATCGCGTCATCAGCTCCGCATTCGCATTCATCGCGTTGAACTCCATCCAGTAGGCACGCATGAACATCGCCAGAGAAGCGAATGCGAAGATGTCGTGCAGCCATCGCGGCGTTTTCCCCGTCGACACCCCGCCGCCCATGATGAAGGTGATCATCAGCACCGCTGTCGCATACGTCGCGATCGGGAAGACGCGGCTCTTGAGCTCGCGAATACTTTGACGCACCGGCGCCTCATCCGGCGTGCCTTTGACGTTGTCCTTCAACTGCTTTCCGGTCCCGATGAAGAAAAACATCGTCATCGATTGCGAGAAGAGACCGATGACCACCGTCGTGAGCGCGAACAAGATGTGTTGCGCGGCGTGAAGAGGCGACGAGATAAATCCCACGACCATCGTCGCGATAAGACCCGCGATCGTTAGCAACGTCGTGACTAGAAGAAATTGGGCCATGGCAGTCCTTAGACGTTAGTCGTTAGTCGTTGGAAGAAGCAATGTCGTCCTCCTAACGACTAAGGACCAGGGACTAAGGACTGCTATGCTCCCGCGAATGGCCACATACCGCGAATCGGGCGTGAACATCGACGCGCAGGACGAAGCTCTGCGCGAGGTGCGGCGCATCGTGCGCGATACCTTCACTCCCGGCGTCATGTCCGACATCGGGTCGTTCGGCGGCCTCTTTCGCGGCACGTTCGAGGGAATCGAGAAGCCGGTGCTCGTCTCATCGACAGACGGCGTCGGCACAAAGCTTCGCGTCGCGCAGGCGATGAAGATCCACGACACGGTCGGCTACGACCTCGTCTGCCACTGCGTCAACGACATCCTCGTGCAGGGCGCGCGACCGCTCTTCTTTCTCGATTACTACGCGACGGGAAAGCTGCGACCGCCGGTGATGACCGACGTGATCCGCGGCATGGCCCGAGCCTGCCGCGAAAACGGCGCCGCGCTGATCGGCGGTGAGACCGCGGAGATGCCCGGCTTCTACGGAGATGATGACTACGACATCGCCGGCTTTATCGTCGGCGTCGTCGATGAGAAAAACGTGATCGACGGCAAGACGGTGCGCGAAGGCGACGTCGTCCTGGCGCTGCCGTCCGCCGGCTTGCACACGAACGGATACGCGCTCGCTCGCAAGATCTTCATCGAGCAGCTCGGCTACGACTACCAGACCATTTTGCCGGAGCTCGGAAAAATCGGCGAAGCGCTCCTTCAGCCGCACATCTCGTATCTCAAGCCGCTCATGCCGCTCGTCGAGCAGCGCGCGATCCATGCGCTGGCGCACATCACCGGCGGCGGTCTCACCGATAACGTGCCGCGCGTGATTCCCGAGTCGCTCAACGTGAGGATCAAGCTCGGCTCGTGGCCCGTGCTGCCGATCTTCCGCTTCCTTTACGAGAAGGGGCATATCGAGCGTGAGGAGATGTTGCGCGTCTTCAACATGGGCGTGGGGATGGTGATCATCGCCGCACCCGATCAGGTCCCCACGATCGTCAATCACTTCACGCGGATCGGGGAGAAGTTCTTCTTCATCGGAAACGTGGTGAAGGGCTCCGGACGTGTTCAGTACGACACGCCTCCCACCGGCTTCGCGAGCTGGATCGAATGATCCGTCTCGCCGTTCTTCTGTCAGGACGGGGATCGAATTTCGCGGCGATTCATCAGGCCATCGTTCAAAACGAGTTGGACGCCGCGATCGTCGTGGTCATTTCCAATCGCGCCGACGCGCCCGGGATCGCGCGGGCACGCGAGTGGGGATACGCCGCTCTGGTGATCGACAATCGCGATTTCCCCGATCGTGCCGCACACGAGCGTGAAATTCTGGGTGTGCTGCAAGAGGCACGTCCCGATTTCATCGCTCTCGCCGGTTACATGCGCTTGCTCAGCCCTCTGTTTCTCGCTGCGTATCCGAATCGCATCGTCAACATTCATCCGTCGCTGCTGCCGGCGTTTCCCGGTGTCGATGCGCAGGCACAGGCTCTCGCGCATGGCGTGAAAGTTACCGGGTGCACGGTTCACCTTGTCGACGAGACACTCGATGGCGGACCGATCATCGTGCAACGCTGCGTCGACGTGCGCGACAACGACACGGTGGAGACGCTCGCCGCGCGCATTCTCGAACAGGAGCACATCGCGTATGTGGATGCGCTGAGGCGTGTAGCGGCGGGCTTCAGCCCGCCGACGGCGCGCTGAAGCGCGCCGCTACACCTCAGAACGGCCAGAAGGCGCGCCACCACGGCTGCTTCGCCACCGCGGTCGCGGCGACCGCAGCAACCTTCGAGATCGTCTGTCCACTCTGCTGCACAGCGATCGTTCCCGCCGGCTGCCCGCCGCGGACCGGCGCAGTGAGCGTCGCCGGATTGAATGCGACCTTCACGCTGCCTTCGTCCCCGCGCTTCACGAGAGCCTTCACATCCGCGGCGGCTACGGCCGGAACCGTCTTGGAGTTGCCATCCTTCACCGGCGCCTCTCCGACGACGCCACCCTTCTTGACCACCGTCGTCATGTTGTATTGCGAGAACGCTTGTGACATCAGACGCGAAGCGATGCCGAACGAGCTTTGCGCACCCGATGCCGAGCGCGCGCCCATGACGACGCAGACGAGCTCCATGTCTCCGCGTTTCGCCGACGCGGTGACGCAATAACCTGCCGGAGCGGAGTAGCCGGTCTTGATGCCCGTCGCCGCGTCGTAGTAGTTCACCTTGTGCGGATTGATGAGGTGATTCGGATTCGTCAGACCCGACGTGAATGTGGCGTTCGTGAACGGCATCGTCGGCGTTTTGGCGAGCTCGCGCATCAACGGATACTTCAGCAGTTCCAGGCCGAGGATGGCGAGATCGTGCGCGCTCATCACGTCGACCTGCTTCGGGTTCGCCGCGTTCGGCAGACCGTGCGGATCGTAGAACGTCGATTGCGTCAGGCCGAGCTGCTTGGCGCGCTGATTCATGATGTCGGCGAAGTTCTCCGCCGATCCG
>DASYUK010000470.1:0-49664 GCA_036001325.1 Thermoanaerobaculia bacterium
GTGGCCATCGTCCGCTGCTGCTCGAGGCGCATCTGCAAATCGACGAGCGCGGACACGTCCCAGACGATCACGATGACGCGCTCGTCACGCGGATCCTCGCTATTGAACAGCATCGCCAGAAGATCGAGTGTGCGGCGGTAACCGTCCTTCACCTGTCGCGCGACCGGAGCGCGGCGCTCCTGCACCTCGCGTGTGAGATCGACCATCGAGAGCCACGGTTCGGTCTCCGGCAGCTCGCGCAGAGAGCGGCCGACGATCTCACCGTACTCTTTGCCGACGAGCATTCGCGCGGCGCGATTGATGCGGCCGATCACTCCATCTTTCGCCACGATCACGATCGGCGTTTCGACGGCATCGAACGTGCGGCGCCACTCATGAGCGGCACCTTCAATGGCGTTGAGCAATTCGCTTCGATCGTCCTCGAGGTTCATCAACTGTCGCAGGTTGACGAGATACACGAGGAGTGGGGCGCTCTTGCCGCGACCGCGACGCCGAGCGACGAGCAACACGCGCCGCTCGTTGCGGAGATGCACCTCCATCTGCACGCTCTTCTCGTCGCTGCGAAGGAGTTGGAGGCGCTCCCTTACCGTATCTCGTTCCCGAGCGGCGACGTAGTCGAGAAGGTGCGCCTTCCTGAACTCGGCCGGCGTACCGCCGGCGAGATCAGCGAGAGCGGAGTTCACCATGAGAAACGTGAGCTGTTCGGAAAGCGCCGCCGCCGGAAGGGGGGACTTCCGGATAGCCAGCCGGTCGTCGCGCGACAAAATGAGGCGAATCTTCGAACGCAGTGGCTTGATTGTACGCCGCGACGGCGCCTACAGCGGAGAAGCGCTGAACGCGACCGGCAGCGCATGCGCGCCCGGCGTCGCGCCAGGCGAGAGGAACAGGCGCGCGCGAATCGGCATCACATCACCACCGGAGACATATGGCCGCTGGATCCAGCTCTCGTGCGAGGCGATGTTCATCGAGCCGCCCGGCAGGGAAAGGTCGACGCCGGAGAACGTCTCGCTGGTCTTTTCCGCCTGGAGCATGTAACCGCGACGGCTGTTCGTCCGGACGCGAACCAGGATCGGCGCGTCGAGATCGACGTACCCGCGAGTCACGTCGTCCGCGGTGATCTCAATGGTCGCCGGCTGGCTGTCCACTGTGACGATTGCACGCGCCAGAACCTGCACGGACACCTGCATCGGCGCCGTCACTGAGTCTGCTGCAAGAGGAGTGGTGAGAAGCAACGCGAAGCCGACGAATGCCGCGAGGGTGCGATTTACGTTCATGCCTGCTCTCAATCGCAACTGTCCAACCAGCGTGGGAAAGGACATTAACTTCTTGACCCGCTTATGGTTCTGAATCATTCCGTGGCGTGAGACCCTGTCCATGACAAGAACACGTGTCTGATTTCCGAACAAATGCTGAAGCGATGCCAATAACTTTGATGAACGATGTTTTTTGGCTTGGCGCCCCTCTCTCAAAAAAGCGCCAATGTGGACATGTGATTTTTATCACAGTTGGGCTCGGCCGGGTACAAGTTTCTTTTTATAAATTAGTTACGGACTTCGACACATCCCTTGAGAGTGAGGTGTGTCATTCGATGCAGGCAATCTGTGTCGAAAGTAGGAGCGGCCGGTATGAGGAAGGTAGGATTTTCGCTAGTGGGCCTTGGCTTTTTTCACTTCTTCGGTGAGGGCGGGCAGAATCTGGAAAAGATCGCCCACGACGCCGAGGTCGGCGACGCGAAAGATCGGTGCTTCGGGATCCTTGTTGATGGCCACGATGTGCTTCGATGACGACATTCCGGCAAGATGCTGGATCGCGCCGGAAACGCCTGCAGCGATGTAGAGATTCGGGCTGACGACTCGTCCGGTCTGACCCACCTGATGCTGATGATCGATCCACCCGGCGTCGACAGTCGCGCGCGATGCGCCAACCGCTCCGCCGATCGCGTGCGCGAGATCGCGGATGTACGAGAAGTTCGTCGCCTCTTTCAGACCGCGTCCGCCTGACACGATGATGTCGGCCTCGGCGATCGACAACTCACCGGCTTCAGGTGTCTTCGTCTCGATCAACTTCGCTTTCGATTCACCGGCCTGGAACGCAACATCGATCGCCTGTGCCGGACCGCCGCCCGTTTCTTCGGCAGGAAATGCATTCGGCCGGCATGTGGCGATCGCGGGACTGCTCATCACATCGACAGTGGCGAATGCTTTTCCTGAGTACACCGGCCGGCGAGCGCGCAGCTTGCCGTCGGTCCATTCGAGACGATCGACGTCGGATGCGACGCCGACGCCGAGCCGCGCAGCGATGCGCGGCGCGAGATCGCGTCCGTTCGATGTCCCGCCGAAGAGGATGATCGACGGCTTCACATCATCGATGACCTGTTTCAGCAAGGCGGCGTACGGCGAGGTCGTGTAATCGCCGATCTTTGCGACGTACAGCTTCTTCGCTCCGTACTTGCCGGCGTCGCTCGCTGCCGCGCTATCGGTTGTCACGGCGATCAGTTCGCCGCCCGTCTTTTCGGCGAGCCTCCGGCCGATCGAGAGCGCTTCGCGCGAAGCTTTCTTTAATTTGCCGTCCTTGACTTCGCAGAAAACCAGAACGCCGGGCATCGTCGCTCCTACATCGCCTTCGCTTCTTCGCGGATGTACTTCAGAATTTCGCGCGCCGCGGCGGCGGGATCGGAGCCATCGATCTTGCGGCCGCCGCTCTTCTCCGGCGGCAGCTCGATCGAGACGAAGACGACGCGCTGTTTGAAGACATCCGCGTCGGTCAGCCCCAGATCGGTCACGCTCTTCGTCTCGATCGGAATTTTCTTCGCGGCCATGATTCCTTTCAGAGACGCGTAGCGAGGCTCGTTCAGTCCCTTCTGCGCGGTGATCACGGCCGGCAACGATGCTTCGATGACCTCTTCGGCTGCTTCGATCTCGCGATGCGCGACGATCTTGCCGTCGCCGACTTCGAGATGCGTGACGACGTTGACCTGCGGATAGCCGAGAAGCTCGGCGACCATCGGGCCGACCAGCGCGTTGTCGGTGCCGACACCCTGCTTTCCGAAGAAGACCAGGTCATGCGGCACGCTCTTGATCGCGGCAGCGAGCACTCTGGCGATACCGAGCGAGTCGGCATCGGCGACTTCACCCTTCACGTGGATCGCCTTTGTCGCGCCGCGCGCGAGACACTCGCGCAGCGCCTGCGCCGCGCGGTCCGGACCGAACGTGATCACCGTGACCTCGCCGCCCTTCGCGTCCTTGACCCGAATGGCTTCTTCGAGCGCGAACTCGTCGTAAGGCGAGACGATGAACTTGATCCCCGTCTCGTCGATGCGTTGTTTGTCGGGGGCGATTTTGATGCGCGTTTCGGTGTCCGGCACGTGGCTGACACAGACGATTGAATTCAAAAGGAACCCTCCAGAAGGCGCGCATTCTAGTGATACGGCACGCACTTCGCAAAGCTGCGGGGAGCGACTTCACGCGATCCCCGATTCACCCGAAAAAAGGACAGGCGAAGAACACTGGAGGAGGCGATGCCTATATCGAATCGGCCATACGAGGCTGACGGCAATCCGCGTGCGGGGAGAGGATCTTTCCGGTCGATCACCGATTTCCGGCGTTCGCCTCGCAATGGCAACGTCAATGGGCGCAACAACAAGCCGGCCCCGCCCGAGGTGACGAACGCGGAGAATTTCTATTACATCAAGCAGATGAATTCGAAGACGCCGATGGTCATCGTAATGACCGACGGCGAAGAGATCCGCGGTTGCATCGAGTGGTACGACAAGTGCGCCATCAAAGTGAATCGCGAAGGCGCGCCGAATCTGCTCATTCAGAAGCATTGCATCAAGTACCTTTTCAAGCAGGAAGAGCTGACCGACTAGACTAGCTTTCGTGAAGCCTCTCGCCGTGACTCTCGGCGATCCCGCCGGCGTCGGTCCTGAAGTGGTCCTCAAAGCGCTGGACGCTCTTGACGTCCCCCTCTGGCTTTTCGGTTCGCGCCAATACACGGAGAAGAGCGGCAGGGTTCCGGCGAACGTCCGCTTCTGCGATGTCGTAACGGAAGCGGGCGAGCTCCGCTTCGGCGAAGTCTCGGCAGAGAACGGACGAATCGCGCTGGCGTCGATCGACGCGGCCGTGAATGCGATCGAGCGCGGCGACTGCTCTGCGCTCGTCACGGCGCCGATTCACAAGCAATCGATCGCGATGGCGGGATCGCCGTTTCCCGGCCACACGGAACTGCTGGCATCGCGAGCCGGATTGACGCGCTATGGCTACGACTACGCGATGTATTTCGATTCACCATCGATCCGCACCGTGTTGCTGACCGTGCATCTTCCGTTGACGGAAGCCATCGCATCGATCGATGCCGCGAAAATCGCCGCGCTCGCCGATCTCACAACGCGATCGTACGAGCGGCTCTACGGCAAGCGACCGCGGATCGGAGTCGCTGGGGTGAATCCACATGCCGGCGAGTCGGGACGCTTTGGACGGGAAGAAGAAACGATCGCGCGCGGAGTGAACGAGGCGCGGCAGCGCGGTCTGAACGTCGAAGGGCCGGCCGCCGCCGATACCATCTTCCTCAGCGCGCGCAACGGCAAGTACGATGTGGTCATGTCGATGTATCACGATCAGGGTTTGATCGCCGTCAAGACGCTGGAGTTCGAACGATCGGTGAACGTCACGATCGGACTCCCTTATCTCCGCTGCTCCGTCGACCATGGAACGGCATTCGATATCGCCGGCCGCGGCCTGGCGGATGCGCGACCGATGCGATATGCGATTCAGTGGGCCGCGAGAAACGCAGAGAGGTGGTCGGCATGAACGCCCGCTGGATCGCACGCATCATCGGCATCCTGATGCTCATCGGTTTCATCATGCTGCTCGCCAATCTGCAGCGGCGCCTGATCGAGATCCGTCAGACGCGGAGACCGGCGCCGACGAGCACGCGTTGAAGCTGCTACGATGATCGGCGATGGTGCGGATCCTCGTCACCAACGACGACGGCATCTACAGCGAAGGGATTCGCAAGCTCGCCGCGGCGCTGCGCGCGGTGGGCGACGTCATCATCGTCGCCCCCGATCGCGAGCAAAGTGCCGCCTCTCACGCGCTCACGCTGAATCGACCGCTGCGCCTCCTCAAACTCGAAGAAAACGAATGGATCGTCGATGGCACGCCGACCGATTGCGTGAACCTCGCCGTCCTTTCGCTGATGAAAGGGGCGCGACCCGACATCGTCGTCTCCGGCATCAACTTCGGACCCAACCTCGGCGACGACGTCACGTACTCCGGAACGATCTCCGCCGCGTTCGAAGGGGCGCTGCTGAAGATCCCCTCGATCGCGTTCTCGTCGCTCGTCGGCGAACATTTCTCATTCGATCGTGCCGCCGCCTTCGCCGCAGAGCTGTCGCGCATCGTGCTGCACCAGAAACCTGATCCGGGAATCATCCTCAACGTGAACTTCCCGCCCTCCGTTTTCAACGGTGTCAAGGTCACGAAGCTCGGCAAACGGATCTACTCCGAAGGGGTGATCGAGCGTCTCGATCCACGCGGCCGCAAGTACTACTGGATCGGCGGCGACGAGCCGACGTGGCTATCCGGCGAAAACACCGACTTCGAGGCCGTGCAGAATGGCTACGTCTCCATCACACCGCTGCATCTCGATCTCACGCACCACGAGTCGATTCCGCGCCTGAAAGTGCTCGAGGAGATGCTTGGTCACGTCGCCAAGACTCGATGACACGGCCGCGCGCGAGCGCGACTTCGCGCATCAGCGGGCGCTGATGGTCGAGCGGCACGTCGCCGCGCGCGGCGTCAAGGATCCACGCGTGCTGCAGGCCATGCGTGAGGTGCCCCGGCACATGTTCGTGCCGACGGTAGTCGCCTCGAAGTCCTACGGTCCCGGCGCGCTGCCGATCGGCGCGAAGCAGACGATCTCCCAGCCCTACATCGTGGCGCGGATGATCGAGCTCCTCGAGCTCACTGGCACCGAGAAGGTGCTCGAGATTGGCACGGGAACCGGATATCAGGCAGTGGTTCTGTCGAGGCTGTGCGCGAAGGTGTTCTCCATCGAACGCGTCAACGAGCTGGCGCTCCGCGCCGCGGAGCTGATCCGCGAGCTGAAAATCTACAACGCGACTGTGAAGGTGTTCGACGGAACCTACGGGTGGTCGGACCAGGCGCCGTTCGATCGCATCATCGTCGCGGCGGCGGCGCCGCAGGTGCCGGAGCCACTCGTGCAGCAGCTCGCGCGCACGGGGAAGATGATCATCCCCATCGGGAAGGACGACAAGCAGCGCCTGGCGCGCGTCACGCGCGTCGGGACGGCCGTGCAGATCGAGGATTGTGGCAGCGCGGAGTTCGTCCCGCTCGTCGGTCGTTTCGGTTGGAAAGAGTGAATGCATGCGAGTCCGCACGCTGCTGACCATGACGGCCTTCGTGTCGGCGATCCTCGGCGCCGGGACGGTTTACCTCGTCCTGACCGTGCCGAATGACCTGAAGGCGGACTCGATGCTGAAGTCGGCGCGAAAGGATCTCGAGAGCGGCAAGCGCGATTCGGCGCGCGAAGCGCTGTCGGAAATCGTCCAGCACTATCCGCGCACCGATGCGGCTGCAGCAGCCACGGTTGCTCTGGTCAAGCTCGGCGAACAGCAACGCAAAGAGCTCGAAGCGGAGATCGCCCGCTTGCGCAACGACAACGCAGAACACGCGCAGACGCTCAACAACCTGAAGCAGACCGTCGATGGAATCAAGAACGCACCGCCGAAGGTGATCGTGCAACAGGTCGCGCCGCCGAAGCCGAAAGCGACACCGAAGAAAAAGGCGACGCCGAAGAAAAAGGCACCCACGCATCGCCGCCATAGGCGCTGATAAGATTCGCGCGCGATGAAAGAGCTGCGGCTCATCCGGATCCACGGCAAGGTCCAGGGTGTCGGCTACCGTTTCTTCGCGACGCGCGTGGCCCGGCGCCTCGGACTCAAGGGTTCGATCCAGAATCAACGCGACGGGACCGTCGAAGCGAGGGTCGAAGGCGAAAAGAAAGCGATCGATGAGTGGATCGAAGAGTTGAAGGAAGGGCCGCGCTACGCCGAGGTGACGCGCATCGATCAGGAGACGAAAGAGTTCACTGGCAGACTCGGTGACTTCGACGTGAAGTTCTGATGACCGCCGCCGACGAACTGAGGGCGTTCATCCGCGACGTTCCCGACTTCCCGAAGCCGGGAATCGTGTTCAAGGACATCACCCCTCTTCTCCGCTCGCCACGTGCGCTCGAGCGAAGCATTCACGAACTGGCCGAGCCATACCGCCGCGCCGGCATCACGATCGTCGCCGGAATCGAATCGCGCGGTTTCATCTTCGGCGGCTGCGTCGCCCGCTTCCTCGGCGCCGGTTTCATCCCGATTCGCAAGCCAGGCAAGTTACCGTGGACGACGCGCCGCAACGAATACATCCTCGAATACGGCACCGACGCGCTGGAGATTCACGACGATGCGCTGACCAAAAGCGATCGGGTATTGGTCGTCGACGATGTGCTGGCAACCGGCGGCACCGCGGCGGCCGCTTCCACGCTCGTGAGAGGCTTTGACGCAACGCTGGTCGGCGTTGCGACGGTGATTGAGTTAACCTTTCTCAACCCCAGAAGCAAACTCAATGGCATCGATATCCATACCCTGATCCGCTACTGACCATGTACGACCTGATCGTCATCGGCTCCGGCCCCGCCGGCGAAAAAGGGGCGGCGCAAGCTGCCTACTTCGGCAAAACCGTCGCCCTCATCGAGCGGGAGCCCGTTCTCGGCGGCGCGTGCGTGAACACCGGGACGGTTCCCTCCAAAACCTTGCGCGAATCGGCGCTGCATCTCTCCGGCTTCCGGCAGCGCGGTTTCCGCGGCACCGTGGAGATGAGAATCCGCGACGATGTCAGCGTCGCCGAGTTCATGCATCGCAAGAACCTCGTCGTGGAACGCGAGTGGAAGCGCATCGAAGAAAATCTGCGCCGCCACAAAGTCGATCGTTACGTCGGCAGCGCACGCTTTCAGACGCCGAATCGCATCGATGTCGTTGCGTCCGCGGGATCGACGACGCTCGAAGGCAATGTCGTCCTCATCGCGACCGGCTCTTCACCGTATCGCCCTTCCACCGTTCCGTTCGACGACGATGCGATCTGCGACAGCGACACGATCCTGCACATCGAGAACATCCCGGCATCGATGGCGGTCGTCGGCGCAGGCGTCATCGGCTGCGAATATGCGTCGATCTTCGCCGCGCTGGGCGTCGAGGTGCATCTCATCGATGGTCGCACGGGCCTTCTTCCCCACATCGATCGCGAGATCGTGCGCGTCCTGCTCGGCGAGATGCAGAGCCGCCTCGGCGTCACGCTTCACCTCGGCTGCGATGTCGACACCATCGAACGCATCGGCAACGAGGTCACGCTCACGCTCAAGGACGGCACATCGATCGTCGTCGACAAGGTGCTCTACGCCGCCGGTCGAAGCAGCAACACGGCCGATCTGAATCTCCCGGCAGCCGGAGTCAAGACCGGGAATCGCGGCCTGATTCTCGTCAACGAGCGCTATCAGACGTCGACAGAGAACATCTATGCTGCCGGCGATGTGATCGGCTTCCCCGCCCTCGCCTCGACATCGATGGAGCAGGCTCGTGTGGCGATGGTCCACGCGTTCGATTTGAAATACAAAACGCGCGTAGCCACCAACCTCCCTTACGGTATTTACACGATCCCGGAGCTCTCCACCATCGGCCTGACCGAGGAGCAGTGTCGCGAGAAGGCGATCAACTTCGAGGTGGGGCGCGCGTTCTATCGCAGCAACGCGCGCGGTCAGATCATCGGCGACACCAAGGGCATGATCAAGCTCGTCTTCGACGCCGACGACCTGCGGCTCCTCGGCGTGCACATCGTCGGCGAAAACGCCTCGGAACTGCTGCACATCGGCATGATGGTCATGCAGTTCGAGGGTACGATCAATGCATTCATCGAAGGCGTCTTCAACTATCCGACGCTCAGCGAGGCTTACAAGTATGCGGCATATGATGGCCTCGGCAACGTGGCGCGCGAGCGCACGAACCCGAAGCGGCAGGGCATCCCGGTGAAGGAGCTGGCATGAGTCAGATTGCAGAGATCATCGAAGGCCATCCGGTCATCCACGCTGATTCGTCAGAGCGAGTGCGCGATGTCGTCCGGCGCATGTCGAAGGAAAACGTCGGCGCTGTCCCCGTGCTCGACTCTGGACGTCTCGTCGGGGTCTTCTCCGAACGCGACGTCATGGCGCGTGTCGTCGCCGCCGGTCTCGATCCCGACCAGACGCTTGTCGCGAACGTGATGACGAAGGAAATCGTGGTCGCCGATCCGGGTGACACGGTCGACGCCGCATTGCTGAAGATGCACAGAGTCGGATGCAGGCACCTGCCTGTCGTGAAGGGAGGAAATCTCGTCGGGATGGTGTCGATCCGCGATCTGCTGGAAGTCGACGACGAGGATCAGACCGAGCGCGTCCGATTCCTCAAGGAGCTGGTGACGTATAGTCCGGATTACGAATCTTGAGTGAGATTCAGTCGCAGATTTGGCGATTGACGCGTCAAGTGCGTTCCGGCCTGCAACTCGATGCCATCCTCCTGTGAGGCTTGCTCGCTGCCCATCAAAAGGCAGAGGCGCGCCAGCTCCCTGAAGGACGCACGATCACCTTCGATGACAACTCCCCCACTCTCGACGCGGATCGTCATCGGGGCGCGCGTCAGCCCTTCCAGCGCCATGACGGCGAGGTCGTAGTTCATGACTCATCCTCTCCGCGGTACATGACCGAATTCTTCTCCGTCTCTTCGAGCACGATCTCATAGAGCGAGCCTTCCTTGATCGCCGGCGCAAGCTGCTGCCAGAAGCAGCGGGCGAGATTCTCCGCCGTCGGAACGATGCCCTGGAGGAAATCGACATCCTCATTCAGGTTGCGATGATCGACTCGGTCGACGACGCGTTCCCGAATAATGTCCTTGAGCTTCTTCAGATCGATGACCATGCCTGTCTCCGGATCGATCTCGCCACGAACGCTGACCTGAAGGAAGTAGTTGTGGCCGTGACCGCGCGGGTTGTCGCACTTATCGTACGTGCGACGATTCCACTCGGCATCTCGATTCGGATTGTGCAGGCGATGTCCGGCGGAAAAACTGAGGCGCGCGCTAACGATCATAGTGACGATCAGATCATGATCTGCGCCAGCGCGTTACGGACGTCCTGCTGCCCGGCCGCCGCCGCCGCCAGAACCTTGTCGAAACGCTCATCGGCTTTCAGATACGCGAAGAGCGGATCGCTGATGATGTAGCTCGCGGTCGGTTCCTTCCGCATCACCGCTTTCTCGAGCGCGTCGAGAACCTTCGGGTTGTCGCCGAGAAGGACGTAAACTTCGGCCGCGCTCGTCCAGTAGTCGTCGCCTGCCGTCGACGCCTGCGAAGCCAGCTTCAACTCCTGCTCAGCCTCGGCGGCGTTTCGCTGCGACGCGGCCATGTAGGCCTTCAGAAGGTGATAGCCGTACAGAGGATCGCTCTGCTGCAGCTTGCCTAACTCCAGCTCGGCGATCGGAAGGGAGTGTCTCAGCACGGAGATGCGGCCGATCTTGAGCGAGAGAGCGGGATTGCTCGACACCTGCTCTTCGATCGTGAAATACGCGCTGATCGCTGCGTCGAACTTTCCGGAAGCAGCGAGGAGATCGGGTTCGTGAACTGCGATTGAGCTGGGTGGCAATCGCTTCATCCGCCCGACTGCTGCATTGAAGCGAGCTGCGTCGCCGACCGAGACGGCATAGCGCGCGACATGTGTGAGCGCCTCGATATCGCCGGCGTTCTTGCGCAGGATCATGCTGTATGCGCCGAATGCCGACTGCACATCACCGATCGACAGCGATGTGCGCGCCACCATCCGCGGCGCGTCGAGGTTCGCCGGATCGAGCACCATCACCTGCTTCGCCGCGGCGAGCGCCTGCTGGGGATCGCCGTGACTCGAGAAGTAGCGCATGGCCAGCAACTGCGCCGGCAGGAAATTCGGATCCGCTGTCACCGCGGTCTTCATCAATCCAGGAGCCTTGGTCGTATCGTTCGCCGCCGTCGCCGTCACCGCAGCGGCGTATGCGTTCAGCGCTTCGGGAGACTGACTGACGCCGCGGATCGGAACATGCGCCTGCCCGGCGATCCAATCGAGCAGCGCGCGGATCCCGGTGGCCGCGTCGGGGACCGGCACCGGGGCGGCGGGCGGGGGCTGCGCGACCATCTCGGGTCCGGCGGTGCTCGTGCGCAGTGTCGCCGTGAACGGCATGACATCGGGACCGGCCGCGTCGGCAAGCTGGAGTCCGTTGACATTGCGAAGGATCTCCATGCTGCCGAGACGAATCGCCTTTGCGCGTTCGGCAAGCGCGGGATCGGTTCCTTCGACAACGATCGGATGAATCACCACCTTCGCGAGCTGGGGAACAGGCGTGGTGGATTGCGTCACGACCGATGCGGTAGCCGGCTGCGTCACCGTGCGCTTGCGCATCAGCGCTGCGCCACCAGCGATCACAACCAGAACGATCACACCGGCGGCGATGGCGATGTTTCGCGTGCCTCGCTTCGATGCGACCGCCGCCGTCTGAATCGCCTGCACCTCCGCTTCCGCTTCCGCCGCCTCCTCGGCTTCGATCTCCGCAGTCGTCGGCTCAGGCGCCTTCGGTTGCGACGGTTCCGCGGGAACGATTGTGTAGAGCTTCACGCCGCCGCGCGCACCGGCGTCGCGGACGCGCACGCTGCCGCGGCCTCTCTTCAAGAACTCTTCCGTGAGATGAAGCGTCAGTGGTGGCAGTTGCGAGAGAACCTGCGTCGCTCGCGTGACTCCATCACCGCCGATATTGCCGTCCTTCGAAGTGACCGTGCCTGCGTGGAGGAGCATGCGCACCTGAATCGGCTCACCATCCTGCTGATCCGCTGAGAAATCGAACTCGCCCTTACGCGCCGCTTCGAGCGCGTTCTCCACATTCGGCATCTCCGCGATCATCTTCTTGCCGAAGGGATCGAGAACCTTCCCATCGAACAGATAGACGGCTTCGCCGAGAAGCTGCTGCATTCGCGCCGCGGCTTGCGTGGCCGTCGCAGGATCGAGACTCTCGTAGTTCGCGACGTCGCCCACGAAGATGATCGCCTGATGCGCTGTCGGATCCTGTGACGGCGTAGCACCGGCAGTTCCTTTCGCAAGGTCGTTCGCAAACTTCACGGCCTCCGGGTCGCCTTTGCTGATGTCCTCCAAAACGGCTTTGGCATCCTTAGCCCGACGAAACTGATCCTTGAACAGACACTTGCCGAGGATGTTCAGGATCGTTCGATCGATGGCCGGGTTGACGGCGGACGGCGACAGCGGCTGTCCTTCGACGATCTTCCGCGCGAAGTCGGGACCCGTCGACCCGTCGTACGGCAGCCTTCCCGTTCCCATCTCGTACATCACGACGCCGAGCGAGAAGACGTCCGTGCGCGGATCGACCGGCTGTCCGACGATCTGCTCCGGAGCCATGTAGGCGACGCTGCGCGGATCGTTTCCCTTCTGCTGATACGCGGCGGACACGCCACCGCTCTTCGTCGTGAGATTGGTCAGATTGATTCCGCCGAGCTTGACTTGCCCGTCGGGTGTGACGAGCACGGAATCGGCATTGATGTTCCCGTGAACGACACCCTTCGTATGCAGATACTTGGCGGCGTCAACTAATTGATAGGCCAGTCGGAAAAAGTCCTGACGCGACAGCGGCTTTCCATTGAGGCGCTTCGAGAACGACTGCCCTTCGACCGGCGACATCACCATCACCAGGTTGTCGCCGAGCGGCACGATCTCGATGATCGGCACGAGGAAGGCGTGATAGAGGGCGGCCGCTACGCGGACCTCGCGGATCAGAGCGTCGCGTTTGGCCTGATCCTTGGAAAGTTGCTTCGTCAGGATCTTGAGTGCGACATCCTTGCTGTTGCGGGTGTCCTGACCTTTCCAGACCGATGTGCCGATGCGCTCCCCGACGCGATACGGACCCTTCGCCTCGGTTGCGGACATGATTGGATTATAACGGCGCTATCCGATGTGAACGAGTTCCGCGCCCCCTTCGACGGTGTCGCCGGACGAGACGAAAATCTCGTCGACGACGCCGTCGACGGGCGCCTGAATCTCGTTCTCCATCTTCATGGCTTCCAGGATGAGGAGACCGCCGCCCTTCTGCACGGCATCGCCTTTGTTCACGAGCACCCGCACGACGCGGCCGGGCATGAGCGCCTTAACCACACCACCGCCGCCGATCTCGTCCTCTCGAAGTTTTCGGCGCTGTGCGAGCGGATCGATGATATCGACCTGAATCGTCGCGCCCCCGATCGTGATCCCATGGTGGTTCCCCTCGCGATGGTGGACGAGCGAGTACTGGGTTCCATCGCTCAGGCGGAGCGAGCGAACGAACCCGCCGGCATCGACGAGGTCGGCCTCCATCGAGCGATTGCCGATCCGAACGCGATAGCTGGCGCCATGGCGCTCGACTTCGACCTCGATGTCCAATCCTTCGTGCCGGGCGATGAATCTCACCGCAGCGCCTCGGTCCTGCCAATCCGCTTCCACGCGGAATCGCCGTCCTCCGGAATGCGGACCTGCTGCGACTCCTCGAAGGCCATGATCGCAGCCGCGGCGATGGCGGCTTCGAACTGACCCTCGCGCGTGCCATTCTGGAAATCGATCCGCGGCAGAAGGCGATCGATGAATCCGGTGTCGAAGTTCCCGGCGGCGAAGTCGGCGTTCTCCATGATGGCGGTGAAGAACGGGATCGTCGTGTCGATTCCCTCGACGCGATACTCGGCCAGCGCTCGCTTCATGCGCGCGATCGCCTCCGTGCGTGTCGCCGCATGGCAGATGAGCTTCGACAACATCGAGTCGTAGAAGAGAGGGACAGTGAAACCGGCGTACACGCCGTTGTCGTTTCGCACCCCCGGTCCCTGCGGAAGATTGATGTAGCGGATCAGCCCTGGCGACGGAGCGAATTTTCGCGTCGGATCCTCCGCGTAGATGCGGCATTCGATGGCGTGCCCGCTCGGCGTGAGATCCTCCTGGCGGAAGCGCAATTTCTCTCCCGTCGCGATCCGCAACTGCTCCTTGACGAGATCGACGCCCCACACCATCTCCGTGACCGGATGCTCGACCTGCAGGCGCGTATTCATCTCGAGAAAATAGAACTGACGATCGGCATCCATGAGGCACTCGATCGTTCCGGCGGAGTAGTAATTGACGGCGCGACCGGCCCTCACGGCCATCGCGCCGAGGCGCTCGCGGAGATCGTCGTCGACGATCGGAGAGGGGCATTCTTCGACGACCTTTTGATGGCGGCGCTGCAGCGTGCATTCGCGCTCACCGATGTGTACGAGGTTTCCATGTTGATCGCCGAGGATCTGCACTTCGATGTGGCGAGGAGAGGAGATGAACTTCTCGGCATAGACGGCGCTGTCGCCAAAAAATGATTGCGCTTCGCTCGTCACGCGCTCGAACGCCGGTCGAAGATCGGCTTCGCGCTCGACGAATCGCAAGCCCTTCCCTCCCCCACCCGCACTTGCCTTCACCATGATCGGATAGCCGGCGCTGCGGGCGAAGTTCGCGATCTCGTCAACGGACTTCACCGGCTCGGTGAGACCGGGAACGACCGGCACGCCGGCGGCCTTCATCCGCTGTCTGCTTTCGGTCTTCGATCCCATCGCCGCGATCGACTCCGGCGACGGTCCGACGAAAATGATTCCCGCATCGCG
Source organism: Thermoanaerobaculia bacterium (assembly GCA_036001325.1). GTDB lineage: Bacteria > Acidobacteriota > Thermoanaerobaculia > Gp7-AA8 > Gp7-AA8 > DASVHS01. The sequence goes on from DASYUK010000470.1 coordinate 14,771, forward strand.
ACACGCGCGTGCGAAGTCGACGTTTTCGGCCAGGAAACCGTAGCCGGGATGGATGGCATCGGCGCCGCTCTTCTTCGCCGCGTCGATGATGCGATCGATCCGCAGGTAACTCTCGCGCGATGGCGCGGGCCCGATGGGGAGGGCCTGATCTGCGTAGACAACGTGCAGTGCCGCGCGATCGGCTTCGGAGTAAACGGCGACGGTCGGGTAGCCCATCTCGCGACACGCGCGAATGACGCGAACCGCGATCTCACCGCGATTGGCGATGAGCACTTTCACGAGGGCGCATTGTAGTGGAGTGATACGATTCGCGCCCATGCCGGACATCGTGATCAACGAACAGAAACAGCAGATCCTCTCCGGTGTCGTGCGCACGCTGCTCGACGATCTGAAGAGCGGCAACGGCGACAAGGACCGGCGGCGTCAGGTCGAAGAGTGGATGCGCACGCTCGCCGAGAAGTATCCGGAGTTCAAGATCGAAGTGGGACTGCGCGATTACTATCTCGCCGAGGCGCAGCGTTTGCGCGCCGATTTCGACAAAGCGAGCGAGCTCACTGAGAAGTTGATGCTCGGTCGCAGCATCGAGTCATTTCTGGATCGCGCAGGAGAGTACGAGCGAAGGATGGCGGATCGCGTGTAGCGGCGGGCTTCAGCCCGCCGACGGCGCACTGAAGTGCGCCGCTACACCTGGTGCCCAAGGCCGGACTCGAACCGGCACGGATTTCTCCACACGCCCCTCAAACGTGCGCGTCTACCAATTCCGCCACTTGGGCTATCGCTTCGCCGGCGCGGTGGGCGCCGCTTTCGTTCCACCCATGACCGAGCCACGCGGCCGCGCCTGCAATACCGCCAGCGCCATCGACGTGATGACGAAGAGGATGAAGAACGCGGTTGTGAGCTTATGCAGCAGCGTCGTCGCGCCGCGCGCGCCAAACGCCGTCTGCGATCCGCCGCCGCCGAACGCGCCGGCGAGATCCGCGCCTTTGCCCTGCTGAATCAGGACGACGAGGATCAGAAACAGACTGACGATGATGTGCAGAACGACAAGCAGTGCGACCATGGAGTCTCCGGTAACCGGCTGAGCCGGGGAATTCTTCCCGGAAGAGCGGGGCAAGTCAAGGGCGCTGCATGCCGCGCAAGATATTGAGAAACTTGGGCGAATCGAGGCTCGCCCCACCGACCAGATAGCCATCGATCCCGCCGCTGGTCTCGAGCTCCTGGATGTTCTCCGGCACGACACTTCCGCCGTAGAGAATCGGCGCTTCGACCGCGTAGCGAGATGGCCAGAAACGCTTCAGCGCGTCGCGGATCTGCGCCACGGCTTCGGCGCACATCGCACCGCTGGCGTTGCGGCCGGTGCCGATTGCCCACACCGGCTCGTACGCGATGATGATCTCGCGCGCCGAGTCGAGTCGCGCCTCCGCCGCCGCGCGGATCTGACTGGCGAGGAAAGTGGCCGTTTGTCCGGCCTCGCGTGTGCGCAACTGCTCGCCGATGCACAACACCGGGACGAGACCGGCCGCGATCGCGACTGCGAGCTTGCGCGCCACGACGATGTCGGACTCGGCGTAATGGCTCCGCCGTTCGGAGTGACCGATGATCACGAAGCGCGCGCCGCAGTCGGCGATCATCGACGGCGCAACCTCGCCGGTAAACGCCCCCTTGTCGTGCTCGCCGCAATTCTGCGCGGCAACGTCGAGCTTCGTCTGGGACGAAATCTCGCGCAGATATGGGAACGGCGGCGCAACGATGATGCGAACGTCGCCGGCCGTCGCCGCATCGACTGCTTTCAGATACGACGCGATCCCTTCCGCTGGAAGATTCATCTTCCAATTCGCGATCAAATATCGATTCTTCATTGTGTGTAGCGATTTTTGCCTTGACGTTTGGCCTCGTACAAACGGTCATCCGCGCGGCGGACCAAATCGTTGAAGTTGGCGTCGGATCCCTGGTACTGCGCGATGCCGATCGACACGGTGCAGTGAATCGCACCGTCATCCTCCGCCATGACCTCCATATCCCGGACATGGTTGAGCATGCGATCCGCGACCGTCGCCGCGCCGGTGACGTCCGTGTGCGGCAGGATCACGGCGAACTCATCGCCGCCGAAGCGACTGATCTGATCGGGCGAGCGCAGCATGTCGCGAATCGTTCCGCAGATCTCCGAAAGAACGACATCGCCCATGACGTGCCCGAAGTTGTCGTTGATCTCTTTGAAGTTGTCGACGTCGATCAGCAGAAGTGACAGCGGCACGTTGTAGACGCGCGCGCGCTCCATCTCCACCGTCAGTTGTCGCCGGAAAAAGCGGCGATTGGGGACGCCGGTCAGATCGTCGGTCTCGGCCAGGCTGAGGATCTTCTGCCGCGCGCGCAGATTGTCGAGCAGCATGGAAAGCTGCGACGAAAAAATCTCCATGATGCGCTGATCGTCTTCGGTGAACGCCGGCGCGGCGCGGCACACCATCACCATGCCGGCGGTGCGCGTCTCCAGCGTCAGAATCGCATGCATCTCGTGATCGAGACCGGGCGGTTGCGCGTCGCCGCCGAGGTCTTGACGCTCGTCTTTGATGACGACGTCCATGGTGGAAATCGACGACGGCAGAATCAACTTCTTGAGCACTTCGCGCACGCGATCGATGAGCGCGTCGCCGATCTGTTTTCCGGCACCGGCGCGCGTCGAGATGTACAGATCGAGGTTCTGCTCGAGCATGACCACGACGCCGACATCAAACGGAACAGCCCTGGTCAGCGTATGAAAGGCATGGCCGAACAGATCGGCGGCCGAGTCGCTGTGAATCAGGCGGGCGAGGTCCTGCACCAGCGTCAGAACTCCGGCGAGCTGGGGAGGACGATTGTTCACGCGTGCGTCTCGTCAATCATCCGCCAAGTGAGGGCGGCCCCGCAACGACACATATAATTCCGAGCAAGATGCTCATCGAAGCGGAGTCCATTCCGTACGATGCAGCGCGGCTCCTCGGCGAACGGCTTCTCGTCCTTGCTCCCCATCCTGACGACGAGGTGATCGGCTGCGGCGGTCTCGTCGCGCAGCATTTGCGCGAGGGGCGTGCTGTGCGCGTAGTCGTGGCCACCGACGGGGCGGAGGCGGGCGGCGCGGCCCGAAGAGAAGAGGAATCGCGGCGCGCACTGGCGCTCCTCGGCGGCGACGACATTCATTTCCTCCGCTTTGCCGATCGCGCGCTGGATGAAACCGTGGCTCCTGTGCTTCGGGATCATCTCGCGGCGTTCAAGCCCGATCTGATCTGCGTCCCCAGCCCGATCGAAATCCATCCCGACCATCTCGCTCTTTCCCGCGCCTTCTGTGATCTCGTGCAAGGCGATGAGAGCCTCTTCGCCGATCTGGCCATCGCCCGCGTCGCGTTTTACGAAGTGAGCCAGCCGCTACGACCGAATACCCTCGTCGATATTACGGATGTCGCAGAGATCAAATACCAGGCCATCGCCGCGCACGAGTCGCAGACCGCGATCCGCGATTACGCCGGCTACGCGCGCGGCCTCAACGCCTATCGCGCGTCGACGCTGCCGCCGGCAACGAAATTCGCGGAGGCGTATTGGACGACGCCACTGCCGATATTGCGAACGACGCCGTTCAGCGCTCTGCGCCGCTCGATCGCAGAAGCGCCGGCCATTGAGACGACGCGCGCGACGCTTCCGATCACGGTCATCATCCGGACGAAAGATCGTCCGGCGCTTCTTCGCGAGGCTGTGCATTCGGTTCGCGCGAACGAACATCCCGCCGAGATCGTCGTCGTCAACGACGGCGGCGCACGTCCGGACATCGATGTCAAAGTCGTGCAGCACGACAAGTCGCGCGGCCGCTCCGAAGCGATGAACAGCGGCGTACGGGCGGCCACGACGAAGTACATCGCGTTCCTCGACGACGACGATCTGTACTATCCGGAGCACCTGTCGACGCTCGCCGCTGCCGCGCAGAGCGCCACGAGCAGTGCGGCGTGGTACTCCGACGCCGTGTCATCGTTTCTCGCGGTCGGCGATCGCGGCCAGTACGAGAGCCGGTCTCGACTTCGTCTCTTCGCGAACGATTTCGATCGCGAGCTGCTGCTCATCGACAACTACATCCCGCTGCCGACGCTGCTGACGACGCGAGAGGCGTTCCTCGACGCCGGCGGATTCGATCCTCAGTTTGACCTCTTCGAGGATTGGGATTTCCTAATCCGGCTCTCGCAGCGCGGTGACTTCACGCACGTCCCGCGCGTGACTTGCGAGATCCGCAGTTTCGAGGGCGGCGGCTCGATCCTGCTCGCCGCACCCGAAGGCTCGGCGCGATTTCGCGACGCCAAACTGCAGGTCTGGCGCAAACACGCCTCGCGGATCAGCAATGAGACATTCGCGAACGTGTTCGAGCGGCAGAAACGCCGCGCCGCGGCTCTCGAGAGCACCGCTGTCGACGCAAAGGGACGGCGCGCGCAATCGGAGAACGCTGTCGCACGTCTCGAGCGCGAGAAGAATCAGCTCATCGCTGAGATCCAGACACTTCACAATGCGATCAACGAGCGCACGATTTACATCAAAGAGCTCGAGGGGGTGATCCAGGTTCTGACCGGCGAATCGGACCGCGCCACAGCCGAGAGCGAGCGGCTCCGCAAGTCGCTCGACGACGCGCAAGCGATGGGCAGAGCGACTTATGCGGAGATCGAGCGACTGCAGGGACTCCTCAACATGATTTACAAGTCGCGCACGTGGAAGCTGCACGCGATGGTGGAGCGGATGAAGGGCCGCGGATGACGCGCGTTCTCCTCGTGTGTCCCGAGCCGCTCGGCCATCGTCAACCGGCCGGCGTCGGCATCCGCTTCATCGAGATGGCGAAGGTGCTCACCGCCGATGGGCATCACGTGACGACACTCAGTCCGGATGATGGTGGCCTGGCACCTGAGATCATCGCGCGCGCGACCGAGGAGTACGACGTCGTTGTGGTTCAGGGACATGCCGCGAACGCGCTCTTCGCACATGGCAAACCGCTGCCGACCGTCGTCGATCTGTACGACCCCTTCATCGTCGAGAACCTTCACTACTACGGCGAACGTGGCGCGGAAGTCTTCCATCACGATCACGCGACGCTCATCAGCTCACTCGCGCGCGGTGATTTTTTCCTCTGCGCCTCCGATGCTCAGCGCCTCTTCTACCTCGGCCTCCTCCTCGGAGTCGGTCGATTGAGCCCGCCCATATTCGAGTCTGATCCCCATCTTGATTCGCTCATTCGCGTTGCGCCGTTCGGTGTGCAGGCACCTCGTGTGGCGCCGGCGATCCCGCCGGCGGTCACACACGATCTCCTCTTCGGCGGCATCTACGACTGGTATGACCCGATCCTGGCGATCGACGCGGTTGCAATCGCACGCGAGCAGATCGGCGACATCAACCTCACGTTCATGCAGCATCCGAATCCCGATCTGACGCCGCAGGGGAAAGCCGCAGAAGCGCTTGAGTACGTTACAAAGCGAGGCTACAAAGATTTCGTTCACTTCGAGAATTGGGTCGCGTACGACGATCGCGGCGAGTTCTACGAGCGCTTCGCCTCGTCGCTGCTCACGTTTCGACAGTCGATCGAGACCGATCTGTCGATGCGCACGCGCGTCTTCGACTCTCTCTGGGGCAACCTGCCGATCATCACCAGCTCCGCGCCGGGGACCGATGAGATTCTGGCGCGTTACGGAGCCGGGATCGTGATCGAGGTCGATGATGCTCCAGCGTTTGCTCGTGCCATCGTCGGCCTGCTCCACAACGAGCAACGGCTGTGCGAGATGCGCGAAGGCGCGATCCGATTCGTGGTCGATCATCAGTGGTCGCGCGTTCTCGAACCGCTGCGCGAGTTCTGCATGCAGCCGCGCGTTGTCAAGGAGAAGGATGCCTTCGCCGTTCGTCCGCCGTCGATGCTCGATCGGCTGAAGCGCCGCATCGGAGGAGCGTTCTGAACGCGTCGCCGGTCGAGATCATCATCGTCAACTGGACCGGCCGGAAGCAGACGCTGGAGTGTCTCGCCGCGGTCAACGCGCAACTTCGTGACGTGCCGGGGTCAGTCATCAGCGTCGTCGATAACGGCTCGACCGACGGCAGCGCCGTGGCGGTCGCGTCGCGGTATCCCGATGTGCGTCTTTTCGCACTCGAAGAGAACCGCGGTTTCACGGGCGGGATCAGCGCCGCGCTGCGCGCCTCCACGGCGCGCAATGTGATCTTTCTCAACAACGATGCCGTGCCGGAGCGCGACTGGCTAGCCGCGCTCACGCGCGCGATCGATGACGCTCCCGATGACGTCATGTCGGTCGCCGGAAAAATCGTCGATCTCGAAGGAAAGCTGATCGACTTCATCGGCGGCGTCCTGACATTCGACGGTCATGCGTTGCAGAGCAGCTTCCGCTTCCCGCTCGGTTCAACGAAGGAGCCTGCCGCCGGCTCGGAACTGCTCTTCGCCTGCGGCGGAAACATGATCTCGCGCCGCGCGCCGCTGATGGACCTCGGCGGATTCGATGACGAGTACTTTGCCTATCTCGAGGACGTCGATTTCGGCTGGCGCTCCTGGATCGCCGGCTTTCGCGTCATCTATGAGCCGCGCGCCTTCGTACGGCACGCTTCGAGCGCGACCAGTGATCGGATCGGCGCGTTCGAGCGTGGCGTTCTCTTCGAGCGCAACGCCATGCAGACCGCGCTGAAGAATTACGAGGAGAGTGCCTTGCGCGACGCCGCCGGCGCGCTCTTCTACACCTATCTGCACCGCCTTCATCATTACGCCACGACGCGCAATGAGCGCATCGGCGAGCTGCGGCGCACGCCTTTCGAGGGCGAGCTGCCGGGTGAGCGCAAGCGCAGCATCATCGGTCGCGTGCGACGGCGTCTCTTCGGCCCGCCGGCCTTGGCGAAGATCGACGATCCGCTGACGGCGATGCAGTTTCGAGCCTTCGAATGGATCGTGCAGCATCAGGAACGTATCAGCATCAAGCGCAACGCCGTCCAGTCGCGACGCCGGCGTGCCGACGCCGAGATCTTCGCGCGCTTTCCGCTCAACATCGTGCCGACGTATCCCGGCGACGAAGCGCTCATGGGCGGACCGCTCTTTCGTCTTCTTCGCCCACGCCTCGATTCGGTCGACCGGAAGCTGGGCGATATCATCCGTACGTGAGCCGATTCTCGGTCCGCGGTGTGGTCTGGCGGCAGCTTTTGCGCTTCGCGGTTCGCAACACGCCGATCTGGCTCGAGACGTCCGTCATCGCATTCTGGTCGCTCTTCTTTCTGCTGTGGGGACCCGGCCGGCGGAGCATCATGCGCAATCTGCGCGCGATCAAACCGGGATCCTGGCCCGTGATCAACTTCTTTCGCACTTACCGCGTGTTCTGGAACTACGCCTGGTCGATCACCGATACGGCACATTTTCGCGAACAGCGCATCATGCCCGACTGGGAATTCGCCGGCCTCGAAAACTTCGAGCAACTGAAAGCGCAGAAAGGCGGCGCCATCATCCTCACCGCCCACATGGGCAGCTACGACCTCGGCGCCCACGTCTTCTCCGAAACGTCGCAGCGCCGGATTGTGATGGTTCGGGCTCCGGAGCTCGATCCGCAGACGGGGCAGTTTGAAGAACAGCTTCAGGAACGCTCGCGCAGCGAAGCGTTGCGAATCGACTTCAATACGAAAGCGGGTGAGCTCGCGCTCGAACTGCTCGACGCCATTCAACGCGGCGAGCTCGTTGCGATCCAGGGCGATCGTGTGACACCAGGCATCGCCGCGGTGCCGGCCACGCTGTTCGGCCGGCCGGCACAAATCCCCGCCGGTCCGTTCGCCCTGGCGATGGCCGCGCATGCGCCGGTCTTTCCGCTGTTCATCGTCCGCATCGGAAGACGGCGGTATCGTCTCGTAACATGCGAGCCGATTCACGTCGAGCGCCAGAGTCGTCACCGCGACGACGATCTGCGCCTCGCCGCGGAAGAGTGGACGAAGAAGCTCGAAGAGGTAATCCGGTACGGCTGGTATCAATGGTTCGCGTTCGATCCCTACGCGGAGGCGGCGTGAAGGTCATTCGTGATCGCCGCGACGCGCGCTGGTTACCGTCGCGTTTTCACTTTGCTCTGTTTCGCCTGTTCGCGTATCTACGGCTGCGAGCAACGAAACCACAGCCTTCACGCGGCGTCGTGATGGTCGTGGATCAGTACCAGAGCGCCGGTGAGAACTATGCCGTAACGATCTGCATCTTCGTCGTGATGATCTCGTTCGTGACGGCTTTGTTGAATCCAACGATGTCTCTTCCTGCCGCATGTGCGATCGCCTTGCCGGCGGCTGCCGTCATCATTCAGGTGCAGATCGTTCTCACCGGAGTGATCATCACGATCGCGAGAAAAGTGGCACCGACCGAGGGGGACAATCTTGCTGTCAGCTCGATCGCGCTGATGACGCTGACGATCGGGGCCGCGATCTTTACGTTCATCCGCGATTCGCCGGCGCGATTCGTCGCCGGCGCATTCCTGCTCCTGGTCGCGCTGAATGCAATCGCGGCGGTGCTGGTGTTTCTCATGCGCGGCGCAATCACCGATGCGGAGCGGCGGTTCGGAGTGGAGCCGTGAGGCGGATCGTCATCGCAGCGCTGTATGTCGCACCGCTCCTGGCGATCGTGCTCTGGCACTGGACGCCGGCGGGGGCGATCGGTGTGATCGCACTCTCGCACGCGCTTCTTCTCTATCCGACGCTCAGCCCGAACGTGCAGTGGCTCGGCCCCGTAGTCACACGGTTCGATACGAACGACAAAGAGGTTTGGCTGACCGTCGACGACGGACCGACCGACGATACGCCGGCGGTGCTCGACCTGTTCGACGCGCGGAACGTCAAAGCGACCTTCTTTGTGAAGGGCGTGCTCGCGGAGCGCTATCCGGAGTTCGTGCGCGAGATCCTCCGGCACGGTCACACGATCGGAAACCACTCGTACTCACATCCGAGCGGCACGTTCTGGTGCCTCCCCTCGGCGCGCGTTGCCGAGCAGATCGAACGGTGCAATGAAACGCTGGCAACGATCGCCGGCGTTGCGCCGTCAATGTTCCGCGCTCCTGTCGGCACAAAGAATCCTGCCGTTCATCCGGTTCTGCGGCGCCTCGGCATGACGCTGGTCGGTTGGAGCGCACGCGCATTCGATACGACGACGAGCGATCCCGAGCTCGTCATGAAGCGCATCCTGCCCCACGTCGCGCCCGGCACGATCATCCTTCTGCACCAGGGCCGTCGCGCATCGGTAACGATGCTCGAGCGCGTGATCGATGACGTGCAGCGCCGCGGTTACCGCTTCGTCGTTCCCTCGCTCGATCGTCTGAAGACGAACAGGTAGTTGTTGAACGGCGTTCGCCCCCACATCGGGACGATCTCCTGATGGAAATCGTGAAATGGCGCGACGATGGTCTCGCGCTTCGGAAAGTTGAGCCGGTCCGCCCTCAGCCAATGGACGGCGCGCGAAAAGCGCTCCTGAGCCACCGTCACTCGATAACGCAGACTGTCGTCGCAAACCGCGTCGCGGATCATGACCGAGTGCGCGCTCAGGGCATGGTCGAGGATGGCCCGCTGATCATCTTCCGAGAAATAGTGGAGCACGTCGATGAGGATGACCGTCACGCCTGTCGGCATCGGGTCACGCGCATCGCCGACACGAAAGCGGAGATCGGAGTATTGCGCCGCGATCGCGTTCGCTTTCGCGACCTTGCGCTCGTCATGATCGATGCCGGTGATCGCGTTCCGGAAACCGTTTTCGCGTAGATAGAACTCGAGTAGTCCGACCCCGCAGCCGATGTCGAATAGCGGCGCGTCAGATCCGCGCAGCCGTTCGAGAACGGCGCGGTAAACCGGATCGCTGCGAATTTTGCCGCGAGCGTACGAGCGCAGAAACCGTGAATCGAAGCGGCCGGCGACGCGCTGCGCGACTTCCGCCGTCACGAGAGATGCTCGATGAGATCGATCAGCTCCGGAAGGTTGAAGGGTTTGGGGAGGATCGCCGAGACACCCATCTGCAGGATGGCCTGCGGATCGACGCGTAGATGCGCCGACACAACGATGATCTTGACTTTGCCGAGGTATCCGGTCTCCTGGAGGCGTTGGAGAAAATCCCAGCCGTTGACGTCGGGCATGGCCAGGTCGAGAAGGACGACGTCGGGATTGTGAATGTTGAGCGCGCGCTGCCCTTCGGCACCGTCACCCGCGAGGAGCACTTGATATCCATGCTGGCGCAGCGCGGCGGCGAGCATGCCGCGCAATGGCAGATCGTCGTCGATGACCAGAACGCGCTTGCGATCGACGTCCGCCATCCTCTTGGAGCGCGTCGTTTTGTGGGGCTGGAGCTCGCTCATCGCGCCGACCATTGTCGCACCGCTGCGAACGAGCATGCAGGAGGCGAACCAGATCGAGACTCAAAACAGGTCGCCATCGCCCATCGTGTAAAAGAGCGATTCCCGGATCCGAGAGGGCGCATCGGCATCGAGAAACGGAACACACATGACCGAGAGGTCCTGTGGCTCCGGTCTCAGCTCGAGGCGGAGCGAATGCATCGTCTCGTCAATCCACTTTGGTCGCGGCGGACACCACATCTCGATCGCCTCGACCGGATAGACAGCCGTCAGATGACGCAGCGCGGCCTCCAGGACGTCGACATGATCGGGATCGAGGAGCAGATCCCCGATCGACATGCGCTTCTCACGAATCTGAAACACGATCCAGCCGGCCAGGCGCCGCCATTTGCGGATCGCCACGATGATGTATGTCAAATCGGGTCGCGACAGGTAACGCCACTTCACGTACCGCGCATCGCGGCGGGCGAGAAATCCGTAGTGAGCAGCGATGCGGTTGAACAGCTCGTCCCACTCCGTTGACGTCTCGTCCACGAGCTCGAGGCGAATGCCGCGCCTGTATCGCTCGAGGCGGCCGAGTCGCGGCAGAGGAGTCGTGCGCAGATCGCGATAACGATAGGCGACGCTCTCCACCCGATCGCTTCGCAGAAAGCGCAGCGAGAACTTCTGGATGTTGTCGACATTAAACCCGTAGTTGAACGCCACCTGCGATTCGCAGAACGTCTCGTAGAAATGGAGCGCGGTTTGACCGAGAACGCTCGTCGGGCCGCGACCGATGTGGCGGACGGAACGGTCCGTCATCGTGTCGCCGATCTGATGCGCCACGAGCGGTGAGCCATCGCGCTGAAATGCGACCGGATATCCGGCGTAGTGACCGACGAGCGCGCCGCCGCTCTGGAACGCCACGCTGATCCGCTCGCCGCCGTACGGATCGTCTTCGTACTTCCATCGCCAATGCTCTAGCGATCGCGCTTGATGGAACGAGCGGTTGAAGAGATCGAGGATCGCCGTCTCGTCGCCGCGCTGATATCGCCGGATCGTGAAGCGCGCGTCGGTCTCAGCGTGCATGCGTCGGCTCGACCGAGCGGATCGCGCGCACGTTCACCGGCGCGCCGGCACGCCGTCTGGCCACGATGCGGATCGACCCGGAGCTGACGAGCAGCGGGTCGGGAAGGACGCCCAGAATCGCTCGAGCGATGCGCGCCAGCACATTCGACCGGTTCGCCAGCCAGTGGCGCAGGAACTTGTGATCGCGATACTCGAAGTCGGGACCGATCAGCGCGATCTCGAAACCGGAGTGCTCGAGCAGCTCGATGAGCGCCGATCGCGAATAGAGGATGAGATGCGTGCGGAAGTTCTGCATCAGCCGTTTGCGCTCGGTAAAGAGATAGATGAGGCCTTCGGTGTCGAACGTCGTCAGAAAGAGAAGACCTCCCGGTTTCAGGAGCTCTTTCATGCGGCCCAGCGCATCGTGCGGATCGACCATGTTCTCGAATACGTGGAAGAGCGCGATCGCGTCGAAGGCCGGACCGGTGTTGACGAAGTTCGAGAGCGTCGCGCAGTAAACCTCGAGCCCGCGCCCGCGCGCATGGCGCGCCACGACGGGAGCGGAGTCGATGCCGACGTACTCGAACTCTCGAGCCGCCGCGACACCGAACGTGCCGTCGCGAACGCCGATCTCGAGAACGCGCGCGCGCGCCGTGAGATGCTTGCGCAGCACGGCCATCCGGCGGGCGCTCGTCCGCTCGCGCGCCGTGACCGAATGCGGCTCGTCGGGCAATTCGGCGGACGGCGGTTGCGCGCGCAACACCCTCCTCACCGGCCGTCCATCGTCCTCCTCGGCAAATTGGTTGAGGTAACGGCATTTGCAGCGGCTGCAGGCGCGGATCACGTTGCCCGGAACCTGCGCGAACGTCCAGACCTCTGAGGAAAGGCAGACCGGGCACCGGCGCGCGGCGCGATAGCCCATCTTCCGATCGGTCAGGCGGATCTTCACCGCCGGCAGAATGTCCGCGGCGGTGAACGCGGTACGAAGGAGCGCTTGTGGCGCGATCTCAACGGCCAGTCGCTCGACGCGAAAACCGTACTTGTTGACGAGATAGCCGATCTCGAGATCGCACGATTCGCGGTCCTGCTTTGTCTCCGTGACGACGAGCTTCGCGGCTGTGGACGAGAACGCCTTCAATCGCAGCATGGGATCGGGAAGGTCGGGAACCAGCATCCAGCGAAGGAGCGCCGGAGCACGCAGATTTCCGTCGCGCGCGGCCGTCCCGAACACGACTTCCGTTGCGCCGGAATCGATCATCGCCACGACGTCGCCGATCGCGCTGACCGGATAAGGCAGCGGCGGAGCATCGACGATGACGATCACGCTGCCGCTCGCCTCTGATACCCCTTTGCGAATCGCGGCGCCGTAACTGGGCGCTTCCGGCGAGATGACCTCGAATGTAAAGCCAGTCGTCTCGAGGTAACGGTCGATTACCTCGCGCGCCGCGGCGGCCGCAGATGGAGCGCCGGCCAGCGGCACCAGCACCGAAACGCTGGTCGAGCCGGTCATAGCGTCATTCTAATCAAGTCCTGTACCGGGCGTAGGTTGCGAGGACGCGTAAGCTCTTCCGGTCGACAACACGAAAATAGAGCTCTTCCGACCGATACGAGCTCCACACTTCCGGCGGCACATCGACGTTCCGTGTCGCCGGAAAATGGCCGGCGGCTGTTTCGAACGACGGGAGGGGCGACGCCTCGATGAACACATCGCCGGCGGGAACCGGCACCGGGCCGTCGATGCGCGAATGCGATGGAGGATTGGCAGCGCGCTCGATACGCTTCAGGAACCGCGCGACCGTCGCGCCGTACCATTTCGTGAGGTAGCGCATCTCTGATTCCGCGTAGATCAAAGCGGCGCGAGCTCGCTCATCGCCCGCGCTCTGATTGTAGAGATGGCGACAGCGCGCCGTCGGAACATACAGAATCCGCTTTCTGTCTGAGGCGATGCGCCGCAGGAAATCGTTTTCCTCGAAATAGAGTGGAAAGCGCTCATCGAATCCGCCGGCCGCATCGAGATCGGCGGCGCGAACAGCCATGATCGCGCCGGAGATCGCGCGACTCTGCACAGCGTCCTGCAGCGACCAGAACCAAAGACGGCCCGCCATGCGCCGGCGGTCGCGCGCCTGCGCCCACCACCGACTTCGCGTCGCCAGCGCTTCATCGAGCTTCTCCGTCGCGGTGTGCAGCTCGCTCGGTGGCAACATCCATGAGTGTGCGTTGTCCCAATAGAGCGCTGGCCCGGCGACCGCGGCGTTGCGATCTGTCATCGCGTGGATCAGTTCATCGATCGATCCTGGGGAGAAGATGACATCGGGATTGGAGATGATGATGACATCGCCCGTGCAGTGCGGACGGCCGGCGTTGATCCCGCCGGCGTATCCGAGGTTCGTCGGTGGCGTAACGAGAACGTCCGCGGATGCGCGCAAGCGATCCGCTTCGGCAGCATCGGCACTGTTCTCGACAACAACTACCTGCAGCGCGAACGCGGTCGCCGCGCGTGCGGATTGAATCGCGTCAATGGCCAGACTGGCAGAGCGATAGTTGACGAGAAGAAGCGAGATCATCGCGCGGCAGAAGCGGCCGCGGCGGAGTCCACGCCGACGCGCTCCCACCGATGGCGCACCGCGATGAGCCCGACTTCCCAGCGCTCGCCGGCGATGGAGAACGCAGGACGAAGGTCGTGGCGGTCGAACACGGTCATCGCATTCTCGTCGCCGACGTAGGCGATCACGGAGTAGTCGCCGCGCAACAGCGGCATGTCGAGCAGATGCAGTTGCACGTCGTATTCGCGTGCACCCGAAAGTGGCGGCACGCCGTCGCCGTGCGTCCCGGCCGCGAAGCACTGCAGATCGTCGGCGACGCGGTTTACGCCGACGATGATGTGCACCGGTTGCGAAGGATCGTCGGACTCGACGCGCAGGCGGACGTGAACATCGTCACCGCGCGCAAACATCGTTCGCTCCATACCGTTCGTATCGCAGATCGTCATCGACGCGATTCGCACGGGCGATGGCGCCTGTTCAACATCAACTGTTGCGGGATGCGTGCGATCGCGCTCGAGCAAAAACGTTTCGTAGTCGTGCACGACATCGACCGACGGACCGAAGCACATCACCCGCCCATGATCGAGCCATACTGTTCTGCGGCAGATCGCGTTGATGTAGTAGAGGGCGTGCGAGCAGAAGAGGATCGTCTTGCCGCGCTCCTGGAACTCGCGGATCTTATCCATGCACTTCTTCTGAAAATGACCATCACCGACGGCGAGGGCCTCGTCGATCACGAGGATGTCGGGATCGACGTTGACGGCGACCGAAAACGCCAGACGCATGTACATGCCCGACGAGTACGTCTTGACCGGACGATCGATGAAGGTGCCGAGCTCCGAGAAATCGAGGATTGCCGGGAGACGCTGGCGAACTTCCTCGCCGGATAAGCCGAGGATGGCGGCGTTGAGCGCGGCGTTGTCGCGACCGCTGAACTCGGGATGAAAGCCGGTGCCGAGCTCGAGGATCGAGGCGATCGTGCCGTGCGTCTCGATGGCGCCGCTCGTCGCTCGTGTGACGCCGCACAGGAGTTTGAGCAGTGTGCTCTTGCCGGCGCCGTTCTGTCCGATCACGCCGACCGTCTCGCCGCGCTCGACATCGAATGAAACGTCTTCGAGCGCGGGGAACGCGGTGTGTCGCTGCCGGCGCGTGATCATCTCGATCAGACGATCGGCCGGCCGCCTGTAGACGTCGTAGTGCTTCGAGACGTTCGTCGCTCGAACAGCCGTTTCCATCGGCGACATTGTAGGGGCAAAAACGAAGTGGCGGGCCGGAGCCCGCCACCTCAGCCACCGAATTTGAATTGAATCAGTGTCGAACGGAGCGGCGTTTCGTGCCGTCGCTCACGGTCATCGTCTGCGTCTTCAACAACTGAGCCTTACTGGAGTTGCTGAAGACCTTCAGCGTGACCGTATACTTGCCGGCCCTCGCGTAGACGTAGATGAACGCATCCGTGTTGTTCCGCGTCTGAATCGTGCCGTCGCCAAAATCCCACTCATAGACCGCAGTAGCCGGCGCACCAGTCACCGACGGCGCGAAAGTGAAGCCATGCGGTACGCCCAGGAGCGGCGTGACCGGCACCTCGATAATCGGTTCGACGCCGCCGGGGTTGCCGCCGACGCTGACCGGCTGCGTCAGCGTCACGGTGTGACTCGTGTTGTTCACGATGCACTGGACCGTGTACGTTCCACCCGCCGCGTACTGATGCACGACGTCTCGACCAGAACCGTGCGGTGAATTGTCACCGAAGTTCCAGTCGTACGTGTGCGTCGCGCACGAGCTGTCATACGCACCGAAATCCTTGACCGTGAAACTGATCGCCTCGCCGTTCCCGCAACTCCCGCCGAGCGGACCGCAGGTGTTGGTCGGATTGTGATAGTCGATCGACAGCGAGATGTTCGGGACGATGATTCCGCACGTTCCGCCGGTTCCGGAGTTCGTCTGCATCGTCAACTGTCTGGTGAACCCGCTTGGTTGCGCGGGGTTCGTGATCGTCATACTCACCGTGTGCGAGCCGGAAGTCGTGAAGGTATGGGAAGGCGACTTCACCGTCGCGGTGCCGCTGTCGCCGAAGTTCCAACTATACGTCCATTGGTTTGTGCAACTGAAGTCATATCCGGCGAAGGACGTGACGTCGAATGACACAGACTCGCTGTTCTTACAGGGAACGGCAGTATTGTTGCTCGTGCATCCCGACGGCGCCGAGTAAGCGATGGCGATGTTGCTGGTGGTCATCTGAGCACACTGACCGCCGGTGCCACCACCAGAATCGCTCGTGCTCAGCGTCAACTGCTTCTGGAAGGGGGACTGATAGTTGTTCGAGATCGTTACGCTGACCGTGTGCGGACCGCTGGCGCTGTACGCGTGCGTTGTCAGTTGTGTAGACGCTGTGCCGCCGCCGTCACCGAAATTCCAGCTGAAGTTGTGATCCGCACAACCGAAGTTGTATCCGATCGGCGAGACATTGAACGTGAGCGATTCGCCATTCTTGCAAGGGGTGCCCGTGTTGCTGCTCGAGCAGCCGCTGGTCGCGCCGATGTACGTGATGAAGATGTTCTGGCTTCCCATCGTGCCGCACGGATTGCCAGTAGGCGGCGGTAGCGATGAGCCGACGGTCACGGTCGCGTGATACGTGACGTCGCCGCCGACGGAGTTTTGGACTCGCAGCGAGACGTCGCCGCTGGTGGTAATCGCTTGTCTGACTAGCTTGAAATCGCCACCGATGCCACTGACAACAACGTTGCCAGGAAACGTCCATGTGTACGTATGCGGAGCACAGCTGTCGTCATAGCTTCCGGCGCCGCTCAGGTTGGAAGCAACGAATGTGACGTTCTCGCCCGCGGTGCAAGGCGTGCTGTTCGACGAGGAGCAGGCCGCGCCGCTGAACGCGATCTTGAATGAAGCCGCCGTGAGCGGCGCGCAGATGCTGCCCGCGGTGGTGACGGTGACTCTCACCGTTTTGTTTGTTGAGGTGATCGCGTTCTGAACCGTCAGCCGGATGTCGTAATCGCCGACCTTGGTGAAGAGCGGCGTAAAGGTCTTGCTGGTGCTGTCGCCAGTCAAGGTGTACGACGTCGTGTCGACGATGCCGCTCTTCAACACGTCCCACTTGAACGACCAGGCGTCGGCGGTCATGTCGATTCCGCTGATGGAGCTCGCCGTGAACGTGCATGCCGCGCCCTGGCAAGTTCCCGTCTGCGTGATCTGCGGGTCGGGCGGAATCAATGGGGCGCTCACCGCAACGCTCGTCTCATAACCGTTGCAGCCGCCGGTGACGAAGGGAGCGTTGGTCTGAAGTGTCAGACGAACGCGGACGGTTCCGGCGTTCAAGGTTGCTTTCGAAACAACGAACGGCTGAACGGTCGTGCCCTGTCCAGTGCTCGGTGCGTTGACCGACACGCCGGCAGAATTGATCACTTCCCACATCCACGTTAAGCCGATCTGCTGCGCAGTGGTCATGATCCTCGTATCTGTCGTGATTCGTGACGCGCTTCGGAACGTGATGTTGCTCGCGTCAGAGCCGGCCAGTTCGATCGCCGCTGCGAACGGACGCACAGCGTAGGTCACTGCGCCGTTGTTCGCGTCCAGTCCAACGACGAAGTTGCTGATCGCAGACTGGAGCAACGTCGCGAGCCCAGCGCCTGCACCGGAGTACGGTCCGTAGAACGTCGTGAACGTCAGGGAGTGCGTACCGCACGAACCGACCGGTAGCTGATCATTCGGAAGAGCCTTGGTGACAGTACCGTCGAACGCCCACGAAGCGTAATGGCTCTCCACCGAGCCGTCGGATGCGTCGACGAACGAATCACCAACAACGATCGGAGCGGGCGAGCTCGCATTCGGTTGCGTGAAAAGCAACTTGGTGTTCCCGGCGATGCCGAATCTTGCTGTCGGCATTTCCAGAGTCGCCGTCGTCGTTCCGCGGATGCTCGAATCGCTGATGCTCGATGCGGTGACCGTCTTTGAGCCAAGACTCGTCTTCGTCAGATTCGAGTACTGATACGGAATGGGCCTGCTGATCGCCGACGTCTGCAGGCTGTTCTTCCCCGGGCCCGCTTCGGTGTTGCCGAAGTTCCAGACGACAGTCGACAGCGTCGTCGATGATGTCTTCGCCGTGAACTCGATCGGGTCGCCGTAGTAGGTTTTGCCGTTGTTGGCCGTCGGCGCATTCAGATTGGGCGTCCCCTTCGGGCCGTCATTCGTGACCGTGATCGAGTCGCCTCCTTGGAGCTCGTAGACGTCCCCGATCCCTTTCGCGCAGATGATGAGATAGGTCTTTCCACTCGTCGGCGACTTGTATGTGACGCCATCGACCGAGTTGACGTTACCGGGGGCGGCATACCCGGTAGGCGCGGTTCCATAATAGTTGCGGAAGTAGCTCGGATACGAGCTGTTCGCTGGCGAAGCATTGATCGTCAGTGGCGTCGGCTGAAAGTTGCTCACTTTCAAGACACGAAAATCCCAGCCGCTGCCTGCATCGATACCGGATAGAACCAGGAAACCATCTCCGTAGTGGATCTTCGTGACATCCATGCCAGCACCGGTCGGATACGATCCCTGAACGACGTATGACGTTCCTGAAGGGACGAGCACCGTGATCACGTTGCCGCCGCCTTTGTACTGAAGGCCGTAGAAGTTCGTGCCGTCGCTGGTGATCAGGCTGTAGCCGGTGTCCGCGAACACTGGATTGCCGGCGGCGAAGTCATCGCCGCCTCCGATGCTCAGCTTTCCCTGGGTATCGATGATGGCCACGCGATCACCTGTGCTCGTCTTCGCAAAATTTCGAATGGTCGGTACCGTGGTGGAGATACGCGTCGGCTTGGCTCGATTCGTCACGTCCCACATCTGCGACTGTGAGGTATTGCTGACGATCGCGTAGTATCGGCTGCCGCTTCCCTTCAGGGCGACGACTCGCGCAGTGATCATCGACGTGGTGTCTTTCGGAGGATAGGACTGATACTGCAGGCTCATGGTCGATCCGGCGGTCGTCATGCCATCTTTGCAGATGCCCCATCCCCAGATCGTGGCGGCGACGTAGACGTAGCCCTGGTCGTCGACATCAAAGCCCGACAAACGCTCGGCTCCGTCGACGTTGAATGTCCTCCAACCACCACCCGCTTCAGGATTGAGCCATTCATCCCAACGCAAGAACAACTCGGGATGCCCGCCGCGATCACCAGAAACTGATCCGAATGCAAAAACCAGCGGCTCGCCGGCCTCGAGTCGCGAAAAGAATCCGCTGAGTGAGTAAGCACCAATGGATCCATTCCCGATCCGGAAGTAAATGCGGTTTAGCCCCGGCATTACCAGTACCTCATCGGCGCGAGCAGTACGGAATGGGAGAAACCATTCCGAGGTATTCGATGAATCGAGGAAGCGTCCGGTGAACGTGGAGAGCGGAAGTTTGTAACCAACCGTCTTCGTACCATCGCTGACGTTGGGGCAGCCAGCGCACGACACGGGTGTCTCGGGCGTTTTCGCTGGAAGAGCCCAACCCTGCGCGAACGTCGATGCCGCGAATGCCAGCAGCAGCGCTGCCCACAGAAAATCTCTGGTAAATCGATTCACTTTCTCTCCCCTTTGATCTTCACGAAGTGGTCAGCGCGCGGAAACGGCCGTGATAAGGCGACATACGACCGGTTAATTTCAGATAAGAACCGAAAATTATTGTAGCAAACAAAAGCTTCGAGCGCGCAACCAAAAAGCGGTTTCGTGTCTCGACGAATACAAATCGTCGACGAAAAACAAAGAAGGCGGGCCGGAGATCCGGCCCGCCTCGAGGCTACTGCGAACTACATTGGAACTACGGAGTCGTGTTGCTGCCAGTGCACTGCGGTGCGCCACCCGCTTGCGTCGTCACGCCGGTCGGGCAGACCAGGACGCCGCCGGCAGGAGCGATGCGGCCCACAGCGGTACCGGCCGCGCCGGATGACGTCGTGGGGAATGCCGGCGAGCAGCCGTTGCCGAGCCAGTTCGCATCTTGGTCAACACCAAAACGACCCTCGGCGAACATCGCCAGGATGACCCAGTTCTGGCTCACGTCGCGGGGGAAGAAACCAGGAGGCACGCCAGGAGCCCCAGAGGTGCCAAAGAGCGGACGCGTCGAGTTGTACGGGAAGTAGCCCGCTCCGCCGACCGTGGCGCTGCTGGCTGTGGCGTTGCCGCCGTTGTTCAGGTTGAAATATGTCCAACCGCCGACGTCGGTACTGCCTGCGACGACCGGGATCAGTCCGCCCGATATCGCTTGACGCGAAGTTTCGGGAGTCGTCGGCGAGGTAATCGTCGGCGGCGAAACGATGATGCCCGACGTGATTACTCCGGAGTTTTCATTCTCGTCAAAGCGGACGATCTCAACGAGCGGAATCCTCGAGTTGACCACGTACTCGTCGCAGACGGCAGCCGCGAAGTGAGGACCAGCGGTATTCCCGGTGAAGCCTTCGCGCCAGATCTTGTATTGCGTATCGAACGCCGCGCCGGAACCGCTGATCCAGCGGGCCGCGAAGGCCGATGGGAGCGGCTGACGACGGTCAACGGTACGCGCGGTAGACGTTAACGCGCCACCCTGGTAGCGATCATAGAAGGTGAAGGGCAGGTTGGTCGCAATCGATGACGCAGCCGGGCCGCCCTCCGGAATAGCGCGAATGTGAACGAGCGGATTGCCACCGGCGTAGTTACCAGCGGTCGTGCTCTGGTTGACGTCCTGGTAGTCGCCGATCAGGACGTTGTCAAACAGGATTTCACCCGTGAAGTAGCCTGGGTCGATCGGCAGCGCCACCGAGCACGTCGCCGCGACGTCGATGGTCGCGTAACCGATGGCGGTGGTGCCGCCGTGGTTGCCGCCGACCTGCGCCTCACCACCACCCGACGCTGGGCAGCTGATGCCAGCGCCTGTGGAACGACCGGTGGACAGAAGGGCGCGAACGTCAGTGGCCAGGGCCGCCGGGAGCTGGCCCGGCAGACGACCCGCAGCGCAGTTCCCCGTGGCACTGCCGCTGAAGTTTGGATTGCCGAGGAAGTCGCCCGCGCTGACGCGGAACGGCTGCGATCCGATGTTCGGGGGAGACGAATTGGGAGCCGCGTTCGTACCGTTCACGCCCGAGGTGCCGCCCGTCATGATGTTGTTGGTCGTGCCGGTGGTGCTGGTCGCGTTCGGAGACGAAGTGGACGTGCCGGTTGGGCTGCCGATCAGGCCGCGCGAGATCACGTCAAACAGGTTGATCGGCTGAACGTCATAGCCGGTCAGGAAGATATTGAAGTCGAGGACGGGGAAAGACCAGTCTGTGTACAGAACGACGTGGGCGATCTGCGCGTACGGGCTGACGTTGGTGATGCTGAAGATCGTGGTACGGCCCGTGCCCGCCGTTCCGAGGTCGACCTCGAAATACGGCAGCAGCAGCGTCGCCGCGGGGGCGGTGCCGATGTCGCACGAGTCGTCGTTGTTGGTTGTCGACGGACCGGCGCCGGCAAAGATGCCACCCGAGGTGAGAGCACCCGGAGTAAACGTCGCATCCGGCGTCTTGACTAGACCGGCAAACGCCGACACCGTCACGAACAACGCGACGATGGTGAGAACTGAAAGTTTTTTCATTTATCTATCTCCTACACAAAGTTGTACGAAGGCAAACGATCGTTTCAGGTCACCCAGTCTCAGCGATACGATCACCTCCCGCGTCTTTTTTTCTCAACCTGAGGATTCGAGTTTTGCCGTAACAGTATGCTCGGGAAATCGGCAAGTCAACCTTCAACGCGCGATTTTATGGCGATACACCATAGAAAGCAAGGGCAGAATGCGCGCATTATATCCAAACGCCTCCAGAGAGCAACCGCCTGTTTCGGAAAGCCCGGCATTCAAACTTGATACCACGATGTGGCGCCGCCGATCCCGGCGGCGTACGCCGGCAAGATTGCCGGCGCCACATTTTCGTTTACTGACTAGCGGTCAGCTACACGCGTGAGCGGCGCGGGACCGCGGTTGAGAAACACGTGGATCGAACCGTTGCGCGGTGAAAACGCGGTGACCTGATCGGCCTCGTACATGATGACGATGTCAGGCCTGCCGTCGCCGTTCACGTCGGCGACCTTGAGGTCGTAAGTGGCCTTCGCCTCCGCCGTCAAGCCTTCGGTTTGCGCTCGCTCGAAGTTGCCCTTGCCATCGCCGAGGAGAACGACGAGCTCGCGCTTCTGCGCAGTGCGGAAGGCGGTGTAGACGATGTCGAGGTTGCCGTCACCGTCAATGTCCGCGACGCCCAGTCCTGTGATGCCAAACCTGGAGTCCCATCGCGCGATCGGCGTTCGCTTGACGGCACCACCGCTGCTGAATGAGATCCGGTCGATGCCTGTCGCTTCCACCACCGGCGGCCGCGGAATCAGTTTCTCATTCACGTCCTTCGGCCAGAATCGGACGTAGGAGAGAATCAGATCGTCGGTCTTCTTCGACGCGAATTTGCCCGTCCCGCTGGCGAGATAGAACGAGAGGAACGGAATCACCGCACCGACTTTCGAATCGAGCTTCGTCCACTTCTTCGGGCCGTTGCTCATGTAGACGATATCGGGACTGCCCATGTAGATGCTGCCGGCGACGATGTCGGGATACTTGTCTCCGGTGAAGTTGCCGATCGTCAGATAGTCGCCGCCGACGCGAGTCTGCGGCGGCGTGACGTCGATGCCTTCCCACTTCGCGCCTTTGTGGCGGTTGTAGTAGACGCGGATCTTCCCGAGCGTCCGCTCCGCGTTCTGCATCGCGGTCGGGCCTTCGCTGATCGCGACGATGTCGGGATATCCGTCGCGATCGACATCGGTGACGAGGAGTCGCCGCGTCGGGAAGTCGCGAGGAAGACCTTCCGTGACCGCGGTGAAGTTGCCCTTGCCGTCGCCGAGCATCACGTAGATCCCGGAGAGATGGACGGCGAACGCCAAATCCATATGTCCATCTTTATTGAAATCGCCCGCGGCTACCGTTCCGTAGTCGACGCGGTGCGCCCAACGCACTTCCTCCCAATACTTCCAGTGTCCCTTGCCGTCGTTGAGGAAGATCGCCGGGATGCCGGATCCGCCGGCACGCTCGGGCGGCGCGATGATGTCGGGGAAACCATCGCCATTCATGTCCGCGATGGCGAGACCGTTCCGCCACGATCCCTCCGTGGGCAGACCTTCTGACGAGTCCTCGAATCGAATCGTCTTGCTGCTGCTGCGCGGTGTCAGCTCGAAGAACTCGGAACGAGCGCGCTGCAGATACTCGATGTCGGCATCCGAGAAGCGAGTATTCGACTCTGTGCTCTTCTGCAGATCTTCCTCGGCCGGCGGCTGCGGCTCGGGCACTTTCTCCCACACCCACACGAACCGATCGTTGTGCTGGTAGAGCTCACGATACGAGTTCACGAACCCGAACGGCCGGATTGCGTACAGGTCGTGACCGCCCGTGTAGACGGCCCACTGACGCTGATACTTCGTGATCTTGAACTCTTTTCCAAACCGCCAGAACGACTTGTTCGGATCGGGATCGCAGCCGGGATCCTCCGCGGCGCCCAACCGCGCCTGACGCTGCTCCTTCGTCTCTGCGGTCAGGAAATACGGGACGCCGCCCTCGGGGACATTGGCGCCGCAGACTTCTCCCGACGCGTTCGGTCCGGGAACCAGGCCCGGACCGGGCATTCCTTCGGGCGATGGCGCCGCGAATGTGCCCGTCTTCTGGACCGGAGTCGGATCCCAGGTCTTCTGAGCGGACAGAGTCGCGCTGACGACGAGCAGAAGTCCGACGAACAAAAACTGAGTGAATCTTCTAAGCATCGATGTCTCCTGAAGTAGGTATCGGCAAGTCAGACGAGATCCGCGAGCGTCGCCTGCGCCCGGCGGAAAAACGTGAGCCCGCCGGAGAAGATCAGAGCCGCGACGATCACCAGAGATACGATCGAAACGGCCGGAGGTAACGCGGCACCAATCATCGCGCTGCGGAACAAACCGAGAAGAGGCGTCAGCGGATTCCAGAGGAAGAACGATTCGAATCGGTGCGAGACGGGATAGAGAATCGGACTGAGATAAAAAACGATCGACAACACGAAGCCGAGGATCTGCGCCAGGTCTCGGAAGAAAACGTACAGCGCGGCCAGGAACCAACCGGCGCCGACCTGAATCGCGAACTGCAAAAGGATCGCGAACGGCAAGACCCACAACATCGGCGAGACGAATCGCGTCGCAGCGAGAAAGATGAGGAACAAGGTGATACCGATCAACTCGAAGATGATGGCCGAAGCGTTCGGCACGACGACGAGCAGTTCGCTGCGAAAAGCCAGGCGCCGAACGATCGTCGCGTTGTCGACGATGCTCGTCGTCGAGCGCATGAGCCCCTCGTTGAAACCGATCCAGGGAACCAGCCCGGCGATGAGAAACAGCACGTATCCGTTATCTCGGGCGCCCGGGCCCTGCGGGATCATGAAGGTGAAGACGAACCAATAGAGGACCACGAGCGTCAGAGGTTGCAGGACAGCCCACCCCAGGCCGAGCGCCGAGCCGGTAAAACGGGCCGCGAAGTCCCGCCGTACCAATTGGTGAAGAAGGTGGAGGTTTCGGGAAGCGGATGGGGCTGTTAGACTTGACAGCAACTCGTGGAAACCTCTAGATTGGAAGTTGCAGAAGAGTATTGTCCGATAGCATAAAAGTCAACGAAGAGCCTCATGAATAAGCCAGCCCAGGTCGAGCTCGTCGGCCGCAAGATCCGTCAGTTGCGCCGCCAACGAAAGCTCACACAGGTGGAGCTCGCCGAGCGGATCGGCATCCACCAGTCGGACCTCTCCCGCATGGAACAGGGAGAGTACAAAGTTGGTCTGGACACACTTCTGAAAATTCTTCAGACATTCGATCTCAGCATCGGCGACTTCTTCGACGAGAGCAGTCGCTCCGAATCGGTGCTCGAGCGGTTGAAGACGCTCAGCCCCGCAGCGCAGAAGGAAGTGGAGAGCTTCATCGAATTCAAGCGCAAGCAGGAACAGGGCGATTGGGACGACGAGGGGGAGGGTGGGGATGTCTAGTCCCACGACGGTGGAGTCGCTTCGTCAGGACGCACTGGCGAAGGTCCGCAACGAAGAATACGAAGCCGCGCTGGCTCTCTACGACGAGGCGTTCGCCGCCGCGACAGAAGAGGACGCGCGCGAACTGATCACCATCAACAAAGCTGACGCGCTGATCGCGATGGAGCGCGGCGGACCGGAAGTGCAGCAGCTTCCGATGATCCTGATGCGCCGCCGCAATCATCACCACACGTTCCTCGCCGCGTATGCGCTGATGTACAAGCACCGGCTGCAGAACGAAACGCAGCGCGGCATTTTCTATGGCCAGGTCGCGCTCGATGCGGCGGTCGCGGCGAATGAACCGATGTGGAAGCTCGGTGCGCTGAACGATCTCGGCATCGTCTATGAGATCGACTCGCAGTTCGCGAAAGCGATCGATTGCTTCGAACAGGCGCTCGCACTCGTCGATGCCGTCGCCGATGGCGATGATCGCCGATTCGGTCGCGCCGCCATCGTTCAGAATCTCGGTTACAACAAACTCCTTGTCGGAGAGATCGAAGAAGGGATCCAGATGCTGACGAGCATTCTCGGCCAGCTCGAAGGACCGTCGACGATCGCCGATGCCCATCTCGATCTCTGCTACGGCTATCTCGAGATCGAGGACTACGGCCGCGCTCGCGAACATGGCGAGACTGGTCTGTCCCATGCAGTGGAGCCGCGGCAGATTCGCAACGCGCACTACCTCCTCGGCGAAGTGGCTTACAAGGCTGGTGACGTCGAGACCGCCGAATATCACTTCGAGGAGCTGGCGCGCTATTACCCGCAGTTCCGGAACCTGAAGAGCCTTCTCTTCGCGATCGATCTACGTTCGATGGTGAACTTCAGACTATGAAACGAGCCCTGCTCATCCTGGCGCTTCTCGTCGCCCCCGTCGCGCTGTTCGCGCAGTCGGCCGATCGTGCCATGCTCCTGACGCCAGGCGGGACGCTCTATTCGATCGAGAGCATCGTCAACGCTGAAGCCACATCGTCGATCACCTCGATGCGCTACCTGACGCTGACGATCCAGAACGGTCAGAACATCATCAAGACCAACGTTCCGGCGTCGACGAAAGGTGGCAACAACTGGCAACCGGAGCTCGCCTACGACTCCGAGTCAGATGCCCTCCTCGTCTTCTGGCTGCGTTCTCAGAACTCGGTCCTCGGCACGAGCGAGTTGCTCTTCTGCACGTTCCAGAACGGCAAGTGGAACGCCGCGGCTTCGGTCGACGATGTGCCTTATCACTTCCGCTACAACCTCAAGGTCGGCGTCACGCGCTCCGTTCAGATGCACGACGCCGAGACCGGCGACACGAAACAGATTCCGGGACTGAGCGTGCATGTGGCGTGGTGGGATGAATCAGCGATCGGCGAAGTCGCTCGCTACGCGATGCTGACGGTGGAGAAGGGCGTGGTGACGGACATTTATCGTCGCGACCTCCCCGACTTCGTCATGAACCGCACGTTCCTGAAGTATTACCAGCTCGACGATGCCGCGCGCGAGATCCTCCGTCATCCGATCGTGTTCGAGTCGGCTGCGCACGACACCGTCGACGTCGTGTTCGGCGACATGATCACGAACTCGTTTCATCGACTGACGCTGAAGCCGGTGCTCGACTCCCGCGTGCGCATCCCCATCGGAATCCGCGACGTGTCGTATCCGGCGCCGCGGCAGCAGGTCACCAGCGACACAACTCTCTCGGCGATCGCCACTCCGCCCGACCGCCTCGTCTTCTATTACAAGTTGAACGGCGCCGTGAAATACCTGCTATTCGAGGATGGCGCATGGTCGCGGGAGAAGTCGATCACGATCACGAGCGATGTTTCCGCCGAAGCTGCGGTCGCGGCACTGCGACGACTGGTCAGCGGCGACTAGAAACGCCTAACGACGACAAGACGACGCCGGCCTCGTGCCGGCGTTTTTGTTTTGCGTCAAATCTGCGGCTTCGAATGCTTGACCGAGGTGATCACGGCGACACCGAGAAGCGCCAGTGCGCCGATCGCGATCCAGATCCTCGGAGCATGGAGCATGTACGCGGCGATCACGCCGGCGACAATCAGGATGACCCACCCGATCAGCGAGAGGTTGAACCAGTTCACGACATCATCCTCCGCATGCCGACTGAGCAATGGGAGTGCCACGGAAGACGAAGGCCCGGCCAACTGCGCCGGGCCTTTGAACCGCTCACTGCCTTTGAGGCTACTTCCCGAGCAAGATAAACGCGATGACGAGCGAGTAGATGACGAGCGACTCGATGAGAGCCAGACCGATGATCATCGACAGTCGGATCGCGCCGGCCGCACCGGGATTGCGCGCGATGCCCTCGACCGAGGCAGCGATGGCGCGGCCCTGACCGATGGCGCCCGCCGCCGCAGCGATGCCGAGAACGAACGCCGCGGAGACGAGTCCCCAGCGCACGCCGGTCTGACTCGAGCCCGAGAGCGGCTGATACGGCGCAGGCGCCTGCGCGAACGACGACACCGCCATCAGCGACAGGACGACCAACATCATGATGAGCTTCTTGTTCACTCCGAATCTCCTCCTTTCGAAATTTCGAATCGTTTTCTTGTCTCAGTGTTCTTCGACGGCGGTGGCGCCGCTGATATAGACCGACATCAGCATGATGAAGACGAAGGTCTGCAGAAAGGCGCCGAAGATCCCCAGGCCCATCATCGGCCAGGGGATGACGAATGGGAGCATGCCCATGAACATCCCGGTGGCGGAATGCTCACCGAAGATATTGCCGAAGAGACGCATGCCCAGCGAAAGGATGCGCGCGAAGTTTCCGATCAGCTCGATCGGGAACATCAGCGGTGCCAGCCACCACACCGGCCCGGCGAAATGCGCGAAGTAATGAACGAGTCCCTGCGTGCGGATGCCCTGCCAGTTGTAATAGAGGAATGCGGTCGTCGCCAGACCGAATGTCGTATTCGGATTCGCCGTGGGCGGCTGCAGGAAAAAGAACAAGCCGAAGATGTTCGAGATGAAGATGAAGACGGCGAAGCCGCCGATGATGTCGAGATACTTCCGGCCGCCATGGCCGATGACATCGTCGAGCAGCCCGCGCAGGCCCATGACCACCAGCTCGAGCGTGTGCTGCAGCGGGCCAGGATTGTCTCTGCTGATGCGCCGCGACGCGAGCGGAAAGAGAATGCAACTGATGGCCAGCACCAGCAAGGCCATGATGATGTGATCGGGAATATCCCAGGGGAACTGGTGCTGCACGCTGTGCCACAGCGCATTCACCGGTCCGTACAGAATCGAGTTTTCGTGTTCCATCGATTAGCCGGCGAAGCTCCGAAACAGCGAGTACACAGCTTCACCCATGATTCCCACCACCACGATCGAGAATCCCAGCAATACGCTTAAGGCGTCGAACCGAGCAACGAAGATTGTGACCAAGAGCGCCACACCGAGGAGAGCGAAGCGCGCCAGGATACGCCACATCAGTCTCCGAGCGTGCAGGGGTGCCGTCGGTTGAAGGAGCAACTCCACAATCTCCTCCAACCAAAGGAAGGCGATCATAGTGACCGCTGCGGTGCAAGTCAATCCGATCCAGCCGCGAATTCCGCTCGATATCAGCACGAAAATAGCGAAGACGACGTACGCTCCGATTCCGATGCGTCGAATGCGGCGAACGACGCGCTTCGGCTCTTCGTCGTTCTGCTGCGGTGGATCAAGCGCCATTCTTTCTGAGGCCCAGTCGAAAGAGATTGACGAACGCCGCGATCATGCCGAAGACGCTGAAGATCGCGGTCAGCCACGGCCACGTTCCGAACAGTTTGTCCATGCCGTAGCCCCAGGCGAAGCCGAGGCCGATGGCGATGGGGAACATCCAGCCGATCGCTGAAGCCTCCATGAGCTGACGAAACTCGCGGCGCTGTTTATCGTCGGGCATCCGGCGTCAGTGCCGCGCGTGTGGCGACCCAGCGGCTGGAGATGTCGGCCTGATCGATCAGCGGCGTGGGAATCACGCCGAACAGCAGCGTGATGATCAGACAGACGGCCGCGACGAACTTCAGCGAACCGGAGCTCGCGACATCCGCGTCTCCCCCCTCGCGCAAATACATCGCCACGACGATGCGGAGGTAATAGAACATCGATACCGCCGACATCAGAACTGCAATGATAGCCAGCCATCCGAAGCCCGATTGAATGGCCGCCGCAAACAGGAAGTACTTCCCGATGAACCCCGCGGTCGGCGGAATGCCACCGAGCGAGAGAAGAAAGATAACCATGGCGAAGGCCCACACGGGCGCGCGCTTGTGCAGTCCGTCGAAGTCGTCGACCTGCTCGCCGGCGTACGCGTGCCTGCGCATCATGAGCACTGTCGCCCAGATGCCGAGGTTCGCAAAGACGTAGACGAGCGTGTACACGAGGATGCCGCGGATGCCGGTCGAGCTGAGCGCGATGATCCCCAGGAGCGCATAACCGGCGTGAGCGATCGACGAGTACGCGAGCATCCGCTTGATATTGTCCTGCGTGATCGCGGCGAGATTGCCGATGATCATCGACAGCGCTGCGACAGTCGCCAGCACGTTCGACCAGTCGAGCGAGAAGTGATTCAGGCCGACGTAAAAGATGCGCGCGAAGATCGAGAACGCCGCAACCTTTGACGCGGTAGAGAGGAAGGCCGTGATCGGTGTCGGCGATCCTTCATAGACATCGGGAACCCAGACGTGGAACGGGGCGGCGGCCACTTTGAAGCAGAGTCCTGCGCCGAGCATCATGATGCCGACCATCAAAGCGTCGTTCGTGATCAACGTCGACATCGCGCGATCGATGTCGAGCAGATTGAGCGAGCCGCACACGCCATAGATCAGCGAGATTCCGTACAACAGAATCCCCGAGCTCACCGCCCCGAGGACAAAGTACTTCATCGCCGCCTCGGTCGACTTCTGCTCGTTCTTGAAATAGCCGGCCAGGATGTAGCTGGAGAGCGACATCAGCTCCAGACCGATGTAGATCGAGATGAGATGGACGCCGGAGACCATGAACATCATTCCGCAGAGCGCGAAGGCGAGCAGCGAGTAGTACTCCCACGCCGAGTAGCGCGACTCTCGGAGGAAATCGTCGGAGAGCAGCGTCACCATGGCGATGATGACGATGAAGAGCACCTTGAAGAAGATCGAGAACGCGTCGAGCGCGAACATCTGCGCGAATCCGGGCGACTGACCGACACGCTCGACCGCCCACGAGCAGGCGATCACGGAGGCTGCGGTGAATCCGAGCACCACGAGCATCGTCCACTTCGCCGCGCGACGCCCCGGTCCCCTGCGACCGATGACCGGCGCGGTGAGAAGAACGCACGCGCCGATTGAAATGATGATCTCCGGCAGCAGGAACACCGCATCGTTCCACGTCATCATCAGCGCGCCTCGGCTACCTCAGGATGTTGTGCGGCATTGCTGAAGTAACCCGGATCGACTTTCAGCACGATGTAGTTCACCGGTTGCTCGATCACGTCGAAGAAGATCTTCGGCGCCACGCCGATCCACACCATGAGGGCGACAAGTGGCAGAAGCGTAATCAGCTCGCGCCGGTTCACATCGAGCAGCGTGCGATTGGCTGGATTGTCGAGGGGTCCCCAGAACACGCGCTGATAGAGCCACAACAGATACGCGGCGCCGAGAACGATTCCGATCGCGGCGAAGGCCGCCCAGACCATGCTGCGATTCGCGGCGCCGAGAAGGATCGTGAATTCGCCGATGAATCCGTTCAGCGCGGGTAGGCCCATCGATGACAGCGCGGCGATGAGGAAGAGCGTCGCGTACGTCGGCATCTGCTTCGCGAGTCCGCCGTAATCCGAGATCATGCGCGTGTGCCGCCGCTCGTAGATGATGCCGACGAGAAGGAAGAGCGCGCCGGTGGAGATGCCGTGGTTGATCATCTGCAGCACGGATCCTTTGAGTCCCATCGGATTGAGCGCGAACATCCCCAGCATCACGAAGCCGAGATGCGAGACCGATGAGTAAGCGATCAGTCGCTTCATGTCCTTCTGAACGAGTGTGACCAGAGCGCCGTACACGATGCCGATGATCGACAGGATGACGATCGGGATCGTGAGCTGACGCGTCGCATCGGGAAGAATCGGCAGAGCAAATCGCACGAAACCGTACGTCCCCATTTTCAGGAGGACGGCCGCGAGGATCACCGATCCGGCCGTCGGAGCTTCCGTATGGGCGTCGGGCAGCCAGGTATGGAACGGGAACATCGGGACCTTCACAGCGAAACCGAAGAAGAAACCGAGGAAGATCCAGAACTGAAGCGTCGGCGGAATGAGATGGCCGATGTTGTGATACTGCAGGACGCTGAACGTGGCTTCGTTGCCCAGACCCTTGATGTTGAGGAACGGAATGCCGTCGTTGTTGTAGAAGTAGAGCGCGAGGATCGACAGCAGCATCAGGACCGAGCCGGCCAGCGTGAAGAGAAAGAACTTGATCGCGGCGTACAGTCGTCGCGTGCTGCCCCAGATGCCGATGAGGAAGTACATCGGCACCAGCATCACTTCCCAGAAGACATAGAAGAGGAAAAAGTCGAGCGCGCAGAACGTACCCAGCATGCCGGTCTGCAGCAGCAGAAGCAGAACGTAGTACTCCTTCTGCCGGTTCTGAATGGCCGAGAAGGAGCAGACCACGGCGATGACGCCCATGAGCGTCGTCAGGAGGATCAACAGAAGAGAGATGCCGTCGATCCCGAAGTCGTACTTCACGCCCAGCGCGGGGATCCAGTGGTAGGTCTCGCGGAATTGCCACATGGCATCGCCGGTGCCGCGAGGATCGAAGTTGATCCACAGATAGAGCGACGCGATGAAGTCGATCAGCGCGGTGACCGTCGCGGCGATGCGAATGGCCCGGCCGTTCTCCCCCGAGATGAAGAAGACGATGATCACCGCGCCGGCCAGCGGGATGTAGGTGACGATGCTCAGAATGCCCATCCGACCTTTCCTACGGCTTCAGAAAGAGATAGATCACCGCGAGCAGCACGATCCCGCCCCCCATGACCAATGCGTAGTTCTGGACCAGGCCTGTTTGCGCTCGTCGCAAAATCATTGAACCGCCTTTCGCGGTATACGCAAGACCGTTCACGGCTCCGTCGACGATGTACTTGTCGATCAGATTCGATCCGTGACCGAACCCGAAGAGCGTGATATGGCGTGTCAGATTGACGAGGCCATCGACGACGTTCGAATCGAACCACGCCATCGCCACGCTGAGGAGAAGCGTGCCGCGAACGACCGTCGCGTTATAGATCTCATCGACGTAGTACTTGTTATCGAGGATGCGATGCAGTGGACCGAGCTTCACTTCGACGATGTCGGGAACCGCGGGCCGGCGTTGATAGAGCGAGCGTGCGATCCAGATCCCGACAAGCGCGATGGCCACGGAAACGATCATCAATGCCCACTCCGACGCGAGTGAGGCTTCATGGAAGTGGAACTGGCGACCGTGAACGGGTAACAGGACCGGCTCGAGCCAGCGCTGGAACCACGTCGGATGCGGACCGCCGAGAGCGGCCGGCAGTCCGATCAAGCCGCCGACGACCGAGAGTGCCGCCAGAATCGCGAGCACACCGGTCATGCTGAGCGGTGATTCGTGCGGCACGTGTGCGTGCACGTGATGACCGTGCGCCTTGTCGAGATGCTCGTCGCCTTCGTCGAGATGACGCCGATCGGGAATCAGTTTGTGTCCAGCGTGTTCTGGCTCGGAGCTCTCGATGCCTTCGACACGCGCACCGCGATAGGAGCCCTGAAATGTCATGAAGTACAGCCGGAACATGTAGAAGGCGGTGATGCCGGCCGTGATCGCGCCCACGATCCACAACATCGGCGAATAGGCGAACGCCCCGGCGAGGATCTCATCCTTCGAGAAAAAACCGGCCAGTGGGGGGATGCCTGCGATCGCCACGGTGGCCACGAGCATCGTCCAATGGGTGCGCGGCATGTACTGCTTGAGTCCGCCCAACTTCCGCATGTCCTGCTCGCCGCCGACTCCGTGAATTACCGAGCCTGCGGCGAGGAAGAGACACGCTTTGAAGAATGCATGCGTCATCAGGTGGAAGATCGCCGCTGTGAATGCACCGACGCCCGCCGCCAGGAACATGTAGCCGAGCTGCGAGACCGTCGAATAGGCCAGCACTTTCTTGATGTCGTTCTGCGCGATGCCGATCGTCGCTGCGAAGATTGCGGTGATCGCACCGACGATCGCCACGACCGCCATCGCCGCCGGCGACAGCCGGAACAGCGCATTCGATCGAACGACCATGTATACGCCGGCGGTCACCATCGTCGCGGCATGGATGAGCGCCGAGACCGGCGTCGGTCCAGCCATCGCGTCGGGCAGCCAGACATACAGCGGCACCTGCGCGGACTTCCCGACCGCGCCGACGAAGAGCAGCAAACAGATCGCCGTCGCCACGCCTGCGTACTGTTCGCCATGCGCGGAAGCGAGCGCGAAGACTTTCGAGTAATCCGCGGTGCCGAATGTGTTGAAGATCAAAAAAATACCGAGCATGAAGCCGAAGTCGCCGATGCGGTTGACGATGAACGCTTTTTTGCCCGCGTCGGCGGCGAAATTCTTGTCGTAGTAGAAGCCGATGAGGAGATACGAACAGAGACCCACCCCCTCCCACCCGACGAACATGACCACGTAGTTCGCTCCGAGTACGAGGAGCAGCATCATGAACATGAAGAGATTCAGATACGCGAAGAAGCGCGTGTATCCGTGCTCCTCATGCCCCATGTAGCCGGTCGCATAAACGTGAATCAGAAAGCCGATCCACGTGACGACCAGCAGCATCGTGCACGAGAGCGGATCGACGCGGAATGCGAAGTCGGCTTTGAAGTCGGCGAGATGGTTCCCGACCTGTCCGAGTCCGGAAGGAATCCAGGTGTAGTACGAAAACTCGATCGGCGCTTGCGTCCTGTGACTGATGTAGGGAATGACGACGCCGACTGTAGCGACGATCGCCGAAAGCGCCGTCGCGCCGACGGCGATGATGTTGGTCACCCTGCGATTCTTGTGAACGAGCGGTTTGTTCGACGCGCGCAGTCCGTTGATCAGCGCACCGAGCGCGGGGAGGAGGACGACCAGGAGGAGCGCGCTACTCATCGGCACCTCTCCCCCACGTCATCCTGAGCCGCGAAGCCGGCGAAGGATCTCCTGAGACGCGGCGATGAACGTCGCCACAAAGTCATCTCCGCGCGGCGTCTCAGAAGATGCTTCGCTTCGCTCAGCATGTTGGTGTGAGCATCACCCATTGAGCGTCTTCACCTCGTCGATGTTGACCGTGCTGCGCAGGCGGTACAACTGAATGATGATGGCCAGCCCGACGGCTGCTTCGCCGGCCGCGATCGTGATCACGAAGATCGTGAAGACCTGTCCTTCGAGCGACGACAGGCGGTGAGCGAACGCGATCAGATTGATGTTGACGGCGTTGAGCATCAACTCGATCGCCATCAACACCGTGATCATGTTGCGGCGCATCACGGCACCCATCAGCCCCACCGCGAACAGCGTCGCCGAGAGCATCAGATACGCCTCAGTGCTCGGAGCGGCTTCAGGCACTCATCGCCTCCTTCACCTCATGCTCGGTCTCGACCTTATCGAGCATGTAGTCGGGCGCGGTCTCTTCTTCCACGGCGCTGAGCTCGCGCTTGCCGATGACGATCGCGCCGATCATGGCCACGAGCAGAAAGAGCGAAGCGACTTCGAACGGCACGAGATAGTCGCGGTAAAGCGCCATCCCGACCGCTTCTGAATTTCCGACCACTGTCTTTCGCGCGACGCGCGTGCGCGTAATCGTCCCGTCGGCGTTGTGGATCCGACGCATGCGATAGGTCTTTACCGTGCGCAGGTCTTTCGTCGTGCCGACCGGATCGTGATACACGCCCGGCCGTACGATCGTGGCGAGAAGGATC
>DASYUK010000471.1:0-9313 GCA_036001325.1 Thermoanaerobaculia bacterium
GATCGGCGATGCGCCGGGCGGGAAGAAGTGGCCGGGCGGTGTGAAGGTGTGGCTCTCCGAGGATGAGCGCCGGATTCCGTTCCGCATCGAGATCGCGGAATCGTTCGCGTCGCTGCAACTCGATCTTCAGTCGATCGAGGCGTGCGCGTTTCTCAAAGCGGAAAAATAGTCCTTAGTCCTTAGTCGTTAGTCGTTAACGACTAAGGACGAACGACCAAGGACTAGGTGACTTGCGCGGTAGTCGTCGGCGTTCCCAATCCGCAGAACAAACCCACCAGATCGAGCAACTCGGCGACGTGGAACGGTTTCTCGAGGACCACTGACGGCTTGAGCTCGAAGTCGGCGGCTTCGAGCTTGTAGGCGGAGATGACGATCACGGGCGACTCTTTGCGCATCTCTCTGAACCAGCGCAGCCACTCGCGGCCGTCCATCCGCGGCATCGCGATATCGAGGATCACGAGGAGGATATCGGGATGCTTCTCGACGAGAGTGATCGCTTCGTTCCCGTCTGCGGCGGTGAGCACTTCGAAACCGTAAGGGGAGAGCAGGTCGCGATACGACGCCAGCAGGCGCGAATCGTCGTCAATCACCAGCAGCTTGCGCAGCTTGAACGGGGTCCTGCGGGCTCGAATGCTCACGATGATGCTGCTCCTGCTCGACTACCGCTGGTGACGATTGTCGTCGAAATCGTGACGGAAGTCTGCAAACGTTATACCTCAACGAGAGTCGTTGAGTGAAGGAATGATATCCGTCGGTGCAGAGAGACGGATCTGGGCGATGTCGCGTTGAAGCAGAGAAAAGGCGTCCGCATCGTAAATGAGAGGGAGAAGTTTTCCTTTGTGCAGGCGCATATCGCCGGGCAACGAGGCGCGGAGCATGAAGCCGCCGCTGAGGATCGCCCGGATGATCCAACGCCCGTTCTCGAAGGAAGCCTCTTCGACACCGACGATGAGATCAGACTCGGCACCGGTGGCGGGGAGGGAGAACGCCTCCGGTCTTACGAGCGCGATGCCGGGTCCCTGAAATGGTGCGTTCGAGATTTTCCAGGTGCCGATCACCGATTCGACGACCTGGCCGCTGATCGTGACCGGAACGACGTTCACTTCGCCGGTCGCGATCGCCGCGGCCTCGTGCAGCGGCTTCGCATAGATCTGCGCGGCCGTCCCCTCCTGGACCACGCGACCATCCGCAAGCACGACGACTCGATCGGTCGCTCCCAACTCGGCGCGGCTCGCCGGCGCGCCGATGACGGTGGTTTCGGAGACGCGCAGCGTGCGGTAGAACGCGTCGGTGGTCTCTTCGGTCGCAGCGGCGAGTAAGCGATCCGCAACGAGAATCCCGGGCCGCAGCAGTTCGATGCGCGCGAGATGAACGAGCGTTTTCTCACTGTCCGACAACGATGCGATGCGCCGCTCGACGAGCGTGCCGAGCTTCCACTTGTCGACCGCGAGCTCATATTCGTGCTGGCGGTCGACGCGATCGAGCGTACGGCGTCTCACCGCGGCGATGAGCGCGTGCCGCACCGACCAGCGCGCCGGCACATCGATCGCCGAGGTGACGTAGAGCAGCGGCCGCCGCGACTGGGAGAGATCGTTGACGACGCGCGCGCCGATCTGAATCTCACCTGAGCGCGGCCGTAACTTGCCGGCGATCAAGTTCAGCAGTGTCGATGAACCGGTCCCGACAATTGCTGTGTTCGTGCTTGCGGCAAACGTGAGCGTGATATCGCGCAGCGCGAATTGCGGATAGGCGAAAGAGACGGCGTGCAGCGAGACCTCGAGCACGCCGTCATGTTACGTGCTACTCGTGCCGCGGCGTCGGCCGTTCTTGCCCACGCGGCCGTTCTCGATCGAGTTGTGCGCGGAGGCGCGCCCACTGGTCGTCATTGAGCACGCCGCGCATGTCGACGAGCATCATCAGCTCGCGCTCGAAGAGCTTTCCCTGCGCGTCGCTGAGCCGGCCGGCCAGCCTGCGCAGATTCTCGCGGTTGAGCTGAGGCTGATCGAGCTCGCCGCGGATCGCGATCGAGAGCTTCTCGACATCGGCGCGGAGATCGATCAGATCGTTCGCGGCGCCGCGGAACGTGGCGTCGAGTTTCGACTGCTGTTCGTCGGTGAGCGCGAGCTGCTGGACGAACTCGGGCCGCCGCCACCATTTACCGGGCGGAAGCGGCGCGGCGCTCAGCGAGCCGGCGACTGTCAGCGCCATCGCGGCGCAGAGAAGGATGCGCTTCGTCATAGCGAGTTGTCTCCTCCGTTCTGCGTCGTTTCGGCCACCCACGACTCCCACTGCACGACGTCGTGGTATTGCTTCAACTCATCCGATTCCCACGGATTGA
Source organism: Thermoanaerobaculia bacterium (assembly GCA_036001325.1). Taxonomy (GTDB): domain Bacteria; phylum Acidobacteriota; class Thermoanaerobaculia; order Gp7-AA8; family Gp7-AA8; genus DASVHS01. The sequence continues at coordinate 2,339 of DASYUK010000471.1, forward strand.
TCGGGCCGTGCATCTCGTCGACGGTCGGAGTCTTTGCGGCGACCACCGGCGCCGGGGCGGGTATCGGTTTGACTTCGTGATACACCACTGCGCCACCCATCACGAAGGCGAGGAGCGCGGCTGCAGCCACGCGAGCGGCCGATCCGACGCGCAATGCGCGCGGACGTGCAGCGATGCGACGCATGATCGACAGCCGCTGCCGGCTCCAGAAAGTGTCGGGCTTCTCCATCGGGCACGCGGCGGCCTCGCGCAGTTTGCGCTGCAGACGTTCGTAGCGCGCCGCGCAATCGGCGCAGCCGGCCACGTGATTCATCACCGGCATCGAATCGCCGGGCTGCATGAAGTACATCTCGAGCAGATCGGCTTCACTGAAGTGCGTTTTCATCATCGTTCCCCTGAGACTTACGAGCTCGCCACTGTTCGAGCTCTTTGCGGATCTTGTGAATGGCTCGGAAGAGATGCGCGCGAGCGGTCCCGGCGCGGAGGCCGAGGTGCTGGGCGATGTCTTCGAGCGAGAGGTTTTCGTAATGGCGAAGACGGAAGATCGTCTTCTGCTGCGCGGAGAGCGAACGCTCGGCGCGCTCGATCGCGGCGCGGAGTTGGACCGAGGCGAGCTGCCGCTCCGGATCGGGTCGGGTGTCGACCGGCTCGATCACGTACTCTTCCTCGTTGTTGTCATTGACTGTGAAGAGGCTCACGAAGCGGCGGCGGCGAAGCGTGTCGCGCGACTTGTTGATGGCGATGCGCGTGAGCCACGTCTCGAATTCGGAGCGGCCCTGAAATTTCGCGAGATTCGTGTAAGCCTGCACGAACGTGTCCTGTGTCACACCGTCCGCTTCCATCTCATCGCGCACGATGGCGAACGCGACGCGGAAAATCTTCCGCTGAAAACGTTCGACCAGAATGCCGAAGGCTCCGCCGTCGCCGGCGAGCGTACGATCGATCAGCTCCCGGTCTGAGGGTGAATCGCTGGCGTCGCCGAAGCGGAAAACCGCCAAGTTGCCTCTCACCTCGATGAGACGTTACTCAGTCCGAAGTTGTTTACAGTAAACGATAAGCGGTCATTCCGCTATCGGTCCGGCCGCCCGTCCGGCCAGGGCCACCCCAACGAAGATCATCAGGCCGGCGAGGGCGACGACGCCGCGGATCTGCTCGTGGAGAAACGCCCACGCCAGGATCGCCGTCAGCACCGGCTGCACGTAGGTATAGGCCGCGACGAGCGAGCTCTCGGCGTGACGCAGCGTCCAGGCATTCAGCAGATAGGCGGCGACTGTGGGTCCGACGATCACGAGCAGCAGTGCGATCCATGCACTCCGCGGAATCGCCCACCAATCCTCGCGCAGCAGCGAAGGGAGCGAAACCGGAAGCATCAACACAGCACCGACTGCGAACATCCGCGAGATCACACGCGCCGGCGACAGCCGCTCCATCACCGGCTTCGACAGGACGAGGTACATGGCGTAGACGAGGCAGTTTCCGGTGAGGAGAAGCGTGCCGGCGAGCGCGTCGGTCACGCCTTCGATTCCCTCGCCGCCGATGACCAGCAATGCTCCGGCACACGCGAGCGCGATGCCGCCGATCTTTGCGGTGGTCGCGCGCTCGTATCCGAGAGCGATCGCGACGACGAGGGCGAACACGGGGATCGCCGTGATGAGGATCGCCGCGACGTGCGCGCTGGTGCGCGCGAGGCCGGCGAGAAACATCGTCTGATTGAGAAAGATGCCGAGGACCGCGAAGCCAGCGATGCGCCAGGAGTCGGCGCGGGTGAAGCCGCGGCCGGGCACCACTGCGTTGAGCACGATCGCCGAACCGGCCACGCGCAGCCACGCGAAGCTCAGCGGCGCGAAGGAGTGCATCGCGACTTTCGAGATGATGTAGTTGATCGAAAACAGCGTCGCGACCGCGAAAAGAGCGGCGTGAATCCTGAAGAACTGAAGACCGGCCTTACCTCTCCACAAATATGTACTCGTGCTGAGCGTCACGTACGATCAGTGTGCGCTTCGCTGTCGAGCCGACGACGAACTCGAATCCTTCCACTCCCGGTGTGATCGTGAAGAACGACACGGTTCCGTCGGGATTGTGTCGAGAGGCCACTTCGCTCTTCCATTCGCCGAAATCGAATATTGTCGCCGGTCCGGCATGACTGACCGAAATCTCGCCGAGCGCTTCATGGGCGTAGCGCGTGGCGAGCTTGCCGGCATCGGCGGCCTCGGCAGGGACCTTCAGACGCTTCCGCTCGGCCGCAAACCAGGCGAAGAAGCTTTTGGTCTGCGCGTCGAGCCGTGCGTCAGCCTCCGGCTTGCCATCGAATAGAAGCTCCAGGAGTTTTCGCCGGAACGGCCCGCGCATCACCGCGCCTGAATCAGAATTGGTGAGGATCACGGCGCCGACGTCCTGCTCGGGCAACCAGATCATGTCGCTGTGGTAGCCGATCATGTCGCCGCCATGATGAATCTCGGGAACGCCGTAGGTCGTGTCGACCATCAACCCCATGCCGTACGTGACGTCCTTGCCGATCGAGACCTGCGGCGCTCGGCGGGCCAGCAAAGCATCCTTGCTGATGTAGTGTTTGCCGTCAGGCAACGTTCCTTCGCGAAGCTCCATCATCACGTACTTGAGAAGATCGCGGACGTTGCTCCAGGCGCCGCCGGCAGGGCGCACTGGAATGATCGAGTAGTTGACGTCCATCAACGCACGCGCGGGCTTACCGTCGACGTCAGGGGCATGAGCGGCGGCGTGATTGCTCGCTAAGGCGCGCTGGAAATCAAACGTTGTCTCTGTCATTTGGAGCGGAACGAAGACGCGCGTGCGCATCGCCTCCTCGTACGCCGCGCCGAGCTCGAGGTCGGGATACGCCACGTGGCCGCCGACGAATCCGCCGGCCGCGGCCAGCAAGTTCGAGTATTGATACAGCTCACCGAACGGAGTCGTCGGCTGGATCGTCGCCAGCGTCGCGAGCGCCCCTTGTGGCGTGACCCCCTTGTACTGCAATAGCCATTCGTAATCCTGGCGCGGTAATCCGGTACACGCGCAAATCAGATGCTTGATCTTGACCCGACGGGTCGTATCGACATCACCGAGCTTGAACGATGGCAACACAGCCGTCACCGGTGTTTCCCATGTGAGCTTTCCTTCGTCGACGAGCTTGGCCAGCATCAACGTGGTGAGCGCCTTGGTGTTCGACGCGATGATGTAGCGCGTGTCGGCGTCGACTTTCGCTTTGCCGCCCAGCTCGCGAAACCCGAAGCCGCCCTGGAAGATGACCTTACCGTCCTGGATGAGACCGATCGAAACGCCTGGCACGCCGAGTTTCTGGCGCGCCCCTTCGACAAACTTGGAGAGCTCGGCGATGCGTTTGGAATCGAGTTTGTTCGCTTTCTTTCCAGCAAAGCTCTCTCGTTGATACCCCTTGGGGAAGAGGTGACTGAAGATCAGCGCGACCTGCGCACCGCGCTTCGAGCCGACCGCCTCCGCCATGTCGTACACGATGACCGTCCAGGTATCGCCAGCACGCCGTGTCTGGACGAAAACATCGCGCTTGTCGTTCGGAGACGTCAGATAGTCATAGGTTCGGATATTCGTCCAGCCGTCCCGGTCGGCCGCGTCGTTCGCCATCTTGAGCGGCCACTTTGCGTCCGGGTTGTACGCTGACCATGCCGCGGCCACCGCAGCGTCGGCATCCTTTGCGTGGACGTCGACAAGCGCGATGTGCGAATCGCCTTCCGGTGCCTCGAGGATCGTCGCTGCGCCGCGCACCGCGATGCGCCATCCTGCTGGCGCGACGAATGTGCTCCCTTCGATCGTCGAACGTGGCGAATCAGCGGAGAGCAGCTCGCCTGCCGGCTGTGGGACAGGCTGCGGTGAAATCGGCGACGAATACCACGCGACAAAGGCTGCGAGGATGATACCGGGGAGAGCATGCATGCCCCGGACGATATCTCACACCTCACTCTCACACCACACATCGTGATAGCGCACCGGCGGCGTCACGAGCGATGTCCGCACGCCGCGCACATGCGGCTTATGCAGAACGAACAGACGCTCGTGGAACAGCGGGACGATGGGCGCCTCGCGCACGACGCGCGCATCGAGTTTGCGATAGGTATCCGCGCGCTCCTGGGCATCGTTTGACCGGCGCGCGTCCTCGATCTGACGATCGAGATCGGCGCGGTGATAGTTCAATCCCGCGACGGCGCTCGAGTGGCTGTGGAAGAAGATGAAGAAGAAGTTGTCGGGATCGGGGAAGTCTGCGTACCAGTTGCCGCAAAAGATGTTTCCATGGCCCGGCCGCGACAGCGGGGCGCGCGCATCCGTCGTCGAATGCCGCGTCACATTCACCCGAATCCCGACCTCGGCGAGATCCTCGATGATCAGCGGTACCTGACCGGAGTTGTTGAACTCGTCGGTGTCCCACGTCCGATATTGAACTTCGAATCCCGAACCGTAACCGGCCTGCCGCAGAAGTGCCCGCGCCCGATCGGGATCGTGATCGTATCCGCGAAGTCCCGCGTCGTACCCGATCAGTCCCGGCGGCAACAGCCCTTCGGCGAGGACTCCGAGTCCGGCGAAGACGCGCTCGTTGATCCGCTGCCGATCGATCGCGTAGTTGACCGCCTGGCGCACTTCGACGCGATCGAACGGCGCTGTCGACGAGTCGTAGCCGACATACGAAGTGTGCAGCTGTGTCTGCGTCAGCAGGTACGGCGCAATCTGGGGATCATTGCGAATCTGTCCGATGACGTTGAGCGGTATTCCATGCGCGATGTCGAGCTCACCGCGCATGAATGCGTCGGCGACGTCGCGCGCGCTGCGGATGTCGAGCCGGAAGATCAGCTCGTCGAGGAGAGGCTGGCCGGCTTCCCAGTAATCGCGATTGCGGACCAGGAGCACGCGCTGTCCCTCGACGACTTCATCGATCCGGAACGGTCCCGCGCCGGAGGGCCGAAGCCGCATCCGCTCTTTGTCGCGAGTCTCTTCGACCGGCACGATTCCGCACTCGTGCATCGACAGCAGGGAGAGGAAGAACGCCACCGGCTCGTCGAGATAGATATCGACCACGTGTTTGTCCGTCGCTACGATGCCGGCCAGCTCGGCTGTCTTTCCGCTGATCACGTCCTCGGCGCCGCGCACGTTGCGCATGATCCAACTGCCCGATGATTTGTTCTCCGGTAACAGCAGCCGGATCAGACTCTCGTAAACGTCACGAGCCTCGACTTCACGGCCGTTGTGGAAGCGAACGCCGCGTCGCAGATGAAAGCGATAGTGGAGTCCGTGCTCGATGATCTCCCATCGCTCCGCGAGCTCCGGCCGCAGCTCCGCCCCCTCGCCATACGAGACGAGCTTCTGATGAACGGCCTTGGCCATGAAGCCCAACGCGGCGGCGGTCGTGTAAATGGGATCGAAGGTGAGCTGCTGCCAGAGGATCGTCGCGGTGGTGACGCGGCCGCCTTCGTTCGCTTTCGCCAGCGTGAAGCGTGCGAGCTCCTGATTGAGGAGCGACGACTCGTGTGCCAGAGCGCCAGCCATCTGATTGAGATCGCTGACGCCGAAGCTCGCTTCGCGCGATCCCTGCTGGATGACGTTCATGGCTTTCACGATCGCGGCGCTTTCGGTCGCGAGCACGGATGTCGCCTCGAGCACGTTCTGCACGAGTCCGGCGACGTTCCCCATCGCCTCGCCGATCGAGCGGCTGCCGCTTTCCTGCTCGACCATCGCCCGCTTCAGGTGACGCGTGTAGTCGCGGACGATCCCGGCCTGTTCTCCGACTTTGCGCGCGGTCTGTGATTGTTGCTGGGTCGCCACCGCGGTCTGCTGCACCATCTTTGTGACTTCCTCGATCGCCTTCGTCGCCGCGGCGCTCCCGCGCGCCTGTTCGTCAGTGGCGCGTGCGATCTCGGCGATCGAGTTCGTCGAGCGATCCGTCAGTTCGAGGATCTTCTCGAGGACCTGTGACGCGCGCGCCGTCAGCCCGACGCCGTCGCTGACGCGATCGGCGCTGAGCGTCATCTGCTCGGCGGCGCGATCGACGCTGCGCTGCACGTTCCCGATCAGCGTGCGGATCTCTTCGGTCGAGGTCGACGTGCGCTCCGAGAGGTCTCGGATCTCGTCGGCAACCACGGCGAATCCCTTTCCGCGCTCGCCCGCCTGCGCGGCGATGATCGCGGCGTTGAGCGCCAGAAGATTCGTCTGCCGTGCGATGTCGTCGATGACCCGAATGATGTCGCCGATCTCCCGCGACCGTTCGGCGAGCTCGCCGAGGGCGATCTTCGCTTCTTCGACGGCTTGCTCGATCTTGCGCATGCCGTCGACGCTGCCCTCCACGGCCGTGCGTCCCTCGGTCGCCGCGTCCGTGACGAAGCGCGCCAGATCGGCCGACTGTTTGGCCGACCGGCCGATCTCGGTTGTCGTGGCGTTCATCTCCACCATCGACGTCGCGGTCTCGGTTGCGAATGACGAAAAGCTCTCCGTATTGGTCGCAACTTCGCTGATCGATGCGGTCATCTCTTCGAATGCTGTCGCCGTTTCGTCGACGAACTGCGCCAGGTTCTCGGCGATGCGTCCGACTTCTTCGATGCTCGCCGACATCTCCAGGATCGACGTCGACGTTTCCTCGGCATTCGCGGAGAGCTTTTCCATGCTGCTGCGGACGGCGTTGATCGACTGATCGATCTGCGTGACCGATTCGGAAGTGCTCTCGGTCGACTCGAGCTGCTCGTTGGCGCTGCGCGCGAGGATGCGCGAGCGTGCCATCATCTGCTCGCTCACGCGCGCGACGTCGCCGGAGAGTTGGCCGAAGCGCCGGATCGTGCGATCGAGGTTCGCCACGAGCGCGCGCAGAGCGGCCGCCATTCGTGCCGAATGCGTGGCGATCAAAATCTGCGGCGCCGAGAGAGCGAGATCGCCTTGCGAGACGCGGTTGATCAGCGCGATCGATGATTCGCGGCGTGCAATGTCGCGCCGCAAGAGTGCCTCGAA
>DASYUK010000472.1:0-3267 GCA_036001325.1 Thermoanaerobaculia bacterium
CCAGATCACGATCCGCACCGCCGGAAGCGGCGCGTTTCAGGTTTTGCCGACCGTGCAGAGGTTCAACGAGATGATCGATCCGGGGAAGGACCATCTCTTCGACGTGGTCGTTCGCGGCCGTTTCGCGCGCGCGTTCCAGCCCGCCGAGCCGCGCACGGTCATTCTGAACTGCATTGTCACGCTCACGAACGGCGATTCGTACGCGTACAACTTCGAAGGGCCGGTGCGCGAGACGCCGTGATGGGGTGGCTGGCTCCGGCCGGCGGATGTAAATTGTTCTTCATCCGAAGGGGCAAGACATGTCGCTGCACCGCATCACTGGAAGCGTTCTGCTCGCATTGTTTCTGACATCGTTCACCACTGCTTCGAGCGCGCAGACCGTTGCGACGGGGAGCATGACCGTTCCGCGCGAAAGCGCCGTGGCCACGCGACTCGAAGACGGGAGAGTCCTGGTGACTGGAGGATTCGGCGGTTACGGTTCCACATACCTCAACTCGGCAGAGATCTTTGATCCGCAGACCGGCATTTTCACCAGCGCCGGCAACATGCATTCCATGCGGACCTCGCACACCGCGACGCTTCTGACAAACGGCGATGTACTGATTGCCGGCGGAGGCTATTGGTCGGGTGTTGCCCGCACGGTGTCATCGGCAGAGCTGTATATCGCTTCGACCGGCAGATTCGAATCGATCTCCGACATGATCGTCGCCCGTTCAAGTCACACGGCGACGCTGTTGCGAGACGATACGGTTCTGTTGACCGGGGGCCTGGACGAGCGGCAACAAAAAGCTATCGCCGACGCGGAGATTTACGATCCGGCGACGAGAAGTTTTACGCGCGTCGGGAACATGACGGCGCCGCGATATGCGCATGGCGCCGCGCGACTCCCCGATGGCCGTGTCCTCATCGTCGGCTCAAGCGCAGACCTCTACGATCCCGAAACGCGAACATTCCAGGCTACCGCCGGTCCGATCGGACCACACATTGGTGCGACGGTGGTTCTCGCGAATGGGGAGATCCTGTTCGTCGGTACCGACGACGCACCGGCGATCGGCAGCGCTTCCGAGATTTACGATCCTTCCACAGGCACTTTCCATCTGGCTGAGCCGGTGTGGACAGCGCCGTGGGCCGCGACCGCGACACTGCTGCCCGGAGGGGCGGTGCTTGTCGCGGGCGGGGGCGATGAATATGCCACCGATGAACTGTCGATCTTCGACCCGGCGAAACAAACGTATCAGACGGTCGGAAAGCTTCAGCGCTATCGCACACAGCACGCCGCCGTCGCATTGCGCGATGGTCGCGTGTTGATCATGGGTGGGGAAGATGACAGCGGGGCCGTCGGAGTTTCCTCCAGCGCCGAGATCTACGGAACACCGCTCATTCGCAGACGAGCTGTCAGGCATTGACGACGCGGCGTCGAACAGGGAATGCGATTCGCTCGACACGAGTTAGACCGCCTTGACGCCCCGCGGAGCGCTTCCATACGCTCGGCTTCCTTTCCGCACGGCGCATTCGTCTAGGGGTCCAGGACGCCGCCCTCTCACGGCGGTAACACGGGTTCGAATCCCGTATGCGCTACCAAAACTCCAGCGAGAAGTTACCTTCGTTTGCGAATCGCCGAAACGGCGGCACGCGCGGCCGGGAGCTTATCTTCGGGCGCGCCGTTAGCGCGTCACGAGGCGAACGGACCGTTGAGTTACACACACGGCCCGCGTCGGTCATCTCTTCTTCGACGGCCGGCGATCCGCTGTTCTTCGCCTCCCACCAACATGCACAGAATCGAGAAGTCGGCCTGTCACTGCACTGTGATAAACAGTCGTTGGCGGGGAGACGACGCGAGATTTCTTTGTCGTCGTGAGGTGCTTCTCCAGCTTTGCGTCGACGCCGGGAACGACGGCGACGAGAGCGCGCAGCGCGAGCTCGAGCAGCCGCGATTTCTCGATCGGCAATTCGTCGCGTTCCCACCGGGCAATCGTGTTCCGTGGAATCTCGAGGGCGTCGCCGAGCTGTTGCTGTGTCATCCCGAGACGCTCGCGGAAGCTGCGGAGTGCATCGCCGTTGTCGATACGTGGCTGCAGTAGCTGAAGAAGAGCGTTTGTGTCGATGATGGCGTCGGCGTCCTCGAGCTCGATCGCGAGCGGCTTCCCCTTCGCGTCAAAGTCGACGACAACACCGTCGGCGACTTCGCGCGATTCGCTGTATCGCTTCGGATCCCCGAAGCTGATGAGCAGCCCGCGGCTGCTGTCGTCATATTGCAGTCTCATCGCGAGCCCCCTTTGAACTTCGAATCGATCATTGCTGTGTGCAACGTCTCCCCATCTTCCAGAATGACCACTCGGACGTAATGCTTGATTTCCTCAACCCATCCCCAGCAACGGATACGACCGCTCGGCATCGTCTCTGCGAAGCTGCGCTGGTTGGCAATCCGCTCACACCACTCGCGCTTGATCTGAGGCCGCTGCCTTAGGATGCGCTCGAAGTGTTCCGTGGTCTTCACGTACCAGAAGATACGTCACGTATCATGATACGTCAAGTATCAAGAACGAAACGCGCGGGCTATTTCTTCCGAGGTTTTTCATCGAGCCCGATCGCTTCCGTCATGGCGCGCGAATGAATGTGAAGCAACTCGACCGGCGACCGGTTGCCCTCTCACGGCGGTAACACGGGTTCGAATCCCGTATGCGCTACCAGGCCCGATTCGCCGGCCCGCGTTCAGTGGGTGGTTGCGGCTGCCGGAACGGCGTGAATCGTTCGTGCGTAGCTGTGCGTGTATGCGCTCGGCGACGCCGTGTGGATCATCTCGGTGAGCGCATTCGCCGCCATCGGCCTGCTGAACAGATATCCTTGAAACTCGACGCAACCGTGATCCTTGAGGAACTTGAGTTGTTCCGGCGTCTCCACCCCTTCGGCGATGACTCGAATGTTCAAAGCCTTGCCCATCGCGATGACCGCGGAAACGATCGCTCCGTCGCTGCCTCCGCGCGCGATGTCTTGAACGAAAGACTGATCGATTTTCAGAGCGTCGATCGGGAACCGCTTCAGGTAACTGAGCGAGGAATGCCCTACGCCGAAATCGTCGAGGGCAATGCTCACTCCGAGGCTCTTGAGGTCGAGGAGAATCTCAGCCGTCAAGTCGGGATTCAGCATGGCTGTGCTCTCGGTGATCTCGATTTCCAGGTAGTTCGGATCAAAGCCTGAGCGCTCGATGGCGTCCCGGATCATGGAGACGACATTGGGCTGCTGGAACTGACGGGCGGACACGTTCAC
>DASYUK010000473.1:0-1914 GCA_036001325.1 Thermoanaerobaculia bacterium
CAGTCGAAGTACTCGGTCCATTGACTGCCGACCGGTGAGGAGTGAAAGCGATAGAGATATCGAGGATGCGCGGTGGGAACGAAAAGCACCGAACGGTTTCGCGACGCGCTCGCCGTGGTGATCTGATGCTTCGCGATTTCCGAGAGTCGCCCGCCGGGCGCATTGCGCACCTTCGGATCGTCGGCCGCCCACCCCCACACGAGGAAACGATCGCACAGCCGCTTCTCGTAGCGCTCCGCCGGCGCGACGCGATAGATCCCATATCCGCCGCCGTGCTGCAGCGCGAAGATCTTCGCGCCGCGATCGGCGAGGATCGCCGCGCGACATTTCACGTGCTCTTCGAAATACCAGCCGCTCACCGATGCCACGCCGCCCACGGAAGGCGCCGCGCATGATGAGACGAGCTCGCGATAGCCCTCGAGAAAGATCGTCGGGAAGAGTTGGGGAAGCAGGCTGACGAGGATCCGCTCGAACGGAGACGAAGCCGGTAGATCAGCGAGACCCAGTCTCCTCGAATCGAAGACCGGCTCGCGCTCGATCTCGACGGCAGGCGGATGCATCGGAATCACGCCAAAGCCACTCTGCAGAAGGATCCGCAATTCCGCGCTCCACGAACCATAAGAGCTGTAGAACGCGATGCGCCCCGGTTTCTCCAGCAGCCGTTCGCCGAGGCGCGCCAGGCCCTCGACGCTCGAGACGACAACCCTCTTCAGCGGCGACCGCCGATACAACGCGTGCGGCGGCGGTGGCGAGCTCGCCTTTCGCCGCGGGAACTCATATCCCTTCGCCTCGAGGATCTGCGTGAACAATTGCAGGTTGTACAGATCGTTCTTGAGAGCAGCGTGATGATCGACCGTCGTCGTAGGCACGCGATAGTCAGAGCGATCGAGCCCGATCGTATTCACCTCCGTCGATCCGATCGCTTCGGAGAGTAGAACGTATCGGTCGTACGCTGCGTGCACAGCGTGCATCAGCCACACGCCGACGAGAATGCGCCAGTAGCGATCGCTGCGCTGTTCGCCGTGGACGGAGTTCAGGTAGCGCGCGAGTGGCGGCAGGAGGCGCTCACCCAGCTCATCGACATATGCCGCCGCCTCATAGAAACGGCGCCGATCATTCCACGGCGACGGCAGAACTTCGTAGCGCAGCGTTTTCCACCGATGCCTGGAGTCGAACCGAAGACACCAGGTACCGAGGAACAGGATGCGATCCGCGTCCTTGTTCCAGAACTCGTCGAGCGCGGTTGTAGCGAGAAAGGAAGACGACATCGGTCAGATCTTCTCAAGAGTGAAGAAGTGGTAGCCGCCCTGCTCCGAGCTTTCTGAATCGATCGTCAAGAGCTCATTGAGAAATGGACGACACGTATCCATCCACTCGATCTTGATCGCGTCGCGATCCGTTTCGGAAAGGAGTTTCACCATCTTGATGAGAACCGGCGACAACGGCCGCAGACCGATGTCCCACGCGCGAAGCGTCAGCGGCGACAGATAGGCGGCATGGTCCGCGACGCGGAATCCGATCCGCCTCGCCAGCGCGGAGAACTCGTCGTACGAAGTGGTCCAGTAACTCGATTCCGTGCGGCCGCGATTGAGCAGCCGCAGCAGCTCCGAGTTCTTTTCCCGCCAGCGATAGCTGATGCAATGGTCCTTGAAGCGATGATCCTGAAGACACAGCAACGCCCGGCCTCCATGCTGGAGGATCCGGTGAATCTCGCGAAGGGAGTGATCGGCCGACTGCAGCCAGTAAAGGATGTTCGAGAAGATGGTGCGAACCGATCCATCTTCGAACGGCCACCGTTTGTCCGCATCGGCGAGACGCGTTTCACGATAGAAGTCGAGACCTGCGGCCTGCCGCAACAATGACTCTTTGGCATCGACCGCATAGTCGATCTTGTAGTCAGGAGGCTTTTCAATC
>DASYUK010000474.1:0-1703 GCA_036001325.1 Thermoanaerobaculia bacterium
CGCTGCGCGAGGAAGGCTACAAGGTCATCCTGGTCAACTCCAATCCCGCGACGATCATGACCGACCCGGAAATGGCCGACGTCACCTACATCGAGCCGATCACCTGGCCGATGCTCTCCAAGATCATCGAGCGCGAGCGCCCCGATGCGCTTTTGCCGACGATGGGCGGGCAGACCGCACTCAATTGCGCACTCGACCTCGCGCGCGAAGGCGTGCTCAACAAATACGACGTCGAGCTGATCGGTGCGTCGAAAAAGGCGATCGACAAGGCGGAGGACCGCGAAAAATTCAAAGCGGCGATGACGCGTATCGGGCTTGCTTCCGCACGCTCGGGGATAGCGCATGACCTCGAGCAGGCGCTCGAGGTGCAGGCCGAGATCGGCTTTCCGGCGGTGATCCGCCCGTCGTTTACGCTCGGTGGCACTGGTGGTGGCATCGCCTACAACCGCGAAGAATTCGTGGAGATGTGCAAGCGCGGACTCGACGCCTCGCCCACGCGCGAGCTCTTGATCGAGCAGTCATTGCGCGGCTGGAAAGAGTTCGAGATGGAGGTCGTGCGCGACAAGAAAGACAATTGCATCATCGTCTGCTCGATCGAGAACCTCGATCCGATGGGCGTGCACACCGGAGACTCGATCACCGTCGCGCCGGCGCAGACGCTGACCGACAAGGAATTGCAGATCATGCGCGACGCGTCGATCGCGATCCTGCGCGAGATCGGCGTCGACACCGGCGGGTCGAATGTGCAATTCGCGATCAACCCCGACGACGGGACCATGATCGTGATCGAGATGAATCCGCGCGTCTCGCGCTCGTCGGCGCTCGCGTCGAAGGCGACCGGCTTTCCGATCGCCAAGGTAGCGGCGAAGCTCGCGGTTGGCTACACGCTCGACGAATTGAAGAACGACATCACCGGCGGCGCCACCCCCGCATCCTTCGAGCCGACGATCGATTACGTCGTCACCAAGGTGCCGCGCTTCGCCTTCGAGAAATTCAAGCAGGCCGACGACCGGCTGACCACGCAGATGAAATCGGTCGGAGAAGTGATGGCGATCGGCCGCACGTTCCAGGAATCGCTGCAGAAAGCGCTGCGCGGGCTCGAGACCGGCGTCGACGGCTTCAACTTGAAGACGGTGGACCCGGACACCATCGCCGACGAGCTGGCGTACCCGCGTGCCGAGCGCCTGTGGTACGTCGCCGACGCGTTCGGCATCGGCATGTCGCTCGAGGAGATTCATCTCCACACGCGGATCGATCGCTGGTTCCTGGCGCAGATCAAGGAGATCGTCGACACCGAGCTCTCGATCGAAAAGCGCAAGCTCGACGATTTTGCCGGCGACGAGTTGAGGTCGCTCAAGCGCATGGGATTTTCCGACCGGCGCCTCGCGCATCTGTGGAAGAAGAGCGAGGCGGAAGTGCGCGCGCGCCGTCACGCGCTGGGCATTCGCCCGGTATACAAGCGCGTCGATACCTGCGCCGCCGAGTTCGCGACCCGGACCGCGTACATGTATTCCACCTACGAGGACGAGTGCGAAGCGCAACCGACCGGCCGCAGGAAAGTGATCGTTCTGGGCGGCGGGCCGAACCGCATCGGGCAGGGCATCGAATTCGACTACTGCTGCGTTCACGCGGCGTTCGCGCTCAAGGAGCTCGGGTTCGAGACGATCATGGTCAACTCGAATCCGGAGACGGTTTCCACCGAC
>DASYUK010000475.1:0-5935 GCA_036001325.1 Thermoanaerobaculia bacterium
TGCGATTCCTCGGCAATCTCGACGCTGATCTCCGACGCGAGATTCTGTACTGCCCGATGCCTCTGGATTTCGGGCACTCTGAGAAAGAGCGGATCCATTCGCGCTTTCCGGACGTACGCGTCGATGCGAGCGTTCCGGCGCCGAAACGGTTCTCGAGCACGCGGATCATCGTCATCGATCATTGTGCGACCACGCTTCTCGAATCGCTCGCCGCGAATCTGCCGACGATCCTCTATTGGGATCCGGAGCGCTGGGAAATGCGCGATGAGGCCGAGGAGATGTTCGGGAACCTGCGGGAGTGCGGAGTGCTGTTCGATACACCCGAGAGTGCGGCCGCACAACTCTCGGCCGTCTACGCCGATCCGGCGCGATGGTGGGACGAGACGTCGCTGCAAGCCGTTCGCCGCGAGTTCATCCACCGCTACGCATTGAACAGTCCGTCTTGGCCGCGACAGTGGGCCACGACGATGTTGTCCGAATTGAATGTCCGAGGCGCGGCAACGGAGGCTCGGCGTGCGGCTCTCTGAGCGTGTCCTGACGCGGTTCGTCGCCACACTGGCCGCGAACATCCTCAGGACAGGCTTGTCGTTTGTCGCCGGAATTCTCATCGCCCGCGGCCTGGGCGCCGCCGACTACGGCAATCTGAACTTTCTCCTCGGCAGTTTTGCGGCGATCAATCTCATCCTCGACCTGGGAAGCTCGCCGGCCTTCTACACGCTCATCGCCCGCCGCAAACGCGGCCCACGATTCTTTTCGCTCTACCTTCTCTGGACACTCGGCGTCCAGTTCTGCGGGATGCTGCTCATCCTCGGGCTCTTCCTACCGAGCTCGCTCGTGCAGCGCATCTGGCTCGGTCACGACCGAAACATCGTGCTGCTCGCGTTCGCGGTCAGTTTTGTCCTGACCCAGATCTGGACGATGGTCAGCCAGCTCGGCGAAGCGGTCCGAAAAACGGTGATCGTGCAAAGCGCCGCGGTTGTTCAAGCGCTCGTTCATCTCGTTCTCATCGTCGGATTACTTCACTTTCATCTGCTTTCGGTTTCGACGATTCTGTGGATCCTCATCGCGGAGTTTGTCCTGCTCGCGTTGATCCTCGGGCCGTGGATGTTGCGCGCGAATCTGGCGCCGTCCGATGTCGAGGAGAGCTGGTCGTCGGTCCTCAAGGAATTTGCCGTTTATTGCCGGCCGATGGTGATCTACGGTTTCGTCGGCTTTGTCTATCAGTTCGCCGATCGCTGGCTGCTGCAGAAATTCGGAGGCGCGAAGCAACAGGGCTTCTTCTCGATCGGCCAGCAGTTCGCGACGATCAGTCTTCTGGCCACGACATCGATCCTCAACGTCTTGTGGAAGGAAGTTGCGGAGGAGAAGGCTGAACCGGGACGCAGCCTCGCGCTCTACAACTCGATCCGCAGGGCGCTCTACTTTCTTGCAGCGTGGCTCAGTTGCGGTGTCATTCCCTACACGCGCGAACTACTCGCGCTCACAGTTGGAGCAGATTACAGCGGGGCGACACTCGCCACCGCGCTGATGCTGTTCTATCCGATTCACCAGAGCCTCGGTCAGATTCAGGGAACATACTTACTGGCGATCGGCAACACGCGCGCGCATGCGGCGATCGGGATGTTTTCGATGTTGACGAGCATTCCGGTCGCGTACTTTGTCACCGCGCCTCCGACCGCATTCATCCCCGGCTTGGGACTCGGAGCGACCGGCGTGGTGATCAAGATGGTTTCCCTGCAGCTCCTGAGCGTCGGCCTGCAGACGTTCGTGCTTCATCGCATCGGCGCCGGTCCTCTCGATTTCGTCTATCAGTTCGGCCTCGTCGCTGCCTTGCTCGGTCTGGCGTGGGCCTGCAAGTTCGTTGCGGTTTATCTCACTCACGCAACCATCGCTTCGATCATCGCCGGCGGACTTCTTTACGCGATCATCAGCGGCCTCGTGATCGTGCGTATCCCTGACATGATCGGTCTGCAAGGCCGCCGACTCGTTTACTCATGAGCCAATCACCGGACTCTTTTCTGTCGTGGATCGATGAATCCGATCTTGCGGCCGTCGCTTCGTCGACGTTCTGGAACGATGAAGAAAAGGAAAAGGAAAAGCCGTATTACGTCACAGGCCGTGACGATGCGGGGAAGCTCTGGACCTATCTTCGCGAGACCACTTCGTACTACGAGCAGTTCGAGTACGCCGTCAGCATGGCCGCGCGGCTCGGTGTCGCACCGCACGGGGTCGGTGTTGATCTCGCCGCCGGCGTCTGCTGGACGACGGCGCTTCTCTCGCGGATTGCCGAGGTCGATCGGGTGTATGCGGTCGATATCTCGAAACATCGTCTGACGCTCCTCGCGCCTAATGTCTGCGACGCGCTTGACGCTCAGAGCCACAAGATCGTTCGCGCGCTCGGCAGCTTCTATGACATCCGCCTTCCCGATCGCAGCGTCGATTTCTGCATGATGTCGCAGTCGTTCCATCATGCCGATGAGCCTTTACGGCTTCTGGCCGAGCTTCGAAGAATTCTGAAGCCGGGATCACCGGTCCTCCTCATCGGTGAAGATCCGATCTATCCCTCCACGAACCTGCTCAAACGTCTCAAGAACGTCGCGAAGATGATCGTGCCGCGGCGCTTTTACATCGCGCCACCTGTCTACAAGGTATTTCCACGCTTCGAGGAGCTCTTTCCGACCGACGTCGAGTCCGGCGATCACTATTACCGGCTGCGAGATTATCGGCGGATGTTCGAGGCCGGCGGTTTTACGCTCCATCAGTCGCGCAACAATGGGTTCACCGTCTTTGTCGCCATTCGAAATGCCTGAAGCACATCTCGCTGTCAGCACGAGGCCCCGACCTCTCCTCGAGCGCATTCGTCAGCGCGGCCTCGCGTACTCGGCGCGTGTGGCGATCGATCGTCTCATCCAAGGGGTGCTGGGACTGATCTCGCGGCTTCGCTTTCGTCTCGGCTGCACATTTCAGAACGTTGAGTACGGCAAAAAGATCGATGTTTACGGCAGAGTGATCATTCGCTCACCGGCCGGCAAGGTGATCATCGGCGATCGTGTGAAACTGATCTCATCATCATGGCGATGTTCCGGTTCTGCGATTCTTCCCACCAAATTCCGCACGGGTTATCCGTCGGCGAAGATCATCATCGGCGATGACTGTGGGATGAGCGGCACGTCGATCACCGCAAGGTCAAAAACGATTCGCATCGGTCCGCGCACGCAGATTGGCCCCGATTGCCTCTTCATGGACTCCGACTTTCACCATGTCTGGCCGCCGAAGCGGCGGAATGACTTTGCCACCGACGAGTACGATTTCGACATCACCATCGGCGAGAACGTCTGGTTCGGCGCGCGCTGCATCGTGCTGAAGGGAGTGACCATCGGAGATAACTCGGTCATCGCCGCCGGCAGCGTCGTCGTGAAGAGCATCCCCGCGAACTGCGTGGCGGCCGGGAATCCTGCTCGCGTCGTGAAACAGTTTGGTGATGATGGCGAGTGACACTCTGAAGCAGCGATTGAGCAGCGGCACGGTCAGCATCGGATCGTGGATCTCGCTGGGCCATCCCGCCATCGCGGAGATCATGGCCAAAGCGGGATTCGACTTTCTCGTGATCGACCTCGAGCACAGTGTCATCTCGATTCGTGAGGCCGGCGATCTGATCCGTATCATCGATCTCTGCGGGGTGCCATGCCTCGTGCGAACCACCTCAAACGACGTGAACCAGATCAAGCGAGTGATGGATGCGGGCGCACACGGAGTCATCGTGCCGATGGTGAATTCGCGCGCCGACGCCGAAGCCGCCGTCGCTGCGGTCTACTACCCGAATCGTGGCCGGCGCGGCGTGGGGCTCTCGCGCGCACAGGGTTACGGTGTGAGCTTCGATCGTTATCGCACCTGGCTCGACGAAAGCGCCGTCGTGATCGTGCAGATCGAGCACATCGATGCCGTCAACAATCTCGAATCAATTCTCGGCGTGGCAGGGGTGGATGGTTACATCATCGGTCCTTACGATCTCTCCGCTTCGATGAGTCTGCCCGGAAAGCTCGATCATCCCGACGTTGCTGCCGCGATCGATCGCGTGAAAGCCGTCGGCGCGCGGATGAACAAAGCCGGTGGCGTGCACATCGTCGAACCCGATCAACGACTGCTGAATCGTTATGTCGACGACGGCTTCCGCTTCATCGCCTACAGCGTCGACTTTCGGATGCTCGACTGCGCGTGCCGCGCCGGGCTGGAGGCTGTGAAAAGCCGGCGATGACATCGATCATCATGAAAGAAGACGCGATCCGCCCTCGCGAGCTCTTCGACGAGTATCTGCGGCTGTCGCGAGAGGACGTCGAGACATTCTTCTCCGACCAGAGCGCATTTCAGGAAGTGCCGTGCCCGGCCTGCGACGATTCGCGACGCGACGGCGGATTCGAGAAGCTGGCGTTCCGCTATCAGGTTTGCGCCGGATGCGGTTCGCTCTATGTGTCGCCGCGGCCGAGACCAAAGCTCGTCGATGAGTATTACCGCCGCGGCAAAGCCGTGCAGTTCTGGACCACGCATTTTTATCGCGAGACGGCGGAGGCACGGCGGGAAAAGATCTTCAAGCCCCGCGCTATGCTCGTCGCGGAGCTCCTGAACAGGTTCGGCGATCGATACGCGCAAAGCTTCGCCGACATCGGCGCCGGTTACGGTATTTTCCTCGAAGAAGTGAAGGAGCTCGGCCGCTTCAAGACCATTCGCGCCATCGAGCCGGGACCTGATCTCGCTGCGGTCTGCCGTGAAAAAGGATTCGAGGTCGTCGAGAAGCCGGCCGAAAACGTCGGCGAGGGGGAGTGCTCCTCGACATTCGCGACGGCGTTCGAGCTTCTCGAGCATGTTTATTCACCGCTCGAATTCCTGCGCGCGGTCCGCCGCATCGTCAACCGTGACGGTCTTTTCCTCTTCACGACGTTGACCGTCAGCGGATTCGATATTCAGGTGTTGTGGGACAAATCAAAGAGCGTCTATCCGCCGCATCACATCAATCTCCTGTCCGTCGACGGCATGCGCCGCCTCGTCGAGCGCAGCGGATTCCGCCTGATCGAGCTGACGACGCCGGGTCAGCTCGACGTCGATATCGTCGCCAATTACGTGCGCGACAATCCCAGTACCGTGCTCCCCCGTTTCGTCTCCTCGCTTCTGCGTGCGGGCGAGACCGTGCGCAATGATTTTCAATCGTTCCTCAGCCGAAATCTTCTCAGCTCACACATCCGTGTGATCGCCAGCAATCCGTGACCGATCGAAGAGTCATCGCCATCATTCCCGCGCGGATGGCCTCGAGCCGTTTTCCCGGCAAGCCTCTCGCCGCGATCCGCGGCGTGCCGATGATCGGGCACGTGTATTACCGGACGCGCATGAGCCGGTTGATCGACGAAGTGTGGATCGCCACGTGCGACGATGAGATCAACCAATACAGCAGGAGCATCGGCGCGCCGTGCGTCATGACCGCTGCGACCCATGAACGCGCCACGGAGCGCGCTGCCGAGGCGGTTTCGATCATTCAACGCGACACGGGGCGCAAGTTCGAGGTGGTGATGATGGTTCAGGGAGACGAGCCGCTCGTTTCTCCTCAATCGCTTGATCAATGCGTCGACG
Source organism: Thermoanaerobaculia bacterium (assembly GCA_036001325.1). Lineage (GTDB taxonomy): Bacteria > Acidobacteriota > Thermoanaerobaculia > Gp7-AA8 > Gp7-AA8 > DASVHS01. The sequence goes on from DASYUK010000475.1 coordinate 5,620, forward strand.
CGATGCTCAGGTCGGACGTTCCCGTAGTGAATCTCATCGCGACGATTGAAACCGAAGAGGATTTCGCCAGCCATAATGTCGTGAAGACCGTCATCGATCAGAACTGCGAGGCGCTCTACTTTTCACGCGAGCCGATCCCTTCACGCTGGAAGGGGCGAGTGCGCGGCAAAATGCTGAAGCAACTCGGTCTCATCGCCTTCAAGACCGATTACCTCCTTCGCTTCAATTCGCTTCCGCAGACGCCGCTCGAGCAAATCGAATCGGTCGACATGCTCCGCGTCCTGGAGCACGGCGATCGAATTCGAACGGTCCTGAC
>DASYUK010000476.1:0-1520 GCA_036001325.1 Thermoanaerobaculia bacterium
GAGGGCTACGGCCTAACAGAGACCTCGCCGGTCATCGCCGTGAATCGACCTGACAAACGCAGAATCGGCACGGTCGGGCCGGCGATCCCCGGTGTGGAGATGAAGATCGCCGCGGACGGCGAGATCCTCTCGCGCGGCCCTCACATCATGAAGGGTTACTTCAACAACCCCGAAGCGACGGCGCAGTCGATCGATTCGGAAGGATGGTTCCACACCGGCGACATCGGTGAGATCGACGCGGATGGATTCCTCAAGATCACCGATCGCAAGAAAGACATCATCATCAACGCGTATGGAAAGAACATCGCCCCGCAGCCTCTCGAGGCGTTGCTCAAGAGCTCACCCTATGTCGGAACGCCGGTTCTCATCGGAGATCGCCGCAAGTATCTCGCCGCGTTGATCGTCCCGAACTTCGAGAAACTCGAACGCGATGCCGCGGCGATGGGCGTCACGTTCAATTCGAGGGATGAGCTCGTCGGTCACGACAAGATCAAGGCGCTCTTCCAGGGTGAGATCGACCGGTTCAACGCCAATCTCGATCGCCAGGAAAAGATTCGACGCTTCGCCATCCTTCCTCGCGATTTCACGATCGACGCCGATGAGATCACGCCCTCCCTGAAAGTAAAGCGCAAGGTGATCGACACGAAGTACAAATCGGTCATCGATCAGCTCTACGCCGACGAAGAGGCGGTGGAGAAGGAACAGAAAACCGCATGACGACACTGACCGAGGCGCCGCCCGAGACGGGTGCGGCGAGCGCGTTTCGCATCGAGCGCGCAGATGACCTGGCCATTCTCTGGTTCGATCTCCCTGGAGAGAAAGTCAACAAGTTCTCGATCGCGGTGATGCAGGAGTTTTCCCGCATCGTCGATGAGATGGCCGCGGCGGCCGACATCAAGAAACTCATCATTGCTTCCGGCAAGCCGTCCGTCTTCATTGCCGGTGCGGACGTCAGCGAGTTTTCCAAAGCTACGACTCCGCATCAAGTTCGCGAATACGTCACATTCGGCCAGAAGGTGTTCGACAAAGTCGGCAGTCTGCCGCAAGTCGTCGTCGCCGCGATCAACGGTGCATGCATGGGCGGAGGATGCGAGCTCGCGATCAGTTGCGACTACCGAGTGATGTCCGACTCGCCGAAAGCAACGATCGGTCTCCCTGAAGTCAAGCTCGGGATCATTCCCGCGTGGGGAGGCACGACGAAGCTCCCGCGTCTGATCGGACTTCCCGCTGCGCTCGACATCATCCTCAACGGAAAGACTCTGGAAGGAAAACGCGCGAAACGAGCCGGTCTCGTCGACGAAGTCGTTCCCGCCGCGATTCTTCTCGACATCGCGAAGACTTACGCGGCGAAGCCGAAGCGTCGCCGCGGCGGCGCCACCAAGTTTTACGTCGAGGGAAATCCGCTCGCGCGCAAAGTGATCTTCTCGAAGGCGCGTAAGGCGGTGCTCGAGCAGACGCGCGGAAAATATCCCGCGCCGCTCAAAGCGATCGACGTGATGGAGCGCGGCTTCGCCGGCGGA
>DASYUK010000477.1:0-6335 GCA_036001325.1 Thermoanaerobaculia bacterium
CGTCGCGCAGGCCTCCGCGTCGTCGCGCTCCCCCTGCCATCGCGGCTTTACGCTACGATCACACCGCTCTCGCTGAAATCGGCCGCTTCATGAATGATGCGGGCTAACCGTTGCCGAAGTCGCCAAGCGTCTGAAGGTCAACGAGGAGACGGTGCGGCGCCTATTTCTCCATGAGCCGGGGGTGATCGTCATCTGCTTCCCCCGAAAGGGAAGACGAGTGTATCGCACGCTTCGCATTCCCGAGCGCGTCTACCAGCGAGTGCTCACAAGATTCACGACCGTGGCTAGTGCGTAGGCCCATTGCTGCAGACGATCCTCGCCTCAGTCGAAGCCCTTCGATTCACCCTCGTTTTCGCTCCGCTGATCGGTGAGAAGCTCAAGGGACAGAAATCACCACGCTTTCTTCACTGCGGTTTCGAGCTTCTGCTGCCTCGCTTGTACCCACGGTGCGTACGCGCGTTCGGTGATTCGGACGGACGAATGTCCGAGCAGAATCGAGACATCCTCAATGGGAACACCCGCCAAGAGGAGTTCGACCGAAAATGTGTCACGAAACCGGTGTGGGTGAGCGTCCTGCACCCCAGACAGTTCAAACAACTTCTGGAACCGGCGCTGCCAGTTCCCCGTGATGCTTCGCGTGTCTGACGTGCCCGTCCAGAAGAAGTACCGTTCGCTGACCGGTTCCACGTCGTCGAGCACGTCGACCACCGACTGCGGCAGCGGACAGAACACCGGGACATTCGTTTTCTGCGTGTAGAGGAATAGTCGGTTGTGGGCCACACGATCGGTGCGAAGCGTCACGGCATCGCCGATGCGAAGGCCGGAGTAGCGCATCAACAAGGTGAGCGCTTTCAGGCGTGCCGGCGTGCCTTTGCGGTACCGCCCGCTGTCCGGGTAGAGATCGCAGGCCCAGAGGATCTTGTCCATGTCGTCTTTTGAGAAGGGCAACGTCGGCGGCTGCGTGACCTTCGGCGCGCGCATCGTCAGGACGGGATTCTGCTTGACCCAATTACTCTGCATTGCGAATCGAAAGAAGGATCGCAGGCGCTCAAGCTTTTTCTTGCCCGCAATCGCGCCATCGGCCCAGCCGGCACGGAATTCACGGAGCGCTGGCAGATCGAGTTGGCGCACGTACCGCACGCCTCGCTTCGCCGCGAACGCTTCGAGTTGGGTCAACAGGCCGCGGTACTTCTTCAGGCTTTCCCGACTGAGTTTGCGCGCGGCCGCGTCCTCCAGGAATCGCGCCGTGGCATCGGCGATGCTCATCGCCGCTTCATGCACGATGCCGAGCTCCCAATCCCGGACGCAGTCCTGCGCGGCCTCCCATGACGTGAGATCGAGGGCTCTCCGGATGTATTCGCCGCGCAGCGTGCCTTCGACATGGAGCGGGCATTTGCACCGACGCTCATGCCGCGAGAGGTGTGGACACTTTTTCAGATGTCGACGAAAGAGCGTGAGCACGACCCGATCGTACCAGAGTCGTCCCGGCCGCGTGTGGAATACGTGTGTGGTCCGGGGGGTTTAGGTGGATTTGGTGGTTTGAGCGGATATATTTTTCAAGGAGTTGCGACCATCGACCTGTTCGCGGGGGTTCAAATCCCGCCCCCGCAACCACATTTCGCCGGACCCGGGGACAAAACGGGGACAATCTGGCAGACGAACGAGGCCGGTCAGCTTCCTGATGCCAGTCGAAGCGGCCGGCCTTGGTTTTTCCAGCTCACCTCCAAACCTCTTCGCAGCTCCTCGTCGGTCACGTTCAGGTACCGCTGCGTTTGCTGAACGCTCGCATGACCGAGCATCAGCTGAATGATTCTGATGTCGACGCCGTCTGACAGCAGCCGACACGCGCCCTCGTGACGGAGGTCGTGCCATCGCAGATCGATCCCTCGCAATTGTTCCTGGTTCCATTCCGCACCCTTCCTCCCTGACCGCGGTTCGATGCCGTGCGCGAGCAGTCGCAGCGTCTCCCAAGCGGTTTGGATGTTCGGCTGATACGTGCCATTCGCGCTGCCGAACACGAACGCTTCCGGACCGAGTTCCGCTCGTCGCTCGAGAATCGCAGCCAGCCGACCGTTTGGATTGAATGGAATCCGGCGGTTCTCCTTGTCTTTCGCTGTCGCGCCGGGAATCCCGACCTGACACGTGTCCCAGTTCAGGCGCTTGTTCTGGATCAGCAGCATCTCACCTCGACGGCAACAGAGCTCCAGCGCCGCGATGATCCGGTCGTGCAGGATTGGACCGACCAACTGATGCTCGGCCGTATTCATCTTCGTGAGTGCCGCATCCAGAAGCCGCTTCTCATCGTCGCGTGAGAGACGCCGATCGCGGCTCGTCTCCGCCTTCTTGTTCAAGCGGACGCCAAACCGATGGAACGGCGACCTCGTGAAGAGCGGCGGCGTCTGGGCAAGTCCCCAGTTGATCGCCGCACGCAGCGTTTCGAGCGTGCGATGGAGCGTGGCGAGCTCTACGTCCTCGGCGTAGTCGGAGTCGGTCTTGAACCGGTTGATGTCATCCGGTTCCTCAAGCGCCGACAACGGCAAGTCACCGAGGTGCTGCTTCAACACGGCGATTCGACTACGCACTGAGTTGATGCTCTTCAGCTCCGCTGGCTTGACGCACCGTTCCAGGTACGCGTCGAGGAACGTGGAGACGTCGTTCAACTCGGTGCTGATGCGAGCCGATCGAGCCGGGCCGCCTCGCGGATCGCGACCCGCCTTGATCTCCCCGATGAAGCGGCGCTCCCAGTCGCGGGCTTCTTCCATCGACTGGATCGCGCGCTGCTTTCCTGGTTCCATCCGCGGGATCGCGAAGTCGTTGGCGGGCATGCGATAGCGCCTGCCGCGCCACATCATGTCGAACCGAAGATGCTCGAGGCATCGCCGGCCCGCATGACAACTCCGTTCTCTGCACCTTCGACTAATCATGGGCCCTCCTTCATGTGCGCTCCTTTGTGATCACGAGACTCGTGTTGGTGCTCCGCGCGCGATCCAGTCGAGGACGTCGCGCGGATGAAAGCGTCGTCCTCTCGCGCCGAATCGCTGCGAGGTTAACAGACCTCGCAAGTACGCGCGTCGGACCGTCTCTTCGTGGCATCCGACGAATTCGGCGACCTCGAATGCAGTCAGTAGACGATTCGGCAGTTCGCCGAGCGTGGCTGGCGATTGCAACCTGCGAGGCTGATCGCTTTGATTTTCGGAATCGATGTCCGCGTACCGCTTCATGGCTTCCTCCAGACGAAAACAGGTGGACTGCGAATGGCGAGTTGGCGGTCGGTGAGGGATGTTCGTCACCGACCGCGCTCGCGTCGTCAGCCGCTGTCGTCCGAGCTAACCCCGAACGCGTTGCGTGGCTGGGTGTCGGCGCATGTGGCGTGCTCGGGGATGTTCCGGAGCACGCCCTGCGTCCCGACGTGGGCTGCGGCGACTTTCTCCTGAGGAGAGACTCGCTCGGTCGCCCTACTGGAGGGATTGCCGGCCCTCGGTTGCTGCCTCGATGACGAGTGCCGCGCGAAAGCGCGATCGCTGTCTCGAGCCGATCGATCGCCGCTCGACTTCTTCAAGTCGACGCATTCGGCCTGCGACCGAATCCCAACGGCGCCATCGATCGGGCCAACCGACCCCGGTCGGGTGCTTGCGCATCGCATGCCGCCTGAGGGGATGCGATGGAAGCGCTCCACGTGCTCTAAAAGGACATGGAGGGGGTGGCGACCAGTCGCCACCAGACAGATGAATGAAACCTACGCGCGTCCGCGAAGGCTGTCAACCTGAGCGATTGCGTTTCGTTTGTTTTTCCGCAGCGAGTTCAACGGGGCAAGGTGAAGACCACCGTCACGGTTACGATCCCTTCGTACGGAAGCGGCGTGTAACGCCACTGCTTGACGGCATCGATCGCAGCTTGCTCGAACGCAGGGGCCGACGACCTCAAGACCTTGATGTCGCCGACCGATCCGTCGCGATGGATGATCGCGTCGAGGACGACGGTGCCTTCCGCTCGGGCGGCTTCCATGCTACGGGGGAAGATCGGATTCACCTTGTTGACTAATCCCAGATTCGACCCGAGGCGGACCGGTGTTCCTGGCGCGACGCCTTGTTTGCTACTCGACGCGCCTGTCTGGCCCGATCCAACTGAGTCCGCATTCGACGTGGATGACGCCGATTCCTTCTGACGCGGTCGCGCGAGTCTTGCCGGCGGAGTTTCCTTGACGGCGGGCGCGGATATTCCGGAAGTGCCGGTCGGCGCCGGCACTTGAAAGGCGGCGATGCCGTGCTGCGGCGATTCATTCGTTGCGGCGCCGGCCACCTCGAATCGTTGTGCGCGCACGAGCACAAGAACGACGATCGCGTGAACGATGAACGTCGCCACGTACACGCTGACCGTCACGCGACGATGCGGCGGAGTCCCTGCGCTGGAGCCCTGCGAGAAGTCGAGCTCTTCGACCGCGCGCGTCGGCGGACCGTCATCACGATCGTGCGGTGTCATTGTTGCGAGCTCCAATCCATGAAGGAGCAAGCCAAGTACCACCGTGAGGCGTGATAAGTCGCCTGCGGCGGACGAGCTGAGTGCCGCTCTCTCGAAGTCTGACCACTCGTCCTGAAGGGATCACCACTCATCGACGAATGTCGACCGCTGATCGTCGATTATTGACTCGAGCCTCGCGCGATCGACATGCACGACGGCATCTGGCCCAAAGTGGACAAGCTGACATCGGCCGATGACTCTACGACAGAGCCGTGCGCGTTATGTGGCCGAGATTCCGCACGCTCTCGTGGCATTCGTCGTGCTTCAGCACGTCCCTTCGACTTTCTTCCCGAAACTATGTGGCGCCGGTGCGGAATCACGGGGGTTGTGCTCGGCGTTGTGTCGACGGTCGCGACGATCCGCGGACAATCACCGCGAATCGGCAAGCCAAATTTCTCTGGCGCCTGGACTCTGAATCGCGATCTCAGTGGACCGCCGTCGCCGCCCGGGACAGGCGCGAACGAATCGCCGCGAGGAAGCACTCGACCCGAGCCGGAACCCGTTGTCCCACGCAGTGAATTCGATCGAGTTTATCGCGGTGTACCCGGTCGATTGCCTGCCAACAGGGCCGCCGCGCCCAACGCCATCGAAGAGCTGATCGGCGAACTGAAAGATGGATCGTCGTCACTCACCATCTCGCACGCCGATCCGGTGCTCACGGTCACCGATACAAAGGACCGGACGCGCCTTTTTCAGACCAACGGCCAAAGAGATCCGCACCAAATCGGGTCGGCAACCGTTGTGAGCACGACACGATGGGATGGCGACCGTCTGATCACAGATTACGATGTCGGCGCTGGCCGAAGAGTCCGCATCGTCTACTCACTGATGCCGGTCACGAGACAGTTGCTGGAGCAAGTCACCCTTCCGAATGGTCAGACGGTCAAACGCGTTTACGATCCGGCTCGATCGATCAAACGGCGATGACCATTCATCCGTGTATCCCGCCCGCTCGTTGAAAACTCGACGCGCCCGGACGTGTTCTTCGCAGACAGTTCGACGCGTGGAGGACTCATGCTCGAGGCCGTCGACCTGTCGCAGTCATGATCATCGCGGCGCGGATGGTATGGAGGACGGCGCCGAGACGCAGCCGCAATCATACGAGCGGTCGCACGGCACCGACGACTGGTCGCTGCCGCGTCAACGGGCGTCGATGAAGACGGTGCCGTGGAAGGCGAGGTCGCCCTCGCGAGTGTGATCGTGGAAGCCGCAGGCGCGCGCGACGCGCAGCGGATCGGACGCTCGCGATTGCGCGGGCACCAGATAACCGACAGCGTTCAAACTCCGGACAATCGGTATGGAGGTGCACCGGGTCTGACCGGATCTCGTGATTGATGACGTCGTTGTTCACGAACGTCACGCGCGAGTCTTGATACACCCGAACCTGCTTTGGCGCGACGCCGGTGCCACTCAGCACGATCGTCGCGCCTTCGGTAGGAACCACTGGCGGCGGCGGTCCAGGATCGCTCGCCGGAACCGGATTGGTCGACGCCGGCGGCGGCGAGCCGGCCGTGCACGCGATCATTCCGGCGAACGCGATGACAACTCCGGCCGCGCGCAGTTTCACCGATCACTCTACCGCGGCTGCTCGTCGAGCGGTCGATCAGGATTCCTGCAGGACTGTCACCGGGCTGATCCGTGACGCGCGCCGCGAAGCCCGCAACACCGTCGCAGCCGTCGCGCCGCCGCCGACGATCAGCGCGCCGAAATAGACGCGCGGATCGAATGGACTGATCTGATAGAGAACGGCGATGAGGCTGAATGAAGGGCGTCGCATCAACCAGCGCAGCATCGCGCGTAGCGTAGGAAGTATGCCG
>DASYUK010000478.1:0-10908 GCA_036001325.1 Thermoanaerobaculia bacterium
CGATTTCTGCAGAAGCTCGAGCGCCTGTTTCCCGCGCACCGTGATTTCGCCCATGTGCGAGACGTCGAAGACACCGACGTTCGTCCGCACCGCTTGGTGCTCTTCGATGATTCCGGAATACTGAACCGGCAACTCCCATCCGCCGAAGTCGACCATCTTCCCGCCGAGCTCTTTCTCGAGACCATGGAGGGGAGTCTTCTTCAGCGGGGCGTCGGCCATGGGTCCTCCCAGAGGGAGCGTTAAGCTAACATAAGTAGTTAGTAGCTGGTGATTGAATCCTCCGAGGCACACTGAACTAACCACCAACTACCAACCACCAACCACGGGAGGGCGGGTGTGCGGTCAGAAATCGGCGACTTCCTCGATTACCTCACCTACGAGCGCAACGTCTCGTTCAACACTGTTTCCGCCTATCGCGACGATCTCGAATCGTTTGTTTCGTTTCTCTGCAACGACTACTTCACGCTCGGACGCGATCAGCTCGACTTCCGTCGCGTCGATCACCTGACGATTCGCGCTTATCTCGCACACCTCGCGCGGCGCAGATTGTCGCGATCATCCGCGGCGCGACACCTTTCGTCGTTGCGATCGTTTTTTCGCTACTTGATGCGCGAGAGTGTCGTCGACGTGAATCCCGCGCGCGGCGTGGCCACGCCGCGGCGCGAGAAACATCTGCCGTCGGTGATGCAACCGGCCGATATCGTGCTGCTGCTCGAGCAACCCGATCTCTCGACTCCGCTCGGGCTCCGCGACCGAGCGTTTCTCGAACTGATGTATGCGTCCGGTTTGCGCATCAGCGAATTGGTTGGAGTCGACATCGACGACATCGAGCTTCGCGCGCGACTGGTGAAGGTGCGCGGCAAAGGGGCCAAAGAACGCATCGTGCCGTTCGGATCGAAAGCGGAGGAGGCGATACGGGCCTATCTGCCGACGCGTGAGACGCCGCCCGACGAGAACGCGCTCTTCGTCAACTATCGCGGCGAGCGCATCACCGCGCGCAGCGTGCGCCGGCTGTTCGAGAAATATGTACGCGCCGCGGCGCTTCGGTCCGGCATCTCCCCTCATACGATGCGTCACTCGTTCGCTACACACCTTCTCAACGCCGGCGCCGATTTGCGCGGCATCCAGGAGCTCCTGGGACACGCTTCGTTGTCGACAACGCAGAAGTACACGCATCTTCACGACGGAGAGCTATTGAAGGTTTACAAAAAAGCGCATCCGCGCGCGTAAACCTATAATCGATTCGCCTCAATGATTCGCGCGATCGTCCATCAAGGCTCGATCGGTCACTCCATCGAGTATTTCGCCGTCGTGGCCGGACCTGACGTCGATCGCCGCTTCTTCTTCGAGCAGATCAACGTTCCTCGCGGCGATGTCGTCCGCTACTTCGGCGGTGGCAATGAGATCGTCATCAATCCCGAAGGCGTGCGCTTTCACGGCAACGGCGGAATCTTCGGCGAATACATGTTCGGCGGACATTTACCTGTCGGCGATCTCCTCAACGATGAAGTCGTGAACCGGCTCGTGCTCTTCGGCACGACCATGGACCCGAAGTCACACGAACTGCGTTTCAACTACAACACGGACGGCTTCGAGAACTTCGACAACCTTTTCCTGCAGGGGAACGCGATCGCGAACTACTTCTTCTTCATCGATGACCGAAAGAAATTTCCCGACGTTACCGATCGACAGGCGCAGACGCTTCGCGCCGCCGGAAAACTTCTGAAGCGATCGAAAAAGGTCGGCAGCGGTCAATTCATCGCTCTCGCACACGAGATCCTCGACTCCCTCGGCGAGAACGAGAGCGCGCTCGTCCTCCTGCGCGTCATCTGCCGCGCCAATCAACGCTTCGCCGAGGCCTGTCGTCAGGCGTATGCGGCGAACCGGTCGCTGGCTGAGGTTGCGGCGAATGCCATCGATGCCGACGATCTCAGCCGCGTGGAGGCGTACCAGCGCGAGCGCATTCAGATCGATGTCGTCTACCACGATCCGAACAATCAGGAGCTCATCGACGAATACAAACGCATTCTGGCGTCGTGCAGCGGCTCGATCATCAGCCAGACAGCGCGGGCGCGTCTGATGCGCATCCGCACGCTCTCGTTGCGCAACGAAGTACCGCTCTCGATCTTCGACACGCTGGAAGAGATCCTTCTGCAGGAAGCTCGCGTCGATACGGACGCCACCGAGCCCGATTACATCCAATCCACCCGTGAGATCCTCGGCGGTTTTCTCCTCGGCAAGAACATCAATCGGAAGCTGTCGTCACTGGACATGGTGCAGTTGATGGAGAACAAGCAACGCGCCGCGGCCAATCGCGATCAGACGTTCGAAGAGCTGCTCCTCGATACGGGCCGCCAGATCGACGAGATCGGACGACGGGACGAAGACGTCGATCGGCTGGAGTCATTCGGCGAGCTGGTGACGCTGTTCGATCGCATCGACCACACCACGACGCTGGTGAACAAGCTGGCGTTCATGGACGACGTCGAGCTGTCGCAGGAGCAGGTGCGATCGCTCATCGGCAACATGCAGGTATTCGAAGGACTGCGGCGCGGTCTCTTTCAGCAGCTCTTCATCGATCCGATCCTGTCGAATGAATACGCGCTTTCGTACGGCAAGAAAAAGTTGTACGCGCTGACGCTCGGGCTCATTTCGATCGAGAACAACGAGATGTCGATCGCGGACGTCACGCAGTCGATCGCGGCGATCAACCGCAGCGAACGCGCGTACTTTGCGGTCTACAATCTGGCGCGGCGGCGTATGGCGAATTTCTACCTCGAGCTGAACACGGCCGAGGGGCGCGATACGTTCCGGCGCGAGATCAAGGCCGAGATCGAGCACGACGAACAGATGCACGACCTGCAGGACGCGATCACCGAGTCGTTGCTGGAGGAAGTCATCACGAAGATCCGCCTCGAAGCTTTCTACATCAATCAACTCCTGCCGCGGATCATCGATGAGCAGGATGCGAAGCTGCGCAGCGACTTCCTTTCGAATTCCGGGCTCGATCTTTTCCAGATCGAGGAGTTGGAGAGCGAGTACTTCGAGATGCGCGCGTTCCCGCCGCAACTGCTCGACGCGGTGAGACGGCCTTCTCCCAGTCTATCCTGAGCGGAGCGAAGGATCTCCGGTTACACCGCGCTCAGAGTGCCTAAGGCAATAAACGTGCAGCGTCGCTTGATACGCAGTGCTAAACCAGAGATGCTTCGCTTCGCTCAGCATTGAGTAGTTATGTCAAACCGGCTCGCCAAGGAATCCTCCCCCTACCTTCTCCAGCACGCGCACAACCCTGTCGACTGGTATCCGTGGGGCGAGGAGGCGCTGGCGAAGGCGCGCAGCGAAGACAAGCCGATCTTTCTCTCGATCGGATATTCGGCGTGCCACTGGTGCCACGTCATGGAGCGCGAGTCGTTCGAGAACGACGCGATCGCCGAGTTGCTCAATCGCGAGTTCGTGGCGATCAAAGTCGATCGCGAGGAACGGCCCGACATCGACACCATCTACATGCAGGCCGTCCAACTGATGACCGGGCACGGCGGGTGGCCGATGTCGATGTTCCTGACGCCCGACGGCCGTCCCTTCTACGCGGGAACGTATTTTCCGCCGAGCGATCGTCAAGGCATGCCGGGATTCACGCGGGTACTGATGCATGTTGCTGACGCGTATCGCTCGCGACGCAGCGACGTTGAGGCAGCATCGGACGAAGTGCAACAGGCGATCTCGGCGTCGATGCAGCTCAGCACCGGCGCCCAGGTGGTCGATCGCATCGCCCTCGATCGCACCGCACAACGCATCGCTCAAGGCTACGATCCGGTGAATGGCGGATTCGGCGGCGCGCCGAAGTTCCCGCCGTCGATGACCCTCGACTTTCTGATGCAGGTGGCGTGGCGCGGCCATGATCAATTGCGCGAGATCATCACGAACACGCTGACCAAGATGGCGCGCGGCGGAATGTACGATCAGATCGGCGGGGGCTTTCATCGTTACTCCGTCGACGCCCACTGGCTCGTCCCTCATTTCGAGAAGATGCTTTACGACAACGCCCTGCTGGCGCGGCTCTACACGCGCGCGTGGCAGTGGACGAAAGATCCGTTCTTCGCGCGCATCGCCAACGAGATCCTCGGATTCGTGCAGCGGGAGATGACGTCGCCGGACGGCGGCTTCTATTCGACGCTCGACGCGGACTCGGAAGGTGAAGAAGGAAAGTTCTACGTCTGGAACCGTGCCGAGGTGATGGAGGTCCTCGGCGCGGAAGAGGGACGGATTTTCTGCGCGCTGTACGACATCACTGATCGCGGCAATTGGGAAGGGAAGAACATTCTGAACGTGCCCCGCGATCCGGAGAGTGTTGCCGCAGACCACGGACTGACAATCGAAAAGCTCGCGGACATCGCCGCGCGCGGCAAATGCAAGTTGTACGGAGTGCGGTCGCAGCGCGTCTGGCCCGCGCGCGACGAAAAAATTCTCACGGGATGGAACGGTTGGATGCTCGCAGCATTCGCGGACGCCGCCGTGGCATTCGACCGGGACGAGTATCGCGATGTCGCGAAGCGGAACGCCGATTTTCTTCTGACGCGAGTTTCGGGTGGCCGCATCTCGCGGAGCGGACGGATTCCCGGTCTGCTCGAGGATTACTCCGGCGCCTCCTGGGGACTCGCGCTGGCATACGAAGCGACCCACGAGCGACGATTCCTCGACCATGCGCGCGATCTTCTCGAGCAGATCCTCACACGCTTCGCTGACGCCGAGAATGGCGCCTTCTTCGAGACACCCATCGACCACGAGAAGCTCATCACACGTCCCAAGGATCTTTTCGACAACGCCACACCATCCGGAAACTCGGTCACATGCGAAGTGCTGCTGCGCCTCGCCTTGTTGTATGGCGAACAGCGCTACGCCGACGTCGCGACCAAAACACTCGACGCCATCTGGTCAGTCGCCGAGCGATATCCGTCCGGTTTCGGTTTTCTCCTCAGCGTCGCGGAATGGCGCGAAGGTCAGCCGAAGGAGATCGCGATCACAGGCAAGACCGGCGATGCGGCGTTTCGAACACTACGGCGCGTTGTCGGCGAAGAATTTCTTCCTCATCGAGTGCTCGTCGCCGGCGAAGCATCAGCGGATCTCCCGCTGCTGCAAAATCGCGCGCACCACAAAGTGCTCGCGTATGTCTGCCAAGCTTACGCATGCCTCGAACCCGCGAGCGACGCGGCGCGTTTGCGGGAGCTGCTCACGGCGTCTTCGGCACCATGATCCACTGCGACTTTGTCTCCGCGCTCTCGTTGCCGCTCTTGTCGACTGCGGTCACGGAGTAGTAGTACTCGATGCCCGGTTGCAACGACTCGTCGTAGAAATTCGTCTGCTTGATCGGAAGGCCGTACGTGAACTTGATTCTTCCCGCGGCCTCAGTGCGGTAGACGTTGTAACCCGCGAGGTCGGGAGCGTCGACCGCATCCCAGACCAGTCGCACCACTCTCGTCTCGACAAGCGCAGTGAGCGTAGCCGGCGGTGGAGGAGGAACGAGATCCTTGAATGTCGCGGTGATCGCATCGGACGCATCGCTCTCGATCCGCGGCGGACCGGCTGACGCCACCGCGCTCACGCGATACTCGTAAGTGCCATAGGGCGGCACGTCCGTGTACTCGGTGCGCGGTACGGGCGATGGATTCACGGGAACAGCGAATTGATCGATCGACTGTCCCTTTGTCGTCCGATAGATGTTGTACCCAGCGATTGCGGGCTTCGCCGCTCCGGTGGCCGCGGTCGTGGGTTCGGTCCACGTGAGCACCACCCCTTCCGCCTTCGGCGTGGCAGCGAGATTCGAAGGCGGCATCGCGACGTCGAGCGGAACGATCGCGACGAGATTCGACACCGCGCCCCGCGCCGAGATGCCTTCAGTGACCACGCCGTAGGTGATGCGCACCGGCCGCCCGGACGACGATCGCATCGGCGGTGAATCTTCGTAGAGGAGTTTCGCTCCGACTGACGAGGCCGGTAAGTTGGCGCCTTCTATGCTGTCGATTCGTTGGCTGAGCTTTGCAAATTGCACCGCGGTCAGCGGTGGCGGCGGTGATGCCGGCTGCACGGCCGGCGTCGCCGGAAGCTCTTCGATATATCGGAAAACAGTCACGCGACGAATCGCCGGAAGGCTCTTGCCGGCCGTCGTCAGGGATGGGTAGCTCCACGACAAGAGAAGTTTGCTTGCACGCTGTGTTACAACGAGATCGGTGGTGGCTTTGGGGATGACCGGAACGGGCGGGCGGGGATCGCCGCGCTTGCCGCAGGCAATGGTCATCGCCATGAAGATGAAAAGGAGCCGCTTCACCCGCGGCGCATTCTAACGAACATGTGCGGAATCATCGGATACGTCGGCACGCGTGATGTGGTACCGGTTCTCATCAGCGGACTGAAGAAGCTCGAGTATCGCGGCTACGACAGCGCCGGAATCGCGGTGGTCAACGGCAACGGCGTCGATGTCGTTCGCGCGGAGGGAAAGCTCTCCAATCTCGAGAACAAGCTCAATGACAAGCCGCTGCGCGGCACGTTCGGCATGGGTCATACGCGCTGGGCCACGCATGGAAAGCCGAACGAGAACAACGCTCATCCTCATCGCGACTGCACCGGCAAGGTCGTCGTGATCCACAACGGCATCATCGAGAATTTTCTCCCGCTCAAGCAGCGACTGCAGAAAGCGGGACACGAGTTCAAGACAGAGACCGATACTGAAGTCGTTGCGCATTTGATCGAAGAGAACATGAAGAACGGGACAAAGTTCGTCCCGGCGGTGAAGAAGACGCTCAAGGAGCTCGAAGGGCACTACGCGCTGGTGATGATCGACGGCGACGAGCCGGGCACGATCGTCGCCGCGAAGCATGGACCGCCGCTGGTGATCGGTCTCGGAGAAGGCGAGAACATCATCGCCTCCGATGTCGCGCCGCTGCTGTCCTACACGCGCAACATCATCTATCTGGAGGATGGCGAGTACGCCGTCGCCAACGAGAAAAGGGTCGACCTCTTCAGCCAAGACGACAAGAAGCTGGACCGGCCGCCGAAGAAGATCATGTGGGATGCCGTGATGGCCGAGAAGGAAGGCTATCGGCACTACATGCTCAAGGAGATCCACGAGCAGCCGCGCGCAGTGCGCGACACGTTCAACGGCCGCATGTTCGAGGAATCGGGTGAGGTTTACTTCAACGATCTGCAGTTCACACCCGAAGAGTGGTCGAAGTTCGAGCGAGTGCACATCGTCGCCTGCGGCACGTCGTGGCACGCGGGACTGGTCGGGAAGTTTCTACTCGAGGAAGCGGCCAGGATTCCGATCGAAGTCGACTACGGATCGGAATATCGCTACCGCAATCCGATCGTCGATGAGAACACGCTGGTCATCGGCGTGACGCAGTCAGGCGAAACAGCCGACACGATCGCCGGAATGCAGGAAGCGAAGGCGAAGGGCGCGAGGCTGATCACGATCTGCAATGTGATCGGCGCAGCGGCCACGCGGATGTCCGACGGTGTGATCTATACGAACGCAGGACCGGAGATCGGCGTCGCGTCGACCAAGGCCTTCACGACGCAGCTCACCGCGTTTTATCTGCTCTCGCTCTACATACGCCGGCTCCGCGGGGAGGATGCTGAGGAAATTCGCTACGCGATGCACGAGATGAGCGTGATTCCGCACAAACTCGAAGCGCTTCTCAAGCAGGAGAAGCACATCGAGCAGCTCGCGCACAAGTACCACAAATCGCAGGATTTTCTTTTCCTCGGACGCGGTGTGCACTATCCGATCGCGCTGGAAGGCGCGCTGAAGCTCAAAGAGATCTCCTACATCCATGCGGAAGGTTATCCGGCCGGCGAGATGAAGCACGGGCCGATCGCACTGATCGACGAGAACATGCCGATCGTCGCCATCGCGACGCACACGCCCGTGTATGACAAAGTCGTGTCGAACCTGCAGGAAGCGAAAGCGCGCGACGGGAAACTGATCGTCATCTGCGACGAAGGTGACGATGTCCTGAAGAAGATGGCTGACGATGTGATCGAGATCCCGTGGTCGGTCGAACAGTTGCAGCCGATTCTGACCGTCGTACCGACGCAGCTTCTCGCCTACTACATCGCGCTGCGGCGCGGATGCGACGTCGATCAGCCGCGGAATCTGGCCAAGAGCGTCACGGTGGAGTAGCGGTTGCGCCTTCTCCCTCCGGGAGAAGGTGCCGCGGAGCAGCGGATGAGGGGTGTGCCTTCCGAGGTACGCGCCCCTCACCCGGCGCTTCGCGCCACCCTCTCCCGGAGGGAGAGGGCACTGAGGAGCGCGATCGCCGCGAACGTAATCCACCTTCCGATCACAAACGATCGCGGCCAGTACCGCAAGACGATCTTGTGATGTCCGGAGGGAACGAAGACAGCGAGGAACGCGTGGTTCGCGGGAATCACGGTGACGCGTTTGCCATCGAGATCAGCGCGCCATCCGTTCCACGCCGCTTCGCTGATGACGACGAATCCGTCGCCTTCTTTGGTGACATCGATCTCGAGTCGGGAGCCGCGTCGTCTCACTGATAGCTGACCACCACCATTGACGCGGTCGTGAGGCTGGTCATCGATTGCGAGCCAGGCACGCTCGGAAAAGTCGGTTTCGACAGCCATCTCGTCGAGCTCCTGCTTTGACCCGATGCGTACGAGTCGCGGAATGAATGCGCGAGGAAGAACCCGCTCGTTCTCGATCAGTCGCGTCCACACCTCGAATGATGCGTGATGCCAGCCGGCAGGGATCGGATCCGATACATCGATCAGCGCGAAACGCAGATTCATCATCGAGAGGATCGGTCGCGTGAGATCGGGAATGGAATGAAATTGCCCGGCGCCGACCGTCGACCATAGTGGATACGTTTCGGCGAACGATCGGAGAGTCACCGCCGTCGATCCGCGCACATCTTCGAAGCCGTACATCGTGGCCGTATTCGGCAGAAGCAAGCTGCCGTAGCCCGCGGCGCGGAACGGCTCGTTGATCTCCTCCATCGGCCGGAACAGCGCGAGGCGAGGATAGGCGATACGAGCGTCATGAACCGGCACGAGCGAGCCGTCGGCGACAATTCGCTGACCCAGGAGAAGAGCGAAAAGGATCGCCACGGAAGGTGGCCGCAAAAACAGCAGTGCGGCGGCTGCCACTGCCGGAACGAGATCCGCCAATAGACGCACTACATCCGCCGGCGGTTTGGATGCCATCAGCACGACGACGCTGTAAGTCGCAAAAAGCGCGGCGAATATGTACGCCGCGCGGCGCGCGTGAAGCCGATCGATCGCGAACGCGGCCAGAATCGAGAGTGCCAGTGGCGCCGCCGCCCCCATGCGCTCATTCAACGCTTCACTGAACAGCGGGACTTTGTGCAGCAGATGCGCAAGCGGCCACGCGTTCGCGCCAACGAGAAGGCAGATGACGACGAGCGTCGCGAAGAACCACGTCCGTCTTGTCCGAATGAAACAGACGGAGTAGATCGCGAGCGCGACGATCACGCTTCCAGCAACCGCGTCGCCCGGCAGGCTCCACCGCTCCGGTCGAAGCCACGGAACGAGATCGCCGAGAAGTACATCTGCTGCATATCCTGCCGGAACGCGCAGTGGCGATCGACCCCACAACTCCGACCGGAGCGCGTACTCGAAGCTTTGCCGCAACGCATCGAGAAATGGCAGAAGGTAGATCGCGGTCAAAGCTAGCGCGAGAACACCGCTCGCACCCGCGGCAATGAGCACCTTGATCGTGTTCTGTCTCTCCTGCCATAGCTCAAAGAGACCAAACGCAAACGCGATCGCTGCAACATGAAGCGCGGTCTCCGGATGTCCGGCGAGAATCTCGAGCGAAAGCGAGATCGTGAGCAGTGCGATCGATCTGGAGCCTGGCGCATGGACCAGACGATGCGTAGCGGCAAGAACGAGCGGCAGCAGATTCCAGGAGAATCCGAGCGGCCACAGAATCATGAGCGCTACAGGTCCCGAGAACATCCATCCTGCTGCCGCAAACATGGATGCTTCAGCTCTGCATCCGAGCTCTCGCGCGAGCAGAAACGCGCCGAGGCCTGCCATGAAGAATGCGATCACGCCGGTGTACGTGAAACTCAGCGGTGCCGGAAGCACGCAGGCGATCAGCGTGAATGGACTGAATACAGCCGGTTGGCCCGAGCCGGCTAACACGTCGCCGCAAAGCTGGAACCGGTTGAGAAGCGGCCACTCCCCTTTCATGAGAGATCGGCGTGTCGCTTCGCGCCAGGGGATCATTTGAAACGCGATGTCCGCGAGCCGTCTGTTGTGCGGTTTCCCCACGCCAAGAGATCGGGCGTGATCGCCGAGGGGCTGCGAGATATATGGCATCTCGACAGGCGCATAGATCCGATTGGTGAGAACGGCGCGCCACGTGAAGCAGAGCGGCAACAGGAGCAGAGCCGCTGCCGCTCCGCGAGTCAGAGGAGTGAAGAAGCGATGTGTGAGTCCGAGCAGGACGGCAGCGGTGAGGAGGTAGAGAAGCGCGACCACTGGCTGCAGCGTACGTTACCGCACAGGTGCGCGGTTCGTCACACGGGACATGCGAAATGCGCTGATCGTTTTCCTCTTCGCCGCGACGGCGACCGCCGCCGACCTTCCTCGCTATCGGACCGTGCACATCGATGTACCGTCGGATCCAGGTCTTACGACCTTAGTCGTTCGTCCTTAGTCGTTGGTCGCGACACGAATGACCAACGACAACGAGCAACGACCAACGACGAACGACCAGAGACCAACGACCTGTTCGTCAGATTCGCCGATCAGAGTGCGCGTCTTGAAAGGACTCGCCCACTCGCGCGACGCAACCGTTCACTTTTAGTCGCGCGCGATCCATCCGCCGCCGAGACAGAGGTCGTCCTGGTAGAAGACGACGGCCTGGCC
>DASYUK010000479.1:0-2788 GCA_036001325.1 Thermoanaerobaculia bacterium
CGCGGCGAGCGCGCCCTCGATCAGAGCCTGATCGTGCGCGCCCTCGATCGGGCGCTGGAGCGCCAGAATGGCCTCCGGCACGCCGCGGAAGTGCTGTCGCGTCGCGAAACCGAGATCGTGAAGATGGTTGCCGCCGGCCTGCGCAACAAGGAGATCGCCGCGAAGCTCTTTATCGGCGAAGGGACCGTAAAGACCCATCTCCACGCGATTTACAAGAAGCTGGGCGTGCATGGCCGGGTCGAGCTGACCCTCTACGCGCGCGAGCACGGTATCGCCTGATAGATCCTCTCTATAACTTCGATATACCCAAAATTCGCACCGATGATGGATAGGCGTGGCCACGCCGGGGAGCTAGTTTGTTAAGCGAAGTAAAGCATCAACATGCGAGCCCTTATGGCAGACCAACCTTTCGCCCTCGATATGGTGGCAGTCTTCCGGCAGACACCCGATGGTCGTCTGCTCGACTGCAACGACGCGTGCGCACGCATGCTCGGGTATGCGTCGCGCGAGGAGCTGCTCGCGGTCGGCCGGCTGAATTACTTCAACGCCTCCGACGCCATGACGGTCATGGCGGCGCTGCCCGACCTCGGCAACCTGTCGAACATCGAAGTCGCCATTCGCAAGAAGGACGGCTCGGTCGCCTGGGTGCTTCAGAACCTGAGATACGTCAATGTCGTGGAAGCGGAGAAGGTGTGGATCGAAGCGGCGATGTTCGATGTCACTGAGCAGCGCCGCGCCACCCAACAGCTCGAGTTCCAGGCGCATCACGACAGTCTGACAGCGCTTCCGAACCGGTCGCTCGCCGTCGACCGTCTCAACGTGGCTCTGTCGCGCGCGAAGAGACATCGCAAGCCGGTGGCCGTGATGCTGCTCGACGTCGATCACTTCGAGCTGATCAACACGACCTTCGGACATGGCGTCGCCGACCGCCTGCTCAAAGCGGTTGCGGATCGCCTGAGCGCGTGCGTGCGTGAGGAAGACGCCGTCGGCCGTTTCGGCAGCGACGAGTTCGTGATCATCCTCGGCGAAATGGCAAACGACACCGATGCCGCGATCGCCGCACAGCGCATCCTCGACGCGATCTCGCGTCAGTTCCTCGTCGACAGTCATACGATCGATGTGAAGGCCAGCATCGGCATCGCGGTCTCACCGCAGGATGGCTTGGGCGCCGATGCGCTCCTGAAGAACGCCACCACTGCGATGTATCAGGCGAAGGAGCGCGGACGGAACATGTTCCGCTTCCACGTTCCCGAGCTCAATGCCCGCGCGCTGGAGCGCGCCTCACTCGTGGCCAGCCTTCGTCGTGCGCTGAGCCGCAACGAGTTCGAGCTGCACTATCACCCGGAGGTGAACGTGCAGACCGGACGCATCGAGGTCATCGAAGCGCTGGTGCGGTGGCGTCATCCGGACATCGGCCTGGTCTCGCCGGCAGAATTCCTGCCGGCGGCGGAGCAGGGCAATCTCGACGGTCTGATCGGCGAGTGGATCATCAACGAGGCCTGCCGCCAGATCAAACAGTGGCACGACGAGGGGATGAAAGAGTTCCGGATGGCGATCAATCTCTCGTCCCGCCAGTTCCACGACCGCGCGCTCGAGCGCATCCTCGAAGATGCCATCGCCGGAGCGAAGTTGGAGCCGGCGGCGCTGGAGTTCGAGGTCAGCGAGGCGGTGCTGGCGCGTTCGCTGCGGACACGCGACATCCTCGCAAAGATCCGAGAGTTCGGCGCGCGTGTCGCGATCGATGATTTCGGCAGCGGTGGCGTGTCGTTCACCGATCTGCGCGAGATGCCGGTGGACACGCTCAAGATCGATCCGACGTTCGTGCACCACATGATCAACCGCGCCGACGACGCCGCGATGGTTCAGGCCATGATCACGATGGCCAAGGGACTCGACCTTCGCATCGTCGCCGAAGGGGTGGAGTCAAAGGAGCAGCTCTCGTATCTGCTGGCGAGGCGCTGCACCGACATGCAGGGATTCTTCTTCGGTAAACCTTTACCGGCTTACGCTCTCGCGGAGACGCTGCGTATGCAGCACTGAGCCAGAGCAACGCATTGCAGAGAGACATGAGGGCGGCCGCGAGGCCGCCCTTCGTGTGTGTAATTGCCCTCTCCCACCGGGAGAGGGTGGCCCTGAGCGAAGCCGAAGGGGCGTTCCTCGACTATTTTCTCAATCGTCGAGTGGCCGTCGACTCGCCGATCTCGATGTCATCGAGCAGATCGTGCACGCAGCGGTGACGCTCCATCGGCATCATCAGCGCTCCGGCTGCGATGGCCAGCAGCGAAACAAGCATCATTTCAATCCTCGCCCCGTCGACAGTCATGAAGAAGATCAACGCGAACGCGCCAGCGAGTGTGAGTTGGAAAGGCATACGCGGCTGCCGGCGCAATGCGGATAACGAGGCGCGAGCACATGCGATGAGTGCCGCAGCTCCGAATACCGCCTGACAAAGCCAGAGACTCAACATAGCTGCTTCTCCTTACAAAAAGAAAAAGGGGGCGTGGGTACGCCCCCTTTTTGACAGCGACTTAGTCTTACTCCGACCAAAGCAATGGCGGTGCCGCCGGCCGTAAATTGCGCGCTACGCGAGAGATTGATTTACCGCGGCCGTGCGCGATCCAACGCTCTTTCGAAGTAAACCGGTGCCAGCGTCGTGGCCCACGACTCGATGCCGTCGCGGCTCGGCTGCGTCGTCTCCATCCTGGTGATGCGACGCGCTCCTTCGGTGCGAAACTCGATCGATCCTTCCCAGATCCCGTCCGCGCGCTCGTGACCGATGACTTTCACT
>DASYUK010000480.1:0-78995 GCA_036001325.1 Thermoanaerobaculia bacterium
TGGAGCAGGAGGTCGCCGCGACGGCGCGATGAAAACAGCGGTCGACATCCGCGAAGAAGCCGCGGAACGTTTCGAGGCTCTCGGCTATCCGACGACGCGTCAGGAAGAGTGGAAGTACACGAATGTGGCGCCCATCGCGAAAGTCGCGTGGAGAAGTGTGGCGCCGCCGATCCCGGCGGCGGCCGCCGGCGAGATCGCCGGCGGCACACATAGCGATCTGATCTTCGTCAACGGCCGGATTGCGCATCGCAATGACCGTCGTATCCCGGGTCTGCGCATCGTTCCCATCAGCGAAGCGAGTGAACGCGAGCTCGAGTTGTATTACGGCCAGCTCGCTGACTGGCAGCGCAATCCCTTCGTGGCGCTGAACGTATCGAGATCCGAAGATGGTGCGCTGATCATCTGCGATGCACCGGTCGAAGCTTGCGTCCGTCTCCTGTTCATCGGAGAAGGAGACGAGATCTGGTCGCATCCGCACAACGTGATCGTCGCCGGCCGCGCATCGCAGCTCACAGTCGTCGAGACTTACGCCGGCCGAGGAAGGTATTTCACGAACGCGGTGACGGAAGTGTTTGCCGGCGACGGTGCGGTTGTCGATCACTACAAAGTCGGATCTGAATCACGCGACGCATACCACGTCGGTACGCTGCAGGTTCGTCAGGACCGAGCGAGCAGCGTCACTTCGCACAACGTGTCGTTCGGCGGTGCACTCGTGCGCAACGACATCGGTGTCGCTCTGACCGGCGAAGGAGCATCGCTCACACTCGACGGCCTATTCGTCGTCAACGGCAGCCAGCACGTCGATACCCACACATTGATCGATCATGTCAGCCCGCACTGCGAGAGCCACGAGCTTTACAAGGGCGTCCTCGACGACAGCGCGCGCGGCATCTTCGACGGGCGCATCATCGTGCGGCCGAACGCGCAGAAGACGATCTCACGCCAGGAGAATCGCAACCTGCTTCTGTCCGAGACAGCGATCGTCGATTCGAAGCCGACGCTCGAGATCCACAACGATGATGTCAAGTGCAACCACGGCTCGACCATCGGTCAGCTCGAAGAGGAACCGCTGTTCTATCTCCGCTCTCGCGGCATCGGCGAAGAGGATGCGCGCAACCTGCTCGTGTACGCGTTCGCCAGCGAGATCGTCGACAGGATGAAGGTCGAGCCGATTCGCGAACACGTGCGCCGGGCGATGTTCGCGCAGATGCCGGGACGTTTGCCGGAGAGAAGGGAGGGGACGCGATGAGCCAGGTCGCAGGTCGCAGGTCGCAGGTCGCGGAAGCGTACGACGTCGACGCCATCCGTCGCGATTTCCCGATTCTCTCGCGCACCGTTCGCGGCAAGCCGCTCGTCTATCTCGATAACGCTGCTACGACCCAGAAACCGCAGCTCGTGATCGATCGGCTCGTCCGTTACTACTCGGACGAGAACTCGAATGTGCACCGCGGCGTTCACTATCTGAGCGAGATCGCCACGGCCGCCTACGAAGAAGCACGCACGACCGTCAAGCGCTTCATCAACGCGCGATCGGAGAAGGAAATCGTCTTCACGCGCGGAACGACCGAGAGCATCAATCTGGTCATGCAGAGCTGGGGTCGCAAGAACATCAAAGCCGGCGATGAAGTGCTGATCTCGGCGATCGAGCATCACTCGAACATCGTCCCCTGGCAACTGCTGTGCGAAGAGAAAGGAGCGAAACTCCGCGTCACTCCCGTGAATGATGCCGGCGAGCTCCTCATCGACGAGTTCGCGCGCATGCTCAACGAGCGCGTGAAGATCGTCGCCGTCGGTCATGCCTCGAACGCCCTCGGCACCATCAATCCGGTCAAGAAGATGATCTCGCTCGCGCATGCGAATGGATCGCTGATCGCCATCGACGGCGCGCAAGGCGTGCCGCACATGAATGTCGACGTGCAGGATCTCGACTGCGACTTCTACGCGTTCTCCGGCCACAAGGTCTACGGGCCGACCGGTGTGGGCGTGCTGTACGGACGGGAGAACCTCCTCGAGGAGATGCCGCCGTGGCAGGGCGGCGGCGACATGATCCTCTCCGTGTCGTTCGAGAAGACGACGTACAACGCGCTGCCTTACAAGTTCGAAGCGGGAACGCCAAACATCGCCGGCGTCATCGGTCTCGCGGCTGCTCTGGACTATGTCGGATCGATCGGGCTGGAAAACATCGCGTCGTACGAGCACGACATCCTTCTCTATGCGACGCGCCGGCTGCAGGAGATCGATGGGCTCCGCATCATCGGCACGGCGGCGAACAAGGCGGCCGTGATCTCATTCGTGCTCGAGGGTGTGCATCCGCACGACATCGGAACGGTGCTCGATCAACAGGGCATCGCCATTCGCACCGGCCATCACTGCGCGCAACCGCTGATGATGCGCTTCAACGTGCCCGCAACGGGGCGCGCCTCGTTCGGGCTCTACAACACACGCGAAGAAGCCGATAGCCTGGTCACCGGTCTGCGGAAAGTCATCGAGGTGTTCCGCTGATGTCGGATCTGCGCGAGCTCTATCAGCAGGTCATCCTCGACCACAACAAGACGCCCCGAAACTTCCGTGAGATCGCGAATCCGACCAGCCGCGTCGAGGGTTACAACCCCCTCTGCGGCGATCACTACACCGTTTATCTCCAACTCGACGGCGACACGATCAAGGACGTGAGTTTCACCGGTAGTGGTTGCGCCATCTCCAAAGCCTCCGCGTCAGTGATGAGCTCGACGGTCAAAGGAAAGTCGAAGGAAGAGGCCGATCGCCTTTTCGGCACCTTTCACAAACTCGTCACTGGTGATACAAGCGGCCTCGACGCGGCAGATCTGGGCCGGCTGGCCGCGTTCTCAGGGGTGTCGGAGTTTCCGGCGCGCGTGAAGTGCGCGACGCTGGCATGGCACACGCTGCGAACAGCCCTCGATGGTGAGAAAGATACGGTGACAACCGAATGAACATGCGAGAAGAAGTCGTCGTCAACCGTAACGCGGAAGCGGTCATGATTCCGAGCGGCGAGAGAGTTCTCGTTCCGCAAGGCGCTCGCGCGACGATCACGCAGAATCTCGGCGGCACCTACACGATCATCACCGATCGCGGCCTGATGGTGCGCATCTCCGGCCGGGAAGTCGAAGCGATCGGCAAGACTCCTGCCGTGGCGCCGCAGGTCGTCGAGGATGAGGATCTGACGATCGAGAAGCTCGAGAAGCTCGTTTGGGAACAGCTCAAGACCTGCTACGACCCCGAGATCCCCGTGAACATCGTCGACCTCGGCCTTGTGTATCTCTGCGAGGTCATCGACGCCGAAGGCGGCGGCAAGGACGTCAAGATCAAGATGACGCTCACCGCGCCCGGTTGTGGGATGGGCCCCGTGCTCGCCGGCGACGTGAAGCACAAAGTGGAGGCGATCCCCGGCGTGAAGCACGCCGATGTCGAGGTCGTCTTCGATCCGGTCTGGGACCGCACCATGATGTCCGACGCCGCGAAGCTGCAGCTAGGCATGATGTGGTGATTTCAGTGCGATAGAATTCCTTCCGTTCTCCCCAAATCGAACAATCGAGGAGTGTGGAATGCCGTTCTGCGCTTACTGCGGTACGCCCGTCGACGCCATCTCGTACGCTCCGTGTCCCTCCTGCGGGAATCCGCGCAACGGTGCACCGCGTCCGGCGGTGAAGAAGGGCGGAAATGCCGCGATCATCATCGCGGCGGTCGTGATCGGCGGCCTCGTAGTCTTGGCGATCGGCGGCATTCTGGCGGCGATTGCGATTCCTAACCTGCTCACTGCCATGCAAAGGACCAGGCAGAAGCGCACGATGGCCGACATGAGCGCGATCGGCACTGCGGTCGAAGCGTATGGAAGCGATCAGCACAAGTATCCGACAGCCAGCGAGCTCGATTCGCTCATGCCGAAGTACGTCAGGAACCTTCCGCGCACTGACGGGTGGGAGCATCCGTACCTCTACCAGTGCTGGAGCACGCACGGCGGCACCGACTGCGACGCGTACGCGATCGGCAGCGCCGGCAAAGACGGCGTTTTCGAGCGAAATGACTTGAAGGAGTATCTGGATGGCAGCAGAGCGACGACGAACTTCAACAGCGACATCGTGTTTGCCAATGGCTCGTTCGTTCAGTATCCGGAAGGAGTGCAACACTGATGTTCTGCACGAACTGCGGCCAGCAACTCCCGCCCAACGCGACCGCGTGTCCGAATTGCGCGACGCGTGTTCGCCGCCTTCCGGCACCGCCACCCGTTCCGAACTACCTCGTGCCGGCGGTGTTCGTCACGTTGTGCTGTTGTCTTCCTTTCGGAATCGTTTCCGTCGTTTACGCAGCGCAGGTGAACACCAAAGCAGCAGCAGGCGACATCGCCGGAGCGCAGGCGGCGTCGAAGAACGCGAAGATGTGGGCGTGGATCGCGTTCGGAACCGGCATATTACTTTCGATCCTCGGAGTGCTCGCCAATGTCGCGAACCTCGGCAACCGTTAGAGTGTTCGGCGCGGCCGCGGTGACACTCGCTGGCGCGAGCCTGTACGTCGTGTACGCATTCGATCCGGCAGTCGGGACGTTTTTCCCGCACTGCGCGTTTCACGATCTGACGGGATTGCAGTGCCCCGGATGCGGGACGACTCGAGCTCTTCACGCATTCCTGCACGGCCACATCGCCGCCGCGTTTCACTACAACCGTCTGCTCGTCAGTGTCGCTCCGCTGCTCGTCGCTGCGGTGGCCGGTGAAGCTCGCTCGCGTCTGCTCAGCGAGCCGGCTCCGCGCGTGCTCCGGAACCCATGGACCGGCTGGAGCATTTTCGTCACGCTCGTCCTCTGGTGGATCGTGCGCAACGTGATGAACTGGTGAGCTCAGCGGTGGTTGCGAAACCACGTCCACTGGTCGATCGATTTTCCTTCCTGGAGCTGCTGCGCCTGCAGGTAGCCATCGATTGCCGTGAAAGCTGCGACGACACCGGACAGCGTTCCGCAACTCGGAGGAAACAGGAAGACCGCGCACACAACGATCGCGATGATTCCTTTCCTCTTTTGTCCGAGCAGCAGGTAGCCCGCGCCCCCGAGGAACAGATTCAGGATGCAGACGAGTACGGGATCGACTCCGCCTCCCGGCCTGGGCACGGGAGGCGGTGCCTCGGAGCGATCTACCACTTATCAGCCATGTCGCTGATGACGGGCACTCGGAAGCGCTGGCCGCCGACGCCCTTGACGATGCACATGATGCGGATGACGAGAAACGCGATCCAGACGACGCACTGAACGGTCGCGATGCCGCAGCCGAGGCCGACGCCTTGGGGCATGAAGAATCCGACACAGGCCAGCACGACCCAGATCACGACTTCGGCCACGAGGATGGCCAGGCCGTTCTTCGCATGCCACTGAACTTCGCGATCGTCTTTCTTCGTAAGAAGTGGGATGAGAGCGAGGATCCAGAGGTACGACAGCACGACCATCAGCGTGCGGTCGGAACTCGCACCGGGCGCTCCGCCCGGTGGCGGTGGAGGCGGCGGTGTGTACGATCCGCCGGGTGGTGGCGGAGGGGGCACAGTGGGCGGAGGCATTGCGCTCATTCGAACTCCTTCTCCTATCGGATTTCTTTGAACGGGGCTGATTCTAGCGACTTTGCTCGAGCCGCGCGAGACGCCGTTCCGCCGCGGCAAGAGGGACCACGGCGAGAAGGATCGACGCGGTCACGGCAACCGCGATCGGCACGGCTGTGGCGATCCAGGGCCGCTCGTAACCGACGCGAAAGATCTTCCAGAAGAAGTACAGCATGATCGGCCGCGCCGCGAGCAGCATCATCGCGCCGACGTAAGTCAGCGAAACGGCCATGTAGGCGAAACCGCCGAGCGAGAGTCCTACCTGCAGCGGATTCTCTGCGTCGAAATTCGGTGAGAGAGCACCCATGCCCACACCGAGGCTCACGAGCGTGAAGGCGATCATCGCCGCCGCCGGCATCGTGAACGCCCAGACGATCAGCCCGGCCGCCAGGATCGTATTCGCAAACGCCGTTAGAAGAAGGGCGACCAGCGTCAACGGGACCCCGTAGACGATCAACTTTACAGCCAGCAACTGCCGGTACGAGACCGGCGACACCTGCAACATCCAGAACGCTTTCCCTTCGGATGAGATGGACGGATAGGCGAAGCGCAAGCAGATTGCGGCGACCACGAAGCCGGCCATGCCGAGGTTCGCGTAGGCGACGAGCGTCGCGCGCGCATCGCCGCCGAGGGGGAGCATGCGCACGTTGTAGAGATAGATGAAGAGCAGCGCACCCATCATGAAGAGCTGCGACCACTGCGCGACGTCGCGCGTGAGCGTGCGAATTTCTTTCGCGATCAGTGCGCGCACCGGCGGTTGCGCACGCGAGAGCAGCCTGTCGATCGAGCGCGTCAGAGGTTTTGCGCCGATCGCCATCGGGGCCATGCTCTCGCGCGCGCGAACGAAGGCGGCGAAATACGTGCGTCTCGCCGCAAACGCAAACAACGCGAACCCGATCAGAGCGAGACCAGCGATCCTCGGCGGCAGCGGCGAGGGATGCAGAGATACCATCGTGTCGGCGAGCGCGGTGCCCGGATAAAGATCGATCGATGGCAGCTCGATCGCGCGCAGAGCAGCGACGAGATTGTCGGTGCGCACTTCCGTGAAGAGCCGCTCCGGCCGGCTGACCCGGAACGCCACAACCGTGACGGTCAGAACGAGGATCGCGATCGTGGCGACGATCTGATGAACACGGCGCACCGGAAACCAACGGACGAGCAGAACGATGGTCAGACTGGCCAAAGTCACAGGAATCGTCAGCAACAGCGCGAGATTGCCGAGGACGATCGGGTAATACGTCCACGGACGTTCGTACTGAAGCGCGAACGCAACGAAGAGCGGAACGAGAAAGGCGAAGACGATCGCCGCGCTTTGCAAGAGCGTCTTCGCCCATCGCGCGACGACGATGGTTAATTTGCGGCGAGGCGCGGCGTGATAGATATCGAGATCGAGATCAGTGAAGAACGCGCCGATCGCTGCGCTCATTGCCGATGAGAAGAGCACGATCGTGGCGACGAGAAAGACCATCGCCAGAATGTTGCGCAGGATCGCCAACGCGAAGAAGGGCGACGCCGCTTCAATCTGACCTGTCGCGCGGAAGAGTCGGCGAAACAGGGCGAAATCGCCATAGAGAAACAGGGCGAACGTGATCGCGACGACGCTGATGCGTGCGACGGCCGCGGCGTTGAGCGGGCGGAGTTTCGAGAGGGCGATGCGAAGAGACCACATGATGATGGGTCGTAGGTCGTAGGTCGTAGGTGCCGTGGGCCTTTTGGCGCTGAGGCCCCGATACCTACGACCCACGACCTACGACCTACGTAATCCTACGCGCGTTGCGCAGCCACTCGAGCGCGCCGTCGCGCCGGGCGGTACGCGATCGGTGACGCTCCAAACCGAGCTCGATGAGCATCTCGATCAATTTCGAATATTTGATCTCGGTCGCCTCCCACAGTTTGGGATACATGGAGATGGTCGTGAAGCCCGGGATCGTATTGATCTCGTTCACGAGCAGGCGACTGGTTCCCTTCTCCAGAAAAAAGTCGACGCGCGCGTAACCGCTTGCGCCGATCGCGCGAAACGCTCCCACCGCGAGCCGTCGAATCTCTTCGGTCTTTTCCTTCGGCAGCTTCGCCGGGATGACCAGCGTCGACTTCGCGTCGGCAGCGTATTTGTCCTCATAGTCGTAAAACTCGCGTCCGGCGATGATCTCGCCAGGCACGGACGCCTGCGGTTGATCGTTGCCGAGGACTGAGACTTCGAGCTCGCGAGCGTCGACGCCGCGCTCGATCAGGATCTTGTCGTCGAATCGCAGCGCGAATTCCACTGCAGCGGCGAGATCGCCGTCGCTCTTCACCTTCGTTACGCCGATCGATGATCCGCTGTTCGCCGGCTTCACGAAATAGGGAAGCCGCAACATGTTGATGACGGCGCGCGTGACCCGCTCGCGCTCATCGCTCCACTCAGTCTCGTGCACGAGAACGTATTCGACGGTCGGCAGCTTCGCCGTCGCGAAGGCGTGCTTCATGTGTCCCTTGTCCATCCCCACCGCCGACGCCGCGACGCCCGAGCCGACATACGGCGCGCCGATCGTCTCGAGGTAACCCTGCAGAGTGCCGTCCTCCCCACCGGTGCCGTGAATCAGAGGGAAGACGACATCCGCATTGCCGGCGCGCCACCATGAGTCGAACGAGAAATCGACATCTCCTGCATCGCTGCTCGCGCCGCCGAGGATCTCCGCACTGCGCTGCGGCGCAATGAAGCGACCATCTTTCGCCACGCAGATCGGGATGATCTCGATGCGCGACTTCGGCGCGGCGTTCGCGACAGAACGTGCCGAGAGAATCGAGACGTCGTGCTCGGCGCTCCGGCCGCCGAAGATCAGGGCTGTGCGGATCATGTCTTCAAGGGTGTCAGGTCTTCAGTTTTCAGTTTTTTTCTACGACCATTGGATTTTTCCAAGACCGGTAGAAAAAAACTGAAAACTGAAGACCTGACCCCATTTACTTCCCGATCGGGATGCTTCCGAGCAGATACTTCAAATCGTCGTCGCGCCAGCGGATGCCGCCGCCAATCGTGAAAGCGACGTCATTGAGCGGGTTGTCGACGCCCGCCGTCACAAAAAGGCGCGGCGTTTTCGGTTTCTCGCGCCGCAGCGTGTACTCGCCATAAGCGCGGAAGTGGGGACTGTTGTCGTAGCGCTGGCCGAAATCGAACGCTTCGCCGGTGAGCCGTACACGCGGATTGAACTGATAATCCGCGCCGACGCCGCCGGTGTTGTCGATCAGACCGACGCGCAGGCCGAGGTTATCGAGCAACCATCCCGCCTGCGCGGTGATGCGGAAGTCGCGATCGAATCGCGTCTCGTGCGTGATTGTCGTCGTCGTGATTCCTGTTGCCGGATTCGTCACGGTGAGAATCGTGTCTTTCTCGCGCTTGCGGCCGCGTGGATCGTCCGCGAGCTCGATGTTGTAGAAGCGGTTCCGATCGACATTCGGAATCAATCGAAGCGTGGCCGCCGATCGCGAGCTGCCGCCGAAATTCTTGATTCCGTTCTGTTCCTTGTTGAGACCAGCCATGTAGTCGGCCTTCAGACCGAGGTCCATGCCGATCTTGCTCACGCGGCCGAGCGTGGTTCTCAGCTCGGTGACGCCCGTATCGACAGAAGCGAGAGCGGACGTGAGCCGCTCGTGCGCTTCGGGACTGTAGATCAGCTTCCCGACAGTTCCCTGGCCGCTCTTCACCTGGCCGGTGATGTCGTTCAGGTTGGTCGTGGTGATCTTCAAATCGGCGGAGAGCGTCCGCAGGTTTTCGACGACGCGGCGCAGGTCCTCGCGATTCTCACCGACTGTGCCGCCGATCTGATTGGCCACACGATCGAGCGACGCGGCCAGCTTGGGGATCTCCATGCGCAGGTCCGCCGTGATCGCGCGCATGTTGCCGACGGTAGCGTCGACGTTCGCGCGGTTCGCGGCGATCAACTCGCGCGTCTCGGCGGTGATCAGCCGGACGTTCTCGACGATGTCCTCGAGCCTCTCTTGGCCGCCCGGTCCCGCCATCACGTGCCGCAGAGATTCGGTGATCGCTTTCACGTCGGCGGCGATGAGTGAGATCTGATTCGTCACGTCATCGATCGATGCCGGCGAGGTTCCTCGCAGCGTCACGGTCACCTGCGGCGGCATCGCCGGCGCGTTCTGCGTTCCCGGATCGAGCTCGACGTATTTCTCGCCCAGGAGACCGAGGTTCGCGACGTGCGCCGAAGCGTTGCTGCGCATCGGGACGTCGTCATCGATCTCCAGCGTCACTTCCGCTTTCCCGTTCGGGAGCAGCCGGATCTTCGACACTTTTCCCTTGCGCACGCCGGCCACGCGCACGGCTGATTTCTCATCGAGACCGGCGACATTGTCGAAGATCACCTTGACCTGGCGCGTCCCTTTGCCGCGACTGATGTCGATGTCCTCGATCTTCAGGATGAAGTAGCCGAGGATGCCGAGGATGATCAGCATGAAGACGCCGACTTTGGCTGCTGGTGACATGATTCACTCCGATACGTTCAGCGGATCGATCCCCGCCTTCCTCATCATCTGAAAGAGCAGAGCAAGAGGCAATCCCACGACGTTCGTATAGCTGCCGTGAATGGAGTCGATAAAAATCGCGCCCACTCCCTGCGCGGCGTAGGCGCCCGCTTTATCGAGCGGCTCGCCAGTCTTCACATACCACTCGATGTCGCTCTGCGAAAGTGGAAGCATGCGCACCTCCGATTCGGCCACGCGCGTGTCACTGTACTGACGTTCGACGTTCTGCAACGTCACGCCGGTGTAAACCGTATGCGTGCGGCCGGCGATCGTCGCGAGCATTCGCTTCGCATCGGAGGCATCGACGGGTTTCTCCAGAAGCTGATCACCGAGCAGGACGGTCGTGTCGGCGGCGATCACCCAACGCGACGGATGCTGCTTCGCGATCGCTTCCGCCTTTTCACGCGCGAGTCGCGCTACGTACTCTTCCGGTGCCTCGCCTGCCCGACGTTCTTCGGGAACATGACTCGGCACGACGTCGAATTCCACGCCGATCGATGCGAGAAGCTCGCGTCGCCGCGGTGATGATGAGGCGAGGATGAAGCGCATCACCCGGCCCGGCCGATCGAGAGAATGACAATGAAGCGCGCTTCCGGCATGATCCGATAAAGGATGCGCAGGTGCGCGACGCGATAGCTCCACAGTCCTTTGAACGGCTCGAATAGCGGCACGCCGGTGATCGGATCCTCGTCGATCGCCTCCAGCGCCTTTCTGACCATCTCCTGCTCCGCGCTGCTCAGCGACCGCCACTCCGCTTCAACCGACTCCGCGATCCGAAGCCGGTCATTCCACAAAGAGATCCTCCGGCAGGAGCATCGCATTGCGGCGAATCTGCTCGTCGGCCGCGTCGATGCGCTCGCGCAGCACCGTGTCGTTGGCGATATCCACCGTTTCGCGAAGAGCGAGGTATTCGTCGTACGAGGCGAGAATGGCGACGGCACGGTCGCCTCGAACGAAGAGCGTTCGCTTACCGGTCAGCTCGCACTCGCCGACGAGCGCTCGCACGGCGTCCGGCAGGTCGAGAATCTCGAGTCGCTTTTCCATTTCCGAAGAGCCCCTGCAGGTACGCGCGGAACTCGGCGCCGACGTCGGGATGATGCAGGGCGAAGTCGACCGTCGCCTTCAGGTATCCGAGTTTCTCGCCCGCGTCATAGCGATGGCCGTCGAACACGTAGCCGTAGAAGTCACCCTGGCGGACGAGCTCCCGCATCGCATCGGTGAGCTGGATCTCGCCGCCTGCGCCGCGCTCTGTCTTTGCGAGAAGCGGGAAGATATCCGCCGGCAGGATGTAGCGGCCGATGATCGCGTAGTGAGACGGCGGTTTGATCTTCGGCTTCTCCACCATGTCGGTGACTTTGAATCGACGCTTGCCGATCAGCTCCCCGGCGACGATTCCGTAACGCGATGTCTCGCTCGCTGAAACTTCCATCAGCGCGACCACTGGACGACCGGTTTCTTCGAACACGCGCCGCATCTGAGACAGGCACGGTTCGTCGGACAGGATCACGTCATCGGGCAGCAGCACCGCGAAGGGCTCGTTGACGACCGCATCGCGCGCCATGAGCACCGCGTGTCCGAGTCCGAGGGCGTCCTTCTGCCGGATGGAGATGAGGTCGACCATCTTGCCGGCCGCTTCGACTTCGGCGAGGAGATCGTTCTTGCCGCGCTCGCGGAGTTGCCGTTCGAGACCCGAAGAGCGATCGAAATGGTCGAGGATCGACTCCTTCCCCTTCGATGTGATGATGATCAGCTTGTCGAAGCCTGAGTCGCGCGCTTCTTCGATCCCATACTGAAGAATCGGCTTATCGACGAGCGGCAGCATCTCTTTGGGGATGACTTTCGTCGCCGGAAAAAAACGAGTACCGAAACCGGCACACGGAAACACACACGTTCGCAAGTTAGTCATGCACAGCAAGCATAACCGAGGACCGAGGACCGAGGACTGGTGGTTGACACAGAACTTGCTTTGGCGGAATGACGTACTACTATTCTGAACTGCAGGCGATGCGTAAATCCCTCATTTTTATCGGCGTTCTTCTCGTGGCGATTCCGGTTTCGGCGCAATGGCGGCGCGCCGGACTCTTCGGTGCGGACGTTCGCGCGCTGGTTGCCGATCCGGTCGATCCCGATGTGCTTTATCTCGGCACGAGCGGCGGCGAAGTCTATGTCTCCACCGACGGCGCGAAGAGCTGGAGCAATGCGCGCAACGGCGTTCCCTTCCCCGGCTACGTCGTCGACAACCTCGTGATCGATCGCAATGGACGTCTGTGGACGGCATGCTGGGGTTTGTGGGGCGGGAGCGTCATCGCGGTCTCTGACGATCGCGGCAAAACATGGACGCGGCGCGACGCCGGTCTCGAGGACTCTTCGATCCGCGCGATCGCGATCGATCCGAACGATGCCGACTTCGTCATCGTCGGAGGTCTGGGCGGCGTCTATCGCAGCACGGACGGCGGCGAAACGTGGGAAAAGATCTCGGATCAGGAAAACGTCGAATCGCTGGCCATCGATCCGCGCACGCACGATCGCATGTACATCGGTACGTGGCGCCAGGGTTGGCGCACGGACGATGGCGGGCAGACGTGGGTGCGCATCAACAACGGCATGGTGCTCGATACCGACATGTTCGGGATCACGTTTGACCCGAACGATCCTGACAACATCTGGGTCTCGACCTGCGGCTGGGTTTACAACACCGTGAATCGGGGCGATCAGTGGACGCGCTATCGTGACGGCTTCAACAACCGGCGCGTTCACGATGTCGAGATCGATCCGTGCGAACCCGACACGATCTACGCCGGCTCGGTCGGCGGACTCTATCGCTCCGATGATCGCGGCAAGAGCTGGTACAGCGTCTCGAGCGAGGACCTCGTCGTGACCTCGGTCGTTCTCCATCCGCAGCGTCCCGATCGCATCATCCTCGGCGTTGAAGGCGATGGCGTGTATGTGTCGGACGATCGCGCCAGGTCGTTCACGCGCTCGTCGGACGGTTTGCACAACTTGCGCATCACTGCGATCGTCCCCGATCCGTCGGCAAAGGACGTCGTCTACGCGGCGGTGGCATTCGGTGGCACAGCATCGGGTGTCTACCGCTCCGACGATGGAGCGAAGAGTTGGATGCGCACGAGCACCACGCGCATGCCGGAGGTGTTGTCGATCGTCGTCGCTCCGGAAGCGGATGCGGAAGTGAAGTACGTCGCCGGAACGGAGAAGGGATTTTTCTGGAGCGGCGATGCAGTGGAATGGACGCGAGCCGAGCCTGTGAACTCTCCGGTTCGTGTCAACAAAGTGCTTCGCTTCAATAACACGCGATTGTTCGCCGCGACTTCAGAAGGCGTGTTCACGACGCGCGACGCAGGAAAGAGCTGGTATCGCCTCGCCGGATCCGACAGCCGCACGGTCGATATCGCCCTCGGCAACCTCGGATCGAACAAGGCGCTGTTCGCATTGACCGCGAATGGCATGACGGTCTTCGACGGCGAGAAGTGGTTGGCCGTGGCCAATTCGCCGGCGACCGGCCGGACGATCGCGATCCGCACTGTCGGCGGGGTGCAGTATGTGTTCGTCGCGGGCGCGCAGGGCGTGAAGGCCGGACGCATTACTGACGAGGGCAGCGATTGGATCGCTTCCGATGCTCCCGATGCGCAATACGCTGCGGTGTACGGCTCCTCGCGCAGGCTGTTTCTCACGTCGCGGCAGCAGCGCGAAATCCTCGTCGGCAGTCCCGATGATAGCGACTGGCTCCAGATCGTCCTTCCGTCGCAGAACACGGAAGTCACGACGATCGTCCCCGATCCGTTCACCGATCGCTTCTACGTCGGCACGGTCGGCGAGGGCGTGTTCGTATTCGACGGCAAGATGCAGCGCTACGTCCGGCACGAGCCGGCGCCGGCGACAACCGCGGCAGGTGCGGGCGCCGCGCAGTAGCTAAACGAAACACGCAATCACCAGACTCACAGCGGCGACGCCGATCGCGATCGTGGGTACGCGAAACCAATACTTGAGCGCGAGCACTTCGTAGACCGCGGCGATGAGCGCAAGGATCCACGTCGGCATCGCGGCCATCACACAGACAACGCCGAACACAACGGCGCCGAGGCTGTGACTGAGGTTGAAGCCGAGCCACGCATCCCACATGTTCGTGTTGCGGGAGAGGCGAACAGCGGTCGACTTCATGTGCTCCATGACGCGCGGATCGACCGGCGCGAGGCGCTCAAGAAACGTGAAGAGAGCGTGTAGAAGACCGAGCGCACAGAAAATCACGCCGGCGAAGACGACCAGATAGTGGCTCAACGTGATACGGGATCGTAGTAGCGGACGGCCAGATATCCGAATCCCTTCTTCCCATAATCCGATTTCGGATCATCGGACAGGACGACCATGATGTTCGGAAGGCGGTCGTCGTAGACCACGATCGAATCCGATCGAACGCTGGGCTTCGGATTGCCGTGCTTCTTCTTCAGCAGCGACTTCTGCTCCGCAAAGGCGGCGCGAATTTCGGGAAGGATGGCGAAGAGCTCGAAGCGAATCGAGCGCAGACGATCGCGATGGAAGTCGAGCGTGAGCGCTTTGTCCTCGCTGTAGTCGACAACCACCTCGTTGTCGTCTTTGCCGCGCTTCACCGTCCAGCCCGCGTCGCGCAGCGTCCTTTCCGCATCGGCGCGGGTCATGCCGATCGTCAGCCGGAACGACTGTGGCGTCATCCACGACGTTTTGGAATTGGATGGGAACGAAGAGACGAGGAGGAGAAGAATGATGGCCATGCGTCAATGGACGTAGGTGTCGGTCTGAATGTCCTTTCGCGATTGCACGATCGAAGTCGCCAGCACGACGCGCCGGCCGATCTCTTCCCACTGTTGCGTGCGAACCAGATCGGGCATCGCGAGAGAAGGACCGAGATTCACAGCGACGCAGCCGGCGTCGAGGTAGGCATCGATCATGTCCAGCGGCACCGGACCGCCCGCAAGCATGGGGATGTCGCGAATCGGTCCGCGGATCGTGCGGATGTAGTCAGGGCCGCCGAAGAATTGTGCGGGGTAGACCTTGACGATGTCCGCTCCCGCTTCCCAGGCGCGGATGATCTCGGTCGGCGTTGCCGCGCCGGCGATCGAGAGCAGATCATTCTCGAGCGCGTACTCGATCACGCGGACGTCCGTGTGCGGCGAGACGATCGCTTTCGCCCCTGCCCGCCGCGCCGACGCGGCGTCATTCGAGCTGCGCACCGTTCCGGCGGCAACGATGACGTCGTCTCGAGCGTACTTTTGGGCGATGTGGGAGATGAGATCGAAGGCGTCGGGCGAGGTCAGAGTGATCTCGACGATCGAAATCCCGTTGCGCGCGTACGCATCGGCGACGGCGCGCGCCGCGGCGGCACTATCCTCTCGTACCACCCCGATAATCTGTTCGGAGCAGACGCGCTCCAGGAGCTCTTTTCGTGACATGAAGCGTAATTAGGTTAACACGCGACATGCGCTAAGCTGTTGCCGCCCACGGAGGTCGCTCATGGCCCTGGTCAACAAAGCCATCAACGAGGTCACCGTCAAACTGGTCTATTACGGTCCCGGTTTGTGCGGCAAGACCACGAACCTCGAGAAGATTTACGGAAATCCGAAGCTCGAGAACAAGGGAAAGATGATCTCGATGGCCACCGAGACCGACCGGACGCTCTTCTTCGACTTCATGCCGATGGAGCTCGGCACGGTCGGCGGTCAGAAGGTGCGCGTACAGCTCTACACCGTGCCCGGACAGGTCTTTTACGACGCGACGCGCAAGCTGGTGCTGCGCGGCGCGGACGGCGTCGTCTTCGTTGCCGACTCGCAGGACACGATGCGCGAGTCGAACCTCGACAGCCTCGAGAACCTGAAGACGAATCTGCGTCTCAATCGCCTCGATCCGGAGAAGGTGGCGATCGTCTTTCAGTACAACAAGCGCGATCTGCCGAACGTCGATTCGGTCGATGACATGAACGCATACCTCAATCCGGGAACCGCGCCGGTCGTCGAGGCGGCGGCGATTTCCGGAATGGGCGTGACGGCGACGCTGCGCGCCGCGATCGCGAAGATTCTCGAGAACCTGAAGCACAACGTCGACACGACACTGCACGATCAGCCGGAGCTTGCCGCACCGGACATGAAGGCGAAGTCGGGCGTGACGTCCGCTTCGGCCGGAACGCCGAAACTCTCGATGCGGACGGAAGGCGGAACGCGCACCGAAGCGCCGGCCACGCCGGCCAAGACGCAAGTGGGAACGCGTCCCGTTCCGGCGCCATCGCCGGCATTCGTCGCGCCGGTCCTCGATGAAGAAGATCCGTTCGCCGATGCCGCTCCCGCGTCTCCGCAGCCGCAGACCGGCAATGGTCGCGCGGACATCGAGTCCATGCTGGCCAGCACCCGCGAGATGATCCGCGCGCTGGAAGTGGCGCTCGAGAAAGCAAAGCAGAACGAACGATCGCTGGCGGAGAAACTTGGCCGCCTGTAGTCGATGACCCTTCGCGTCCCGCTGGAGCATTACCCCGGGTTCAACCGGTTTGTCATCGACTGGCTTCATGGCGACGCGCGATTTCTTCCGCGCACGGAACACAAAAAACGCGCGCGAATGATCGACGCAACGCTCGTCGAAGCGCTCGCCGACTCCAACCATCGCTGGGGTCTCTCCGTCAAAGACGATTTGCAACGCTGGGCGCGAGGCCAATCGATCACGATCGTCGGCGGCCAGCAGGTGGGCTTTGGCGGCGGCCCGCTCTATACGTTGGCGAAGATCGCGTCGCTTCTGAAAATGAAACGCGATCTCGAGCGCAGCGGCACGCCGGCGACCGTGCTGTTCTGGCTGGCCAACGAAGATCACGACTTCGACGAAGTAGCGCAGCTTTGCGCGCCCGTGCGCAATCGCCAGCTCGATCTTCACTGCATGCGCGCGTCACGGAGCGGGCAGTCGAAGCTCGCTGTCGGGCGCGTGCCGATTCCTGAGGCGCTCATCACGGAATTTCTCGCCTTCTATGAGATCGAACGGCCATCGTGGCTGCGCGAAGGAATCGACTTCGGCGATTCGTTCGCCGAGCTGGTCGCGAGCATCTTCGGCAGCGAGATCATCCTCGTCGATGCGCTGCTGCCGGAGCTGCGCCGCGCCGGGAAACCGTTGTTCGATTCAATCTTCGCGCAATGGCAGGACATCGAGCGAGCGATCGCGAATCGATCGCGCGAACTGATCGACGCCGGGTACTCGCCGCAGGTGCTGCCGCGCGACGCGGAGTCGTACTCGCTGCTCTTCGAGCTGGACGAGCGTTTCGAGCGTCATCTCGTCGATGGTCCGCGCCAGATCGTGCCTGAGCGTATCTCCACGACTGCACTGACTCGCCCCTTGCTGCAGGATTTCGTTCTGCAGCCCGACATTTTCATCGGCGGGCCGGCCGAGGTCGCCTATTACGCGCAGATTGCATCGCTTTACAAAATGCTGAACGTGCCGATGCCGCGCGTGGCGCTGCGCGGGCACACGCTCGTCGCGCCGAAGAGAGTCGTTCGTTTCATGGAACGATACGAGATCAGGCCGGAAGAGGTCTTCACATCGCCCGATGACCTTCTCGCAGCGCGAGAGCCGGAAGGCGTCACGCAGATCCGGCGCGAAGCGGAGGCGGCGCGCAAAGATTTGATGAAGCGCATCGAGCGCATCGGCGAGCTCGCGCTTCCGGCCGAGCACGCGCTCGCGCGCGCCATCGCGCGCTCGATCGGCCACGTCGAGTACCACTTCAACAAACTCGCCGAGCGCGCCATCCGCGGGCTGGTGCGCAAAGACAAAGAACGATACGCTGCGACCAGGGAGCTTCTCGCGACCTTGTACCCCGATCGTCATGTGCAGGACCGCGTCGTCGGCTGGTATGCCTACTGGCTCGAGTACGGACAACATCTCGTCGATTCGCTGATCGAAGAGACCGAGCCCGATACGGCGTCGTTCAAAATCATCGGTCTATGAGCCAGACGGTCGACCTTCTCTTCGTCGCCGCGCATGCCGATGACCTCGAGCTCTCCTGTGGAGGAACGATCGCCAAAGCGGTGAGCGATGGCACCGCGGTCGGCATGCTGGAGCTGACGCATGGCGAGATGGGAACGCGCGGCACGACGCAGACGCGAAAGCGCGAGGCGAAGAAGGCCGCGCAGATTCTCGGTGTCGCGTTTCGCGAGCATCTCGATTTCGGCGACGGCGGCCTGCGCACAGGTCGCGACGAGGAGATGCAGTTGATCGAATTTCTCCGCCGCGCGCGGCCGAAGCTCGTTTTCGCGCCCTGGCCGGATGAGCGCCATCCCGATCACGTGCGCACCGGCAAGATCGTCACCGACGCCTCGTTCTACGCCGGTCTGCGGCAGATTCACACGAAGTTCGCCGCGCATCGGCCACAGGCAGTGATCTATTACATGCAGAATTACCTGCTGCACCCGTCGTTCGTGATCGACGTGACGGATTCCTGGGAAACGAAGATGAAAGCGATCGGCGCTTTCCAATCGCAGTTCTTCAACTCGAAGTCGAAGGAGCCGCGAACGTTTGTTTCCGAACAGAGGTTCATGGAGATGATCGACGCCCGCGGCAAACATTTCGGCGGGCTGATCGGCGCCCGGTACGGCGAGGGGTATCTGACGAAGCGACCGCCGCGGGTGGATGATGTGATTGCGGCTTATGCGGGACGAGAGGTGTAGTCGTTTGTCGTTGGTCCCTGGTCGTTAGTCAACGACTAACGACCAGGGACTAAGGACCAAATGCGAATCGGCATCACCTGCTACCCCACCTTCGGCGGCTCCGGTGTCATCGCCACGGAGCTCGGCATCGCTCTGGCCCGGCAGGGCGACGACATCCATTTCATCAGCTACGCACTTCCGTCGCGTCTCAACATCCTGCTGCACGAGCGCGTGCACTTCCATGAAGTGACCGTCACCGCGTATCCGCTTTTCGATCCCTATCCGCCGTACACGCTCGCGCTGGCGACGAAGATGGCCGAGGTGGCGGCGTACGAGAAGCTCGATGTACTTCATGTGCATTACGCCATCCCTCACGCCATCAGCGCCTATCTCGCCAAACAGATCCTCGGCGCGCGCGATCTCAAAGTGATCACCACGCTGCATGGAACGGACATCACGCTTGTCGGTCGCGATGAGAGCTATCTCCCGATCACCAAGTTCGGCATCGAAGTGTCCGATGGCGTGACCGCTGTATCGCAGTGGCTGAAGAACGAGACCGCGCGCAATTTCGGTACGCAGAAACCGATCGAGGTGATCTCGAACTTCGTCGACCCCGATCGCTTTCAGCATCATCGCAGCGCGTTCTGTCACATGTTCGGCGCATCGACCGACAAGCTGGTGTGCCACGTCTCCAACTTCCGTCCGGTGAAGCGCGTCATGGATGTGATCAGCATCTTCGAAAAAGTGTCGCGCGTGGTGCCGAGCCGTTTGATGATGATCGGCGACGGGCCCGATCGCTCGCGCGCCGAGGCCTATTGTCGCGAGCATCGTCTGCGCGATCGCGTCTTCTTCCTCGGCAACGTTCCCAACCTCGAAGAGATCCTCGGCGGCAGCGATTTGTTTTTGCTTCCGTCGGAATCGGAGTCGTTCGGTATGGCGGCGCTCGAAGCGATGGCGTCCGAGGTCCCTGTGATCGCTACGCGCGCAGGCGGGTTGCCGGAAGTGATCGAAGACGGAGTGAATGGATATCTTCTTTCGGTCGGCGACGTCGAGGTCATGGCCGAGCGCGCGATCGAGATCCTTTCGAACGACGACGTCGGGCGGAAAATGGGCGCGGCCGGCCGCGCCATCGCGATCGAGAAGTTCGCCGAAGAAAAGATCGTGCCGCGGTATCGGGAAATGTACGAACGGGTGCTCGACCTTGAGCCCTCTCCCACCGGGAGAGGGTGGCCGAAGGCCGGGTGAGGGGCGCGCCCCTCATCCGCCGCTGCGCGGCACCTTCTCCCGCGGCGAGAAGGTTTCTGCTCACGGCTCCGCTCTCAATCCTCCCTGTGGTCCCGCATTGCCGTAGATTTCGTTGTAGCGACGGTAACTGTTCATCACTTTCCGCACGTAGTCTTTCGTCTCATCGAAGTTGATCGCGGAGAAAAACCAGTCGTCGCCTGCCGCGGGAGCGAGGCGCAACCAGAGGGCGACCTGTTTCGGCCCGGCATTGTAGGCGGCAGCGGTCCTGTACGAGTTCCCGTCGAATTGTTTCGACAGTTCACTGACGTACTTCGCGCCGAGCTTGATGATGACGCGCGGATCGTAGAGATCCTCCGGTGCCACGTCGATCAATCCGACGTCGCGGCCGATCTCGCGCGCGGTGGTGATGATGAACTGCAGCAGACCGCGCGCCGCAGCTTCCGATTTCGCGCGAGGATTGAATCGCGACTCCTCACGCATGATCGCGAGCACGAGCGTCGGGTCGGTGCCGAACTTCTGCGAATCCTCGACGATGAAGCCGTAGAAGTACCGCGGATAGAGCAACTGCCGCACGATGAGCGGCAGGAGATCGGGCAGATAGTCAGCGGGGGCCGATTTCATCAACACTTCGACCGCGTAAATCGACTCGCGCGAGGCGCCGCCGCGATTGAAGGCGATCGATTGCGTCAGCGCCGACTTCAGCGGTCGAAGGGGATAGTGCTGGCGCACCTGATCCGCCGCTTCGTCGTAGAGGCCCAGCGCCATCAGCAGCGTAGCGCGATCGTTCGGGTTGACATTCGGCAGGCGCGGCAGCGGCTCAGGCTGCAACTCGAGAATGTTTTTGTACGCGGGGGTCTGGCGGTAGATGTCGGCCAGCCGTTGCAGTTCGGGCGAGCGATTGCGCGACGACAGGAGAATGCGATCGGTTTCGATCTGCCTGGCCACCGCGAATTGTTTCGATGCGATGAGATTTCTGACCTGCGCTTCCCGGATGATCAATTCCTGTGTGACTCGAGATTGCATTGCAGCGCTCTCGAGCCGCTCGCGCGCGAAGTACGCGAAGTGCGTCGAGACAGTCGAGCGCAGGACGCCGAGGTATTCGTTGAATGCGGCGTGAAGGTCGCGGCTCTCGAGAGCGCGAGCGCGCCAATAGCCATACTCCGGAACGTCAGACTTGTCGAGGAGCTTGCGCGGGACAGAGTTGAGCACAGACAGTGCTGTGCCACTCTTTCCCGCGCCGAGAACGCCGGACGCGTAGGCAAGCGATCCTTCGACGACCGCGTGATCGTTCGGCGCGATCTTGCGAAGGAGCTGAAGATCGGTCGCGGCATCGGCGAATCGCTTCTGCTTCAGGCGCGTGCGAATGCGCTGGGTGAGCGCCGCCGTCGTCGCCGGAAATCGTCCCACGACCGCAATCGTGGCCGTCATCAAGCGCTCCGCACCGGCGTCGTCGCCGCGAAGCTGCGCCGCCCGCGACGCGTGAAACAGAAAAGTGGCTTTGGCCTTCGCATTGACCGCCGTGTTCGCGCCGCGCATGTACGTCTGCTGCGCCTCGGCGTATTTCTCGTCGCCGAAGTAGCTGCGCCCGATATCGAAGAGCAGCTCATCGCGCCGAGCCGGCAAACCGCTCAGCGCAGCATTGAGCAGGACGACGGCGCGATCGAACCGGCGATGGTTCCGCAACGCGTCGCCGATGGTCGCTTTCTGTTCGGCGTTCATGCGTGCGACGAGGTCGGAACGATCGAGCGCCCGGCTGACTCGATCCGCCGCGTCGTCCGTGGTTCCGCCTTTGAGAAGCGCAATGCCGCCGGCAAACGCATTGGCCAACTGGCCGGCGCGGAGTTGCGACTCCACGATGCGAGCGCTCAGCTCGCGACGGCGTGCTGTGCTTGCGGCCGGCGTGACGGCGCGGACGAATGCGACGAGAGGCGACGGGTCGCCGAGGGATTGCAGGTAATCCGCTTCTTCGTCGATGGCCTGGTCGCGATAGAAAGCCTGAGGGTATTCCGCGATGAGCTGCTGGCGAACACGGCTCGCTGCGGCTCGGTCGTCATTGGCCTGATCGATCTCGGCCTGGTGATACAGGGCGAGGTCGCGGAAGGCGCTTTTCGCATCGAGGAACGGAGCGAGTTTGCGCGCCGCGTCTCGAAGCTCGTTTCGCTCGATGAGCACACGCGCATGCAGATAGCCGAGCGAGTAACGCGCGTATAGATCGGCATCGTGCTGTTCGATCTGATCGAGCAGCTCTTCGACCTCAGTGGGCGACAGCCGCTCGAACTCTTCGGTCCACCGCTCGACGGGAGGAATGCCCGCGGGCGGTTTGGCGCGACGCTCGGCCGGAGCAGCTCGAAACACGCGATGACGTCGCAGGCGCTGCTGTGAGATGACGATGGCGAGAATCGCGATCGCAGCGAGAACCGCCGCTCCCGCCCCAACCGATATCCAGAGGCGTTTCCTCAAGATTGCTCAGGCGCGAGCGTGCCGCTCAGTAACGCATGCGGCGCGCGCCGGAGGATCTCGGCTCGCGCAATGGCATAGCCAAGGATGGCGTCGACGAGCATGCGCCGTCCGTCGCGCGAGAGAAGAATGAGCACCTTCTGTTTCACCTCGCGGATCTCGACGATGTCTTCCCACCGCATCCACTGGCTGCGCTTCCCGAACCACGACAACAGCCGGTTCTCGTACATCAC
The DNA here is from genome assembly GCA_036001325.1 of Thermoanaerobaculia bacterium. Taxonomy (GTDB): domain Bacteria; phylum Acidobacteriota; class Thermoanaerobaculia; order Gp7-AA8; family Gp7-AA8; genus DASVHS01. The sequence goes on from DASYUK010000480.1 coordinate 22,706, forward strand.
GCCGATGTCACTGAAATAGATGTGATCGCCGTACTGCAGCGCCATCGCCGCCAGCGTGGCGAGGAACAGGAGGATCAGGCCGATGATCGGCAGCGGGCGGATGTCGTCGGCGCTGTTGGCCAGGTAAGTGAAGAACAAGGCGGCCGAAGCGAACGACGACGCGCAGGAGATGAGGCGTGGAACGGGAGGACGATCGAAAACGAGGATCTGTTTGGTCGTCATTCGGGTCGATGTGTATGATGCCGAGCCTTCATCATCATGCGCTGGTCACGTTACTTCATCAACACCCTTCGCGAAGTTCCGGCGGACGCCGACGTCATCAGTCAGAAGCTGATGATGCGCGCCGGAATGATCCGCAAAGTCGCGGCAGGAATCTACACCTATCTGCCGCTGGGATTGCGATCGGTGAAGAAGCTGGAGGCCATCGTCCGCGAGGAGATGAACCGCGCCGGATCGGTCGAGCTGCTCATGCCGGCGGTTCAGCCCGCCGAGCTGTGGATGGAATCGGGCCGCTGGCAGAAATACGGGAAAGAGCTTCTGCGCATCAAGGATCGCCACGAGCGCGACTTCGTCTTCGCTCCGACGCATGAGGAGGTCATCACCGAGACCGTGCGCGACGCGATCTCGTCGTACCGGCAGCTCCCGGTGAATCTCTATCAGATCCAGACGAAATTTCGCGATGAAGTGCGTCCACGCTTCGGCCTCATGCGCGGCCGCGAGTTCATCATGAAGGACGCGTACTCGTTCCACACCTCGGCCGAATCCCTCGACGAGGTTTACGGAGCGATGCGCGAGGCGTACACGCGCGTCTTTCATCGCTGCGCGCTCGATCACGTGCCCGTCGAAGCGGACACCGGAGCGATCGGCGGATTGGTGTCGCACGAATTCATGGTGCTCGCGCAGTCGGGCGAAGACGCCGTGGTCAGTTGTCCGGCGTGCAAATACGGCGCGAACATCGAGAAGGCGACGTCGAAGTTCTTCAGCGACGAGCCCGAGCCGGCGCCGATGCTGGAGATGGCGCCGCTGCATACGCCGGGAACGCAGTCGATCGATGACGTCGGCCGCTTTCTGAACAAGCCCACATCGCAACTCGTCAAGACCCTCGTCTTCGAAACGGAGAACGGACCGGTGATGGTTCTCGTCCGCGGCGACCGCGAAGGCAACCTGGTGAAGATCAAGAACCACCTCGGCGTGGATATGCTGGAGATGTTGCCCGACAGCCGCTTCGAAGCGGCGACCGGCGCGCCGGTTGGCTACTGCGGTCCGGTCGGAACGAAATGCGCGCGCGTGCTCGCCGACGTATCGCTGAAAAACCGGAAGAACTGGATCGTCGGCGGCAATGTCAAAGACACGCACACGTCGAGTGTGAATCCCGGCCGCGATTTTCCGGAACCGGAGTGGGGTGATTTCACCACCGTCTTTGCGGGCGATCCGTGTCCTCGCTGCGGCACGCCGCTCGAGATTTATCGCGGGATCGAAGTGGGTCACATCTTCAAGCTCGGGACGAAGTACTCCGACTCGATGCATTGCGTCTTTCTCGACGAGAAGGGCGAGCGCCAGCCGATGATCATGGGCTGCTACGGACTGGGCATCGGCCGCACTGTCGCCGCCGCCGTCGAGCAGAGTCACGATGACGACGGCATCATCTGGCCGATGCCGATCGCTCCGTTCGAGGTGGTCGTCACCGCACTCGGTCGCGAGGAGGCCGTCGTCCGCACTGCCAACGACGCGTACGAAAAGTTACTCGCCGCCGGTATCGATGTGCTCTTCGACGATCGCGATGAGCGTCCCGGCGTGAAGTTCAAAGACGCCGATCTCATCGGCTTCCCGCTGCGCGTTGCCGTCGGGGCGAAGAGCCTGGCCAACGGTCAGATCGAGTGGAGTTGGCGCAAGGACCGGTCAAAACAACTCGGAGCGCCGGAGGATGTTGTGGCGCGAGTGGTCGAGGAAGTGAAGAAAGCCCTCTCCCACCGGGAGAGGGCGGCGCGGAGCGCCGGGTGAGGGGCTAGCCTCTCGCCCCTCATCTGCCGCTTCGCGGCACCTTCTCCCGCCGGGAGAAGGCTCTGAGCGGTCTGCTATCCTTTTCTCATGCGCAAATTTCGTCTCATCGCGCTTTGCCTGCTCGCCGCGACCCCCTTGGCCGCGCAGAACACCGACATCGAGTCGCTCTCCGGCCTTCAATTCAACTTCGGCAATCCCGGCGCACGCTCCCTCGGCATGGGCGGCGCGTTCCTCGGCCGCGCCGACGATGCCTCGGCAGCCGAGGCGAATCCCGCCGGCTTGACGATTCTGCGGAAGCCGGAGATTTCGGTCGAGGCGCGCAACTACGTTGAACAGCAGCTCTTCACCACGACCGGCACATACCCGGATGTGGTTAGAACGCCGTTCACGCACTACAGCGACCGCGTGTCGATCAGCTTCGCCAGCGCTGTCTATCCGATCAAGAACTTCACGATCGGTCTCTACTTCCACGAGCCGCTGAAGAACGCCGGCGGCGGCATTGTCTTCCCGAAGTTCGATCAGAACACCGGCCGCATCGTGACGAAGACACCGAACTTCTATCTGCCGAGCGGGGGCGGCGCGCCGATGAGTCAGGCCGCCTGCGTACAACTTCGCATCGACACAAAGAATCCGGCTGCTTGCCTCGAGTATCGCGTCGACCCGTTCATTTCCGCGCTCGACGTTCGTCAGCGCACCTGGGGCTTCGCCGCCGGTTGGCAGGTCCTGCCGAAGCTTTCCGTCGGTGCGAACGTGCGCGCGCAGTTCTTCAAAGAGGGAGCATTCACGAGCCGGTACGACGGCGTAACCTTCGATCTGAAGAACATCTCCGTGCAAGCCACCGCCCGCGCCAACGGTACGGACGTGGAGCTGACCGAAGAGCGTGACATCACCTTCGGCCTCGGATTCAAATATGCGCCGACGGACAAAATCAGCGTCGGCGGCGTCTACAAGCAGGGGGCGCGCTTCGACGCGCCGACATTCTTCCTGGGCTCACAAACCGGAGGAGAGTTCCTCAAGGTTGCCGACACCGTCTTTCACAATCCCGACATCGCCGGCGTCGGTATTTCGTATCAGCCAATCCCTGTCCTGACGATCAACGCGGACGCCGACTACGTGAAGTATTCGAATCTCGTCGACGATTTCGTCTCGGTCGTCGCCGATGTCTCCAGCCTCAACCAACCATTCGTCGCGAAGAACGTCACCGAACTGCACATCGGCGCGGAGTACTTTTTCGCGATCAAGGTGCCCTTCGCGATCCGCGCGGGCTACTGGCACGATCCGGCGCACGCCGTCACATGGAATGGTCCGCTCACGCGCGCCGACTACATCGCCGAGGCGATGCTCTATCCGAAGACGCAGGATCAGAACCATTTCTCGATCGGCGGCGGCTTCGCCTGGCCGAAGTTCCAGATCGATTTCGCGTACGACACGGCGAAGTACTACAAGGTTGGATCGCTATCGATGGTGACGCGCTTCTAGCGCTTCCAAAGATACGTTCATCAACTCGAACCGTTCCCAACTACGAAAATCGTAATGCCACCACTCGGATGGCAGCGGTTCGAAGCCGTGGCGCGTCATCGTTTCTCGAAGCTTGTCGCGATTGCGCATCGCCACCTCGGGCGCGTCGAAAAAATCGTGACGTGCCCGGTTGGTGAACTCGTCGTAGCCGCTCGGCATCTTCAGCTCTTCGCCGGTCTTCAGATCGATGAGCGTGAGATCGACCGCGGCGCCGCGATTGTGGCGTGACCCCTTCGACGGGTCGGCGACAAAGTCGGGATTCTTGATCGGCTCCCACATTCGCTCGGTGATGCTGTACGGGCGATACGCGTCGAAGATCTTGAGCCCGAGGTTGTCTTTGGCGAGCTCGTTCTCCACATCGTGGAGCGCGACCGCGGCGGGATAGCGCAAATATGCCTTCGCCACCGGATAGAGCTGCTGGTGCATGAAGTTGTTCGTCGTCGCGTAGCGGATATCGAGCGCGATGCCGGGGATGAACGACTGCAGGTCGACGAGGTGCTTTTCGGGATCGGCCGCAGCGAGCCGCTCGTACGTGGCGAGGTCGGGGACGACCTGTAACCCGTATCGATTCTTCGGAATCGACGGGTTGCTTGCGCAGGCGAGCAGAAATGCAAGCGCGGCAAGGTTGAACGCTCGTTTCATCTCGCCTACTGTAGTCCGCCTCATGGAGTTCGACATCTTCTTCTCGATCTGTCAGACGGACGTGCATGGCTACATGCCGGACGAGAGAAAGATGTTCGAGAACTTCTTCGATCAGGTCGAGGTGGCCGATCAGCTCGGCTTCGGCACGGCGTGGATCGCCGAGAGTCATCTTTCCACTGAAGTGCAGAAGATGAATCTGGGCGCGGTGATCCCGCACTTCGTGGGCGAGATCGGCCTCAATACCGACATCCTCCAACTTGCGCATCGCGTGTTTGCACGCACGAAGCGGATCGGCGTCGGATCGGCCATCATGAACATCCTCTGCAATGGCGGTCCGATCGCAGCAGCGGAGCGGATCAAGACGTTTCTGACTCTGCACGGCCTCGATCCGGAGGAGTCGCGAATCCTGACGATCGGCTTCGCGTCGGGACGATTTCCGTTCATCAACGTCCCTTACGGCATCGTGCCACGCAACGCGGTGGAGGAGGCAGCCTGGCCGGTCGTCAAAAATAAGATCTTCGAGGAGGCAACGGAGATCTTTCTTCGCCTGCTGAAAGGCGAAGTGCTCAGTTCCGATCGCGTGGGGCGGCGTACGCTCAAGCGCGAAGACTTTCGATCCGATGCCGACTGGCAACGGGTGCTCGACGCTTACGGATCGCCGGCGAATGAGATCGCTCTCGAGCCGCGCTGGTGTTTTCCGAATCTGAAGATCATTCCGCAGGAACCGCGCATGGATCTGCTTCGTCTTTCGATCGGCTCGCACGATCCGCACACCCAGATCTTCGCGAACACGTTGATGCCCGTCGGCGTCTTCAATCTGTCGATCACGCCCGGCGATGAGATCGAGAAGACGAACGAACGGATGCGCGATCGCTATCACCCGGCTGGCGGCCGGTGGCACCGGCGTTTGATGCCGCGCACGGTTCTGGTCTTCATCAATGACGATCCGGCGCGGGCTGCCGTGGAGGCGCGGGACGCGTTATCGAACTATTGGCGCGCGCTGGAAGGTACACTCGACGAGACGAAGGTGCGCCGGGCCACGGATAACGCGCTCGTCGGCGACGCCGTCGCCATCGAGCGCCAGATGCGCCAGCGCTTTCACCCGGAGGATCGGCTGATGCTCTGGTTCGATTTCAATAATCATGACTCCGAAAGAGTAACGAAAAACATGACCGATTTCATGACACGAGTAGCGCCACGATTCCTGTGAACGACGAACACGTCCCCGTAAACTTCGCCCGTCCCATGCCGAACTGGCAGCCGCTGGTCGAGTATCGGCGCAACGGCATCGCCGAGAATACGGTGCACGGAGCAGTGTCGTGGGTTACGGGCAAGAAGCTCATGTATTCGTTTGGTGGCAACGTCGAGGTCTACGGCCGCTCGATGGTGAAGCCGCTCATGATGAAGGTGTTCGCGAAGGAATTTCGCAACGCGCTCACCGGAGAGCAGCAGGCCATCTCCGTCGCCTCGCACAACGGCGACACCGAGCACGTTCGCGTCGCGCGCTCGCTCCTGCTCAAGAGCGAGTGGGGCATGATGCAGGCACCGCACGACGTGCCGCTCGTCCAGTTCGGACGTCAGGTTCGCCGACCGCGGCGCTGGTACCACTGTTGTTCGGGCGAGCATGCCGCGATTCTCCGCGGCTGCAAATTGAAACGCTGGCAGCGCGCCGGCTACGTTCTGCCGCAACATCCCTTCTTCGTCGAGTACCTGAGCTACGTGCGTCGCGTCCTCGGCGACGACTGGAGCCCTCTCGCCATCGCAAAGGATGGCTGCGGACTTCCCACGATCGGCATGACGGTCACCGATCTTGCGAAGCTGTTCGCGAATCTCGTGACGGAGAAGAACGATGACTGGATCTGGAACGCTATGATCGAGCATCCCGATCTGATCGGCGGCTTCAACCGGCTCGACTCGACGATCCTCAAAGCGTGTCACGGCCATGTCCTCGCCAAAGAAGGTGCCGATGGTCTTCTCGGCCTCGCGATCGAGCATCCCGAGTATCCCGAAGGTCTCGGAGTCGTCGTGAAGGTTGCGCACGGCTGGAACCCGCAAGCCTCCTGGTACATCGCCCGCTACATTCTCGGCGTCCTCGGATTCGAGTTTCGGAATCCTTACAAGCTTCTCCGACAGAAAGCGTTCATCGTTCCCGAAGTGATTCCGCCGCATCTGCGCGATCGCATGGCGGCGATCGTGCCGTGGGATTCGTGGGATCCCGACGTCGATCGCTGGGAGTTCGATCCGGAGGAGTTCCTTGCGACTCGGTAACTTCATCGGAGGCGACTTCTGCGCGCCCGCGAGCGGCGCGTATTTCGATGACATCGGTCCGGCGTCCGGCGAGTCGATCGCCGAGGTGCCGGACAGCGATGAGCGCGATGTCGACGCGGCAGTGCGGGCCGCGCGCGGTGCGTTCGCAACGTGGTCGCGAACGCCAGTCGCGGAGCGTTCGCGATTCTTGATGCAGCTTGCGGATCTCATCGACGACAACCTCGAAGAGCTGGCGCAGCTCGAGTCGATGGACAGCGGCAAGACGATCACGCTGGCGCGACGGCTCGACATCCCGCGCGCGGTTGCGAATTTCCGCTTTTTCGCCAGTGCGATCCTTCACTTCGCGAGCGAAGCGCACATCACCGATTCCACGGCGCTGAATTACACACTGCGGCAACCGCTAGGCGTCGCTGGTCTCATCTCGCCGTGGAACCTGCCGCTGTATCTACTTTCGTGGAAGATCGCTCCGGCGATCGCGGCGGGCAACACTTGCGTGGCCAAGCCGAGCGAGCTGACGCCGCTGACGGCGCACCGCCTGGCCGAGCTGGCGATGGAGGCGGGGATTCCGCCCGGCGTGATCAACATCGTTCACGGATATGGTCCGAAAGCTGGTCGCGCGCTCACCTGTCACGATGACGTGCCCGTCATCTCCTTCACGGGTGGGACCGTGACCGGTGCGGCCATCGCTGCCAACGCCGCGCCGCGCTTCAAGAAACTCTCGCTCGAGCTCGGCGGCAAGAATCCGAACCTGATCTTCGCCGACGCCGATCTCGATCAGGCCGTCACGACCTCGATTCAGTCGAGCTTCGCCAATCAGGGCGAGATCTGTCTCTGCGGATCGCGCATCTTTGTCGAGCATTCGATCTACGATGAGTTCGTGCAGCAATTTGTCGCCGCGACGAAGAAGCTCCGCATCGGCGATCCTTCCGACGAGGCGACCGATGTGGGTGCTTTGATCAGCGAGGCGCATCTGCAGAAGGTCGTTGGGTACATCGAACTGGCGAAGCAGGAAGGTGGAACGATCGTCACCGGTGGGCATCGCGTCGATCGGCGGGGCTACTTCGTCGAGCCGACCGTGATCACCGGGCTGGCCTGCGATTGCCGCATTCTGCAGGAGGAGATCTTCGGTCCCGTCGTGACGGTCACACCGTTCGATCGAGAGGAGCAGGCCATCGCCTTCGCCAACTCGACGCGCTACGGTCTCTCGTCGACTCTCTGGACGCGCGACCTGCAACGCGCCCATCGGGTCGCCGCGGCGATCGACAGCGGTACCGTTTGGATCAATTGCTGGCTGTTGCGTGACCTTCGCGTTCCGTTCGGCGGCATGAAAGAGAGTGGCGTTGGACGCGAAGGCGGTTTCGAGTCGTTGAACTTTTTTACGGAAGCGAAGAATGTCTGCGTGAAATTATGAGCAAAGGCGAAATCATCGGCGGTCTCTTAGCCCCCCACCCACCCCACATCGTCTATGGCGAGAACCACTGGCGCAACGAACCGAAGTCGGAATGCGGTTGGGAAGTTCTCCGCTGGGGTTACGAGCGCGCTCGCAAGCATTTTCTATCGAAGAAACCCGACGTCTTCCTCGTCCACTCGCCCCACTGGCAGACCGTCATTGGCCATCACTTTCTCGGAGTGCCGGAATTTCACGGCCTGTCGGTCGATCCCATCTTCCCGAATCTCTTCCGCTTCCAGTACGACATCAAAGTCGACGTCGAGCTGGCCGAGATGATTGCCGAAGAGGGGAAGAAGGACGGGTTGATCACGAAGATGATGCGCAATCCGAACTTCCGCGTCGATTACGGCACGATCGTCTCGTGCCACATGATGAACCCCGACTGGAGCATCCCGATCGTCGGCATCTCATCGAACAACTCGCCTTATTACTTTTCGAATGAGATGGGGCAGGCGCAGATGATCAAGCTCGGTCAGGCCACGAGGCGCGCCATCGAGAAGAGCGGACGACGCGCGGTGTTGCTCGCATCGAACACGCTTTCTCATCGTCACTTCACCACCGAGCCAGAGATTCCCGAGGATATGTCGCGCGAGCATGTGTACGAGCATTCCGGGTATCTGTGGGACATGAAGGTGATCGATCTGATGCGCACCGGCCGCACGCGCGAGCTGGTGGCGATCCTCCCGGAGTTCATGGATCACGCTGTCTCCGAAGTAAAAGCAGGAGGGCTCGCGTGGATGTTGTCGGCGTTGAATTTTCCCGACTATCCGGGCGAGCTATATGGCTATTGGACGGTGATCGGGACGGGGAATGCAGTGGTGGGGTGGGATCCGCAGTTGAAGGCAGCGGCGACCACTCAAGGGTCATCTTGATTTTGGATTTGCGATTTTGGATTTTGGATTGAGCCGAATCCAAAATCGAAAATCCAAAATCGAAAATGATTCAACGAGCCTACATCGTTCCCGGCCAACCGCACATCCTGCTCGCGCCAGACAAGAACGCCGGTTGGGCTTCACTCAAGCGAGCCTACGAGACCGTAGGTCGCGAAATCGCGGCGAGCGGTGCCGAGCTTCTCCTGGTCTACTCGACGCAGTGGTTCTCGGTCATCGGCCATCTCTTCCAGGTCGATCCGCGGCCGAAGTGGACGCTCGTCGATCAGAACTGGTACGAGTTCGGCGAGATCCCTTACGAGTTCCGGATCGATCCGAAGTTCGGTGAGCTCTACTGCCGCATCTGCAAGGAGCACGGAATGCAGGCGGCCACCGTGAACTACCACGGCTTTCCGATCGACACGGGGACGGTCGTGGCGCTCAAGCTGCTCAATCCGAACAACGCCGTCCCCGCCTCGATCGTCTCCTGCAACATCTACGCGGAACGCGAAGAGAGTCGTGCCCTCGGCTTCGCCGCGCGGGCGGCGATCGAGGAGTACGGCAAGAAGACGATCGTCGTCTGCGTCACGAATCTTTCGAACCGCTACGAAGTCGGCGACATCGATCCCGCGGGCGATCGCATCTCCTCGGCGAAAGACGATGAATGGAACCGCAAACTCCTGGAGATGTTCGGTGAGGGGAGGCTCGAAGACGTCGCCCAGGTCGCGCGGGAATTCGCGCGCGAAGCAAACGCGGACATGGGATTCAAAGCGATCTGGTGGCTGGCCTCGCTGATGGGCGAGCACAATCGCTACGACGGAAAAGTGTGGGATTACCAGCCGGTGTGGGGAACGGGCGCGGCGATCGTCGAGCTGACACCGTCGGAGAAGGAGCTCGATTTCGAGAAGGAATTCGACGAGGCGCCCGTGCCGGCGTTCGCCGCGACCGGGGGCACGGGGCTGGAAACGCACAACGTCCTCGCCGAAGCGCCCCATCGCGATGAGCAACAACCGGAGGAAGTGCTGATCACGGAGAAAGCGCCGCGACCAGTCGGCCCCTATCCGCACGCGCGACGAGTCGGCGAGCTGCTGTTCACTTCGGGAATCGGTCCACGCAAACCCCGTACGAATGAGATCCCTGACGGGATCGAGGCGCAGACGCGGAGTTGTATCGAGAACATCAGGATCATTCTCGAAGAGGCGGGAAGCTCGCTGGAGAAGGTCCTCGATGTGACGGTCTATCTCACCGATATGAAGCGCGACTTCGATCGCTTCAACAAGGTCTATGCCGAATACTTCGGAAAGATCCAGCCAACGCGGACAACCGTCGGTGTCGACTCGCTGCCGACGCCGATCTCGGTCGAGCTGAGGATCATCGCCGCGAAATGAGTCGCCTCATCGACATCTCTCCTCTCATCGATGCAACGATCAAGGTCTGGCCCGGCGACACGCCGTATTCGCACACGCGCACTCTCGACATCGCCGAGGGCGCCAACATCACGTTGTCGGAGATTCGCACAACTGTGCACGTGGGTGCCCATGCTGATGCCCCGAATCACTACATCGCGGGCGGCGAAGACATCGCCGTGCGCCGGCTGGACTATTACGTCGGTCGATGTGCCGTCATTCATGTGGATGGCGTGCGCGGACGACGGATCGTGGCTGACGATGTCAAACGAAAGGATATCACCGCCCCGCGCGTACTGATTCGCACGAAAACATTTCCCGATCCCCGCAAGTGGAACAACGACTTCGCCAGCCTCTCGCCGGAGCTCGTCGATGTGCTCCACAGCCGTGGGGTGATTCTCATCGGTGTCGACACACCGTCGGTCGATCCGTTCGAGTCGAAAGAGCTCGAGGCGCACAAGGCCCTCGCCCGGCACAACATGGCCAGTCTGGAAGGCCTCGTGCTCGACGACGTCGCAGAAGGGGAGTACGAGCTCATTGCGTTGCCTTTGCGCCTCGCGAACGCAGATGCCAGTCCGGTTCGCGCCGTCCTGCGAACGCTGAGTTAAGCCGGACACTAAGCCTACGCGATAGAATTGATTCAGTTATGGCCAAACTTCTCGAGAAAGCGATCGCCGAGGCTAGGAAACTGCCAGAAAGCGATCAGGAAGCTATCGGAGCGTTGCTCCTCGCGGAGATCGAGTCCGAGAAACGATGGGACGAACTCTTCGCTCATCCGTCGTCCGTTCTCGAAAGAATGGCGGATGATGCTCTGAGGGAGCATGAAGCGGGTCTGACTACCCCGCTCAACCCCGAAGAGTTGTGAAGTCCTCTACCAATCCAAATTTCAAGAAGCTGTTCGCCAACCTTCCTGCTGAAGTTCGTCAGCAGGCGCGGACATCAGAGTTGGTCGCAGCTATTGCGCAGTCGGTGTGCTGAGTATCAAAATCCAAAATTGCCTCGCCGATGAGCGCGAAAACCGCTAAGCCGTCGCCGCTTTGCGCTCGCTCATGAACGTCTCGAGCTGATCGACGGGTAGCGGCTTGCTGAAGAGATAGCCCTGGATGATGTCGCAGCGCTGGCGGGTGAGAAACTCGAGCTGATCCTCGCGCTCCACGCCTTCGGCGACAACCTTGAGGTTCAGACTATGGGCCATCTGGATGACCGCCGTGACGATCGCGGCGTCGTTGGCGTCGGTGTTGACGTCCTTGATGAACGAGCGGTCGAGCTTGAGCGTGTCGATCGGAAAACGCTTGAGATAATTCAGCGACGAATACCCTGTACCAAAATCGTCCATTGAAATTCGGACGCCGATGGCCTTCAGCTCACGGAGGATGTACATCGTGTGCTCCGCGTTCTGCATGGCGTTGCTCTCCGTGATCTCGACCTCGAGACAGCAAGGTTCAATGCCGGTCTCGTCGATGGCGGAGCGGATCATGGCCACCAGGTCCGGCTGCTGGAACTGGCGAGCGGAGAGATTCACGGCCACAGTGATCTCCGGATCGATTTTGCGCTGCCACGTCTTGAGCTGACGGCAGGCCGTACGGAGGACCCACTCGCCGATGGGAACGATCAGCCCCGACTTCTCCGCAACAGAGATGAAGTGTGCCGGCGCCACCATGCCCATCTCGGGATGGCGCCAGCGCACCAGCGCCTCGAGTCCGACGACCGCGCGCGTCGAGGCATCGATCTGCGGCTGGTAGAAGAGAACGAGCTCTTTCTGACTGAGCGCCTTGCGCAGCATATTCTCGAGCGCGAGACGCTCCACCGCCTGCGCGTTCATCGCCGGCGCATAGAGCTGATAGTTGTCGCGGCCCTGCTCCTTGGCGCGGTACATCGCTGTGTCCGCGTTGCGGACGAGCGTCTCCGGATCGGTTCCATCGATCGGATAGAGGCTCACGCCGATGCTCGTGGTGACGAACAGCTCGCGATCGTTGACGAGGAACGGAATCTTCAGCGTCTCGATGATCTTCTGCGCGATCTTCGCCGCGTCTTCGATGTTCTCGATCTTCGGAATCAGCAGCGTGAACTCGTCGCCGCCGAAACGCGCCACAGTATCGCCCTCGCGCGTGCAGCGGCGGACGCGTTCCGCCACCCCCTTCAGCAGAGTGTCGCCGACCGTGTGGCCGAGGGAGTCGTTGATGTCTTTGAATCGATCGAGATCGAGGAAGAACACCGCGAGCTTCTGTTGACCACGATGCGCCTGCGCCAGCGACACGATGAGGCGGTCCATGAAGAGCGGCCGGTTGGGGAGTCCGGTGAGCTGATCGTGATAGGCGAGATGCTCGATCTCGACGGCCGCGAGCTCAGCGGCCTCGCGCTCGTCTTCGAGAACGCAGGCGATCATGCCGATGGCCATCACCGACTGCAGCAGGAAGTCGACGTAACCGATGTAATTCGCATATTGGAACGTGCGGCCGGCGATGGCCCACATCAGCGCCAGGCCGAGATTGTGAAGCTGCTCGAGTGCGTAGACGCCGAACGCGGTGCCGAGAACCGTGAAGCCGATGCCGACGCGACGCGCGCGGACACGCCACAAAACAAATGATGCGACGCCGAATCCGACCGCCGCCGCGAACGACTGCATGCCGTCGCGCGTCAGATAGCGAAGGCTCGGCGCCGACGTTCGCGAAGCGAACAATAGCGACGTGATGAGACCGAACGCGAAGAGCGCCCAGATGATCCGGCGCGACTCCGCGAGTCTGACGGGACGCCGCCGCACGAGCTCATAAACGCCGAACAGCAGCCAGCCGATCTGGAGATAACCCGACACCCCCGCGATCATCGCGACGATCACGGCCACCGGTTCCGATGACGAAACTCTCAGTCCCTGCGCCAGCCAAAGGCCGACGGCGGTGAAGAGATTGTTGATCGCCAGCGCCGTCCATCCCAGCGTCCAGTGCAGCAGGTACGACTTTCGATACTGGCGATAGAAGCCGAAGAAGACGAGCGCCATGACCGCCGATGCGATCGTCTGCGCAATCGACGTGAGACTCGCCGCAAGATCAAACTGCGGCATTCTGCTTCTCTTTCATGGACCGGATGACTCGATTCTGACGTAACGATTCAACGTTTGCCAAGAGACTATCGTCACAGCACCGTCGCATAGGCGTCAATCAGACGACGGGCTGCCTTCTCATAGCTGAACAGTTGGGCCCGCTGATTTACTTCGTCGCGCAGCCGGCGTCGGTCCTCTTTCAATAGCGCCACGGAGATCGACGCCAGGCTCTCCGGCGTCGAAGCCCTCGCGCAATGCCTTGCAGTCAGTGCGCCCAGAATCGCAGGCATCCCCTCGATCGGATACGTGGCCGGAGCAACGCCGCATCCCATCGCCTCGATGACGGCGCGGTGACCCTCGTCGGAACCGGCGGCGGTGAACAGAAAGACATCGGCAGCGCGGTAATGATCGGCGAGATCGTCTTCGTGATATCCCGCCCAGATCACAGCGTCCGAGATCGTGAGCGAGCGCGCCAACGCTTCGAGCGCCGGTCGATGCTCACCATGGCCGACGATCAGCAGCTTCGAGTTCTCGATCGTGCGACGGATGCGTGCGAACGTCTCGAGCACCGCCTCGAAGCCGCGATCCTTCGAGAGTTTCCCGATCGCCGCGAACATCGGCACGTCGGACGCGATACCGTATCGGCTGCGCACATTGTCGCCATCGAGCGTGAACTGCTCGACGTCGAGCGGTGGCGGTGTGAACACGACGCTGCGATCGCGCAGGAGTCGAGCGAGCGCGAGCTCCTCGTTGATGACGAAGATCGCATCCGTACGTTTCACAAGTGAGCGTGTGAACGGGTCGCTCCGCAGCGTGCGGCTCGAATGAAACGTGCGCGCGATCGCTACGCCGCGCGACCGGCGCGCGACGAAACGCGCCAGCCAGTGATCGTACGTCAGATGAGCGTGCAGAAAAGCGAATTGGTGATTGACGACGAGCCGGCCGATCGCATCGACCGTGCGCAGAAATGAGATCGGATTCTGCGCCTTGTCGATGATCGCGTGCGCGAAATCGTGACGCGCGAGCTTCGCCTGCAGCTTGTAACCGCCGGCGTACGCATAATGCGCATCGATCCCGGCTGCGCGCAGCGCCTCGACCTCCGCGAACGCCGGCGCGGCTGCTCCGGTCCAGCGATTGCCGGCGGCAAGATGCAGGATTTTCATCTGTTATAGTGACGCCCCCGAAATGGCCGTCGACCAGGAGCTGCTCGAAATTCTAGCCTGCCCACTCTGCAAGGAAGAGGTGAAGCTCGTGCCGCTCTCCGAAGGACGGCGGGCCGCCGTTCGCGACAAGTACCGCGAAAAATTTCGCGGTGAGGAACCGGTTGTCGAGCAGGGCTTGCAATGCGTGAAATGCCGCCGGATTTACCCGATCGTGAGCGACATCCCGGTGATGCTCGTGGACGAAGCGTTCGAGCAGGCATAGACGCGCTTCCCACGGCGACCCGCATCGCCGTTTACTGCTATCTCGCCCACATTCTCCTGCAGGGGAAAATCGCGCTCTCCGAGCTCGGCGTCGCGGCGACCCTGGCCGCCGTCGGCTGGGCGATCTCGCGACGCGAGCTGCGCCCGTCGTTTCACATCCTCTACTACCCGCTGGTGCTGTACGGCGTCGTCTCCACGCTTTCGGCGCTGGTGAATCATTCGTCGCGGCATCTGTTCGCGGAAAGCGCGCTGTGGCTGAAGATGCTCATCTTTCCAGCGGCGCTGATTCTTTTTCGCGAGGTACCGCCGCTGCGCGAGCTCGCGCTGCGCGCGCAGATCGCTTTCGCGACTGCGATCGCGGCGTTTGGCATCTACCAGTACTTCGTTCTGCAGCGACAGGATCTCGAGCATCGCATCACCGGCCCATCGACTCACGTGATGACGTATTCGGGTTTGCTCCTTCCGGCCTCGCTGCTGCTCGTCGTACTGGCGGTGCGTCGAAAACAGGCGTGGCTCTACGCGTGCGCGATCGTCGTTTCATTTGCCCTGCTGTTGACATTCACGCGCAGCGTCTGGCTCGGATGGATCGTGGCGATTCTCGCCGTCTTGACGCTGCGAAAGCCGCGTTGGCTGATCTTTGCCGTTCCGGTCTTGTTGTTCGGGCTGAGCTTCATGCCCGACTCGATGTTCGGTCGACTCGTTTCTTCGTTCGACACGCGACAGTCGTCGAATCTCGACCGCATCCGGATGGCCGAAGCGGGTGTGGAGATGATCAAGGACCACCCCGTCTTCGGCGTCGGTCCGGCCAACGTGAAGGAGATGTATCCGCTCTATCGCCGCGAAGACGCGCCGCGCTTCCGCCCGCCCCACCTCCATAACAACATCATCCAGCTCTGGGCGGAGCGCGGCATCGGCGCGGTCATCGCCTACATCCTTCTTCTCGCGCTTTTTCTTCGCGAATGCGCGCGCGGCTGGCGCGGGCCGGCGCGCGAATTCGCCGAGGCGGGTGTGGCCATCACCGTCGGCCTGGCCTATGCGGGCCTGTTCGAGTTCAACTTCGGCGACACCGAAGTGTTTCTGATCATGCTCGAGCTGTTCGCACTCGTGATCGCCTCCATCGAAGCGGCCCAGCCTGCCACGAATGAACGGCTGCTGGTCATTGTTCCATCGGCGTCGGCGTGAAGGGTCGTCGGTCGTAGGTCATAGGTATCGGGGGCCTTATCGCCTGAATGCCCCCAGTACCCACGACCCACGACCCACGACCCAACCACCCGTAACCTTTCCGTCATGACTTCGTCGAAGGGAACAGAAGCTGGGGAGATGAAACACCTGAGCGATCAGGAGTTGATGCGCCTCGTTCAGGATGGCGATTACTCCCCCGCCTCCGAGATTTACGACCGGTACAGTGCGCGGATCTACAACTTCGCGTTTCGTTTCTTGAAGAACGCCGAAGCGGCCGAGGACGCGACGCAGGAAGTGTTCGTCAAGATGATGAAGCATGCCAATCAGTTCCAGGGCGACGCGAAGTTGTCGACCTGGCTGTTCTCGATCGCGGCGAACTGGTGTCGTGACTATCTCCGGAAGGCTGACAACAAAGCGAAGGATTCGGAGGACGTGCTGGTCACGCTTCCCGCGCCGAATGAGCTTTCGCCGGAGCGAAGGCTCGAGCAACGTGAAGACGAGCATCGCGTGCAGCGCGCATTGTCGGCGCTGACGCCGGAACAGAGAGAAGCGATTCTTCTCTCTCGCTACCAGGGGCTGTCGTATGCCGAGATCGCCCAGATCGCAGGCTGCTCCGAGGGCGCGGTAAAGACACGCGTGTTCCGGGCGATGGAAACGCTGAAGAAAGCGCTCACCGCAGAGGCGAGCGGAGGGAACCAATGGTCGACTGTCATGCGATGAGAGAGTCGATGCCGCTGCTGCTGACCGAGTCACTCGATCACAGCCGCCGCGAGCTGACGCATCAACACATCGAATCGTGCGCGGCCTGCACCGCCGAGTGGAACGCCTACAAGGAGAGCTGGAGTCTCCTCGGCGAGCTTCCGGAGGTGGAGGTGCCGTCACGCGTGCGCGAGCGATTCCTGGCGGCGCTCGCGACGCCAACGAACGTCATTCCGATGCGCCGGCGTTCGTCGTGGAAATGGCTCGCTCAAGCGGCGGCCGTGGTCATCCTCGTCGCTGGCGCTTATTACGAAGGACATCGCACCGCGCCCATTCGCCTTGCCGAGACACCAGCGGCCGTGCAGCCATTCTCGATCGCCGAGACGCGCTCGCTGGCCGCCAGCGCGATCAGCCCGAACATCGAAGGCCGCCCCAATATCCAGAATGTCCAGTTCACCGATGCCGACGCGAGCGATAACAAGATCGGACTCTCGTTCGACGTGACCTCGCGATTCACCGTCACCGGCAGTCCGACCGACAAGAGCATGGTCCGTCTGCTCTCGTACGTGCTCGAGAACGACAACAGCAGCATGTCGCCATCGCGTTCGCGAACGATCGAGTGGGTGAAGCAGACGTATTCCGATCCGCAGAACGCGGAGCCGGAGATCGCCAGCGCGCTGGCGAAGGTCCTGCGCAGCGACTCGCATGAAGGCGTGCGCCTCAGTGCGGTCGAGACTCTGAAGACGCTTCCCGGCGGGAGCGCGCAGACGCGGCTCGCGCTCATCGATGCGCTCAAGAGCGATCCGAATCCCGCCGTGCGCATCAAAGCAGTCGAGGCGTTGGCGAACATGGCCCGCAGCAGCGGGCAGATGGATCCGGCCATGCTCGACACTCTGCGCGCGAAGGCGGCCCAGGAAGACGAGAACATGTATGTCCGCGTCAAAGCGGCCGAGGCATTGAGCATCCGTCAGCAATGATTCTTCGCACCCATATCGCTGCGGCAACGCTGCTCTTGACCTGCGCCCTTCCGGCGTGGGCGCAATTCGGGTCTAACGAGAGCGTCACGCGCGAGCTGCCGATCCGGATTGGCGGCACCTTCGTGCTCGAGAACACCTCCGGCGATATCGACCTCGTTGGCACGGACGACACCAAGGTCGTGGTCACGGCGGAGAAGAGCGTGCGCGCTCTCGACAAGGCCTCGCTCGAAGATGGTCGTGATCAAACTCAGTTGGCCTTCCTCGGCGACGCACGCATCCTCTTCATCAAGACCATCGTTCCTCCGATCCACAGCGGCCGTTGGACCAGCGGAATCAAATACGTTGTCCGCGTGCCGCGCACGGTCAACATCAAGATCGTGTCGACGAACAATGCCAATCGCATTCACGTCGCCGACATGCGCGGCAACGTCGTCGTGAACAGCTTCAACGGCGTCATCGTGTTCGATGGTGTGACCGGACCGACAGTCGTCATGAGCGCCAACGGCAACATCTTCTTCAATGCGCCGCAGGCTTTGGCCGACGCAATCCTGTCCACCGCCAATGGGAGCATCGAAGTGCGCGCACCGGCTGGTTCGAAATTCCAGTGGGTCGCCGAAACGATCAAGGGCGACGCGCGCACGAACTTCACCGTCAACGGTACATACATCGGTCCGCGCTTCCGCGGCAGCGTGAATGGACTGGGAGGACCGACGATCACGACGAAGACGCTCAACGGAAACATCCTCGTGCTGCAGAGTGGTACTCACGTCGCGTCGGCGCGTTCGTTGCGGACGATTGTGCCGCCGACCGATGAGATGCGGGCCACCGAGGTGCAAAGGATTGAGAAATCGAGCGTCCGCAGCAACTTTCGATACGTGACGACGCTCGGCGACGTCCTGATCGGCGAGATCCACGGTAACGCCGATATCACGACGGGGGCGGGCGAGGTGCAGCTCGGCATCGTGTTTGGCGACTGCCAGGTCGTGTCGAAAGGCGGACCGGTGACCCTCGGAGACATCGTGCGCAATCTCACCGCCCACACGGAGGCCGGCGACGTCGTCGTGCAATCCGCGCGTGAAGGCGGGACGATCACGACCGGTGGCGGCATCATTCGCCTTCTTTTCACCGGTGGCCCGACGCGCCTGCAGTCGGGAGGCGGCGATATCGTCGTGCGTCAGGCCGCGGCGCCCATCTATGCCGAGACGCAGTCGGGCGACATCACGATCACGATCGACCCCGCTTCGAAGAGCGAGAAGGTGACGGCGAAGACGGCGAAGGGAAGCGTTCTTCTCAACGTCACGCCCTCGTTCGCGGCAGAGATCGACGCGACAGTGATCACGTCCGATCCCGACAAGAACAAGATCCTCTCCGACCTCACGGGATTGTCGTTTCGCCGCGAGCAGATCGGCGGCAAGACGAAGATCCGCGCCACGGGGAGGGTGAACGGCGGCGGAGAACGCGTCGAGCTGTACGCCGAGGACGGCGGAATTCAGATCAGCACGCGCGGACTGCCGGCGACGCGGTAACGCACCTCTGTTACCATCCGCCTCCACATCACGAAGGAGGCACGAGTTGAGACTCTACTGCTATGCCGTATTGATGCTCGCGATGGTTGCCTGCGCGCAGCAAAAGCAGACCACCGAGACGACGGCGACAACCGCGACAACCGAGACCACCACGACTGCGCCAACGGCCACGACTGCGTCGGCGCCGCCGGCCAGTGAGGAGAAACCGATGAGCGATTACGAGGGCAAGGTCGCCGAATTGCACACGACCGCGGGCGACATCACGATCCGCTTTTTTCCCGACGTCGCTCCGAATCATGTGAAGAATTTCATCGATCTCGCCCAGAAGGGTTTCTACAACGGGACGAAGTTCCATCGCGTGATCCCCGGATTCATGATCCAGGGCGGCGACCCGAATACGATCTCGGGCGATCCGATGACGTGGGGGACGGGCGGTTCGGGGACGAACGTCAAAGCCGAGTTCAACTCGGTCTCGCACAAGCGCGGCATCGTGTCGATGGCTCGGTCGAACGATCCGAACAGCGCGTCCTCGCAGTTTTTCATCGTCGTGAAAGACTCGCCGTTCCTCGATCGTCAGTACACGGCGTTCGGACAAGTGACAAAGGGGATGGATGTCGCGGACAAGATCGTCAACGCAGCGCGCGATCCGAACGACCGGCCGAACAATCCGACCTCGATCAAGTCGATCACGATCCGAGCGGCGAACGCCGACGAAAAGGGGCCCACGCCGAAATGACGTCGTCACCACTCCCGGCCGAAGCGGAAGCCTTCGTGAGGGAGTGGCTGGGCGAGCGTTGGATGGCGCAGGCGCTTCCGGGCGATGCTTCGGTACGCGCGTACTTCCGCCTCGTCGCGCCGGACGGCAAGACTTACATGCTGGCGTACTACCCGCCCGAGGTGAGGGCGCAACTACGGCGCTTCATGGCCGCATACGAGGCCGTTTCACCGCACGGAAGCGTTCCCGAGGTGCTGCGCGCGTCGGATATCGCCGTCATGCAGCGCGACGTCGGCGATCGGACGCTGTTTGATCTCGTTCACGATGACCGAGAGGAGGGCGTGCGTCTCTATCGCGCGGCCATCGACCTGCTCGTCGACTTTCAGCGCTCACCGGCTACGGAGATCAATCCTCCGTTCACGGCCGGCTTCTTTCTCGCCGAGATGGAGATGACTCGCGAGTATTACGTTGAAAAACTGATGGCTGTCGACGACTCCGCGCGATTGGAGCCGTTCTTTCGAAAGTTATCTGAGAATCTGACACAGCATCCATACATTCTATGTCATCGTGACTTTCATGGCCAGAATATACACGTTAAAAACGATGCTCTTTATCTGATCGATTATCAGGACCTGCGTCTGGGCCCTGACACTTACGACCTCGCTTCACTGCTGCGCGACCGTGGTGTGGCTCGACAGCTCGGTGAAGAGACGGAGATCGAGTTGGTCGATTACTACGCTCGCCGGGCCGATGCGCCGGAGGGTGTTCGCCGCCGCTACTTCGAGACCCTTCTGCAGCGATCGATCAAGATCCTGGGGACTTTCGCGAAGCAGCCGATCGTCCGCGGCCGATTGCATTACCTCGAATTCATCCCGCCGACGCTGGAGAGCATCTCCCGCTGTCTCGACGAGCTGCCGGAATTCGGGGCGCTCTCTGACCTCCTGCCGATGGCGTTCTCCATCGAACAGGCGCGCTCGCGAGCGCAATCGTCGAAGGAGACATGAGTCATGGCCAAACACAAGATCACCCTTCTGCCCGGCGATGGCATCGGCCCCGAGGTGACCGCCTCGGTGGTCGCGATCATCGAATGCGCGGGCGTCGACGTGGAGTGGGAGAAGTATTTCGTCGGCGCCGAGGCGATCTCGCGGTTCGGCGATCCGCTGCCGCAGGAGGTGCTCGACTCCATCCTTCGGAACAAGGTCGCGCTCAAAGGGCCGGTGACGACTCCCGTGGGTACAGGATTCACCTCGATCAATGTCCGTCTGCGCAAGACGCTCGATCTGTACGCGAACCTGCGGCCGGTGAAGTCGCTGCCGAACATCAAAACGCGCTACGAGGACATCGACCTGATCGTGGTGCGGGAGAACACCGAGAGCCTCTACGCCGGGCTCGAGCACGAAGTCGTTCCGGGAGTGGTCGAATCGTTGAAGATCATCACCGAGCGTGCCTCCACGCGCATTGCGAAATTCGCTTTCGAATATGCGCGCCTGAACGGGCGCAAGCGCGTCACGGCTGTGCACAAAGCGAACATCATGAAGCTCTCGGACGGCCTCTTCCTGAAGTGCTTTCGCGAGGTGGCGAAGCAATATCCGAACATCGTCGCCGACGACAGGATCGTCGACAACCTCTGTATGCAGCTCGTCATGAATCCGAATCAGTTCGACGTGCTGCTGCTCGAAAATCTATACGGCGACATCGTCTCCGATCTCACCGCCGGTCTCGTCGGCGGCCTCGGCGTGGTGGGCGGAGCGAACATCGGCGAAAACGGCGCGGTGTTCGAGGCCGTCCACGGCAGCGCGCCCGACATCGCCGGCCAGAACAAGGCCAATCCACTGGCGCTGCTGCAGTCAGCGGTGATGATGCTGGTGCACATCGGCGAGGACGGCGCCGCGAAGCGTATCCACGACGCGATCCTCAAAGTCCTCGCCGCGGGACCGGAGCAGCGGACGCGTGACATCGGAGGTACCGGCACGACGGCCGATTTCACCGGCGCGATCTGCGCCGCGCTGCGGAAAGGGACGAGAGCGGGGGATTGAGGTTGCGCGGTTCCGCGGTTGCGTGGTTACGCAGTCCTACCGCGCAACCCCGCAACTGCGCAACCCCGCAACCAATGTCCAAGCCTGATTTCACACCGGTCTTCCTTCGCGGCGTCCAACATTTCAACCGTCTCGAATTCTGGGACGCCCATGAATCATGGGAAGAGCTCTGGCTCGTGGCGGAATCCGATCTCGAGCAGTTCCTGCAGGGTCTCATCCAGGTCGCCGCTGCGTACCATCATCTGAAGCGCGGCACATTTCGCGGTGGCATCCGTCTGTTTGATGCAGGGCTGCGAAGGCTGTCGCACTTTCCCGATCCGTTCTGCGGCATCGATCGCTCGTCGGTCGAGCGCGCAGCGCGAGCTCATCGCGCGTGGGCCGCGGATCTCGTCGCGCGGGACGCCGATGCACGACTGCGCGACGACGAATACCCGAAGCTAAAACTTGTCAAGTCGAACGATGCTCCGATGCCGCCTTCATCGGCGTGGTGAATTTGACTCCGCGCGATAAAGATCACGATACAATCTCCGTCGCACTTCACCCGACAAAAAAATACCTCACGGCGGCGAGGAGCATATGCAGGACAGCGATGCGCGGGATCGGGAGCTACTGGGTGCTCTGCAGGGAGATGTTCCGCTCGTTTCTACGCCCTTTGCGGTCATCGGTCAGATGATCGACATGTCCGAAAAAGAAGTGATCAAGCGCGCCGAGAAGCTGAGGCGCGAGGGCATCGTCCGGCACATCAGCGCGCACTTCGACTTGCGCGCTCTCGGCTACCGCTCCTGCCTCGTGGCCGCGCGCGTCAAGCCGGAACGGATCGACGAGGCCGCCGCCGTCGTCAATGCCCATCCCGGCGTAACTCAGAACTACAAGCGGAACAACGACTTCAACCTCTGGTTCACGATCGCCGTCGCTCCGACATCGAAACTTGGGCTGGAGCGCACCATCGAGGTGCTCGGCGAAGAGGCCGAGTGCGAGGTCATTCGTGCGCTGCCGACATTGAAGCTGTACAAGAGCAGCGGATCGGATGGGGCCGAGGTGCACGGGAACGAGAGCGAGCCGCAGTCCGACGTTGCGCCGCTCACGACGACGGAGATTGAATCGATCCGGCTGCTGCAGCGCGATCTGCCGTTGCAGCCGCGCCCGTTCGATGCGCTGGCGCGCGGCGGCCCAATCCCGGTCGACGAATTGCTCAGCGCCGCGCGATCGCTGCAGAAACGCGGACAGATACGCCGCTTCGGCGCGGCCATTCAGCCGCGCAAAACCGGTTTCCTGGCCACGGCCATGGGTGTGTGGATGGTGCCATCCGATCGGGCCGACGAATACGGCGCACAGCTCGCGCAGCATCGCGCCGTCTCGCATTGCTATCTGCGCCCGACCTACAGCGATTGGCCATACAACATCTACACAACGGTGCACGGCCGATCCGTCGATGAGTGCGAGTCGATCATCAACGATCTGGCGATCGACACCGGCCTCACTGAAAAGCAGGCGCTGTATCCGACGAAGGAGTACAAGAAGGTGCGGATCAGCTTCTTCTCGCCGGACGCCGATGAGTGGGAGTCGGTGCGGGCGTCGCGTCAGACTGCTGCGGCGTCGTGACCTTTCCAACCATCGCCTATACGCGCGAACGGCT
This sequence comes from Thermoanaerobaculia bacterium, assembly GCA_036001325.1. Taxonomy (GTDB): domain Bacteria; phylum Acidobacteriota; class Thermoanaerobaculia; order Gp7-AA8; family Gp7-AA8; genus DASVHS01. The sequence goes on from DASYUK010000480.1 coordinate 46,092, forward strand.
CTCACCCGAGAAGTCGATCGCCGCAGCGCGAGAATTTCTCCGGACGATCCGACAGCGTCGCACGGTGCGCAGCTTTTCCCCCGACCCGGTGCCGGACGAAGTTCTGATCCTCGCGATTCAAGCGGCGGCCTCCGCACCATCCGGCGCGAATATGCAGCCGTGGAAGTTCGTCATCGTCAAAGATCCCGAGCTCAAACGCCGTATCCGGGTTGCCGCCGAAAAGGAAGAGAAGGCGAACTATGAAGGCCGAATGCCGGAAGCGTGGCTGCGCGCTCTGGCGCCGCTGCAGACCGACTGGCACAAGGAGTTCCTGGACATGGCGCCGGCGCTCATCGTTGTTTTCAAAGAGGATTACGGAGCGGGACCTGATGGCCGTCACATCACGCACTACTACGTGAACGAGTCAGTGGGTATCGCCTGCGGTTTTCTTCTCTGCGCGCTGAATGCAGCAGGCCTGGTGACGCTGACGCACACACCAAGTCCGATGAACTTCCTGCGCGATATCCTCGATCGTCCGAAAAACGAGAAGGCGTTTCTTCTCATCCCAGTGGGGTACCCTGCGAAAAGGTGCCGCGTGCCCGACATTCGCAAGAAGACGCTCGATGAGGTCCTGATCGTCCGCTGAAGCAGAAGATTTTTACGCTGCCGTTCCGCGTGCCATTGGCGTAAGCGCATCGGACTGCGTCAGTTGCGCTGATTGGACGCTTCGGAATCGTCGTTGAAGAGAACGGTGGCCATGCATGACGACGACTTCATTCTCGATGTGGACGATTCTCGAATGACCGCACCCCGCGAGCTTACGGGGTGGGAGGTGGTGGTCTTCGAAATTGCTGACGAAGAAACCGAGGACCGAGGACCGAGGACCGACGACTAAGGTTTCTTCTCGCTCTCCTGCACTGCGGCGATCGCGCCCTGGAAGCCGATCTTCGAGTGGGTGCCGTCGCAGAACGGCTTCGTCGTCGATCCACCGCAGCGGCAGAGTTTCGGTTTCTGCACCGGCACTTCCTGCCCCTGCGCGTCGATCAGTTTGAACTCGCCTTGAACGATGTAGGGACCATTCTCGGCGATCTTGATGGTGATGCTCATTCGCGGCGCTCCTCAGAAGATCGGATTCTCGGCGTGATGGTGGAAGCTCCAGTTGTACCTGTAACCGGGGAAGTCGATCGGAACCGTGTACTCGACATCTACGGATATCGTGTTGGCGCCGCGCTTGATGTTGACGTTCTCTTTCGCTACCGGAAGTTGTTCCTCTTCGGCCTTTTTCAAGATCGCGTACATGATGTTGTCATCGCCGCGCATGCCGGCCGCTTTGGCCTGATCGACGATTTCCTGTCTCAGCTCTGCCGCGCGCACTTTGACCGGAACGAGCTTGTAAGCGATGAAGATGCCGATGAGCATGAAAACGACGCCGACCAGACACCCGAATTGTCCTTCACCCCGCTGACGTCGCGAACGCCTCATAACGCCTCCGCGCATTGAGAGTAGCAGGTCACTCGACGCATTTGAAGATACGGCTGAGTCGAACGGTGCTGGTGCGCCGATTTTGGCGTGACATCGTCGACGCCTCCGCGGGATGGTCGCCACCCGCCGATGACCAGAGAACTACGCGCACTCGGCCGATCACCAGGTCTCGAGACAGCGTTCCCCAGCGTCGGCTGTCGAGGGAATCCTCGCGGTTGTCGCCCATCACGAAGAACGAGTCGGGCGGCACCACTTGCGCGGAGATCGCACCGCTCGCGGCCTGTTTGAGGAGGTATGGCTCGGGGATCGTATGCTCGCCGATGCGCACGCGGCCGGCGCGGCAGTCGATCAGATCGCCGGGCAGCCCGATCACCCGTTTCACCATGAGCTGCGATCCATCCGACGGCGCGCGGAACACGACGACATCGCCACGCGCCGGCGATGACCAGCGATACGGCGTGACGAGGATGTGATCGCCGATCTCGAGCGAGGGAAGCATCGATGCCGACGGAATCGAATAGATGCTCACCGCGGCGCGAACGCCGGCGGCGAGCAGCACCGCGATCAGCAGCGGCTCAGAGACGAGGCGAACGACAGACTTCTGCCTTGGCATGCAGCTTCATTTAAAACGAGCGAGGGGGCGCGAAAGTTCCGGCTCAGCCCGTTGAGGCGTGCAGCGTGTCGCGAGCGTATTGCCCCTGCGACTCGCCGGCGCCGAGCACGACATGAACGGGCATCTTCTGCTGCAGACCCTTGAGCGCGAACTCGCCGAGGGACTGAGTTTGGAAGCTGCCGACGATGCGCTCCAGTGTGTTCTGGGAGATCACCAGTTGTCCGGGCTTGGCCACACCGCTCTCGAGGCGCGAAGCGATGTTCACCGCGCTGCCGAGGACCGTGTAGTCGACGCGCTTCTCGGTGCCGACGTTGCCGACGACCGCCGGACCGCTGTTGACGCCGACGCGGATCAGCACCTTCGGCAAGCCCTGCTTCTCGCGCTCGGCGTTCCACTCGCCGACAAGCTGCTGCATCATCAGACCGGCAAGCACTGCGCGATCCGCGTGGTCATCCTGCGGAATCGGCGCACCAAAAAAGGCCATCACCGCGTCGCCGATGAATTTGTCGAGCGTTCCGCCGTAAGCGAAGATCGATTCCACGGCGCATGAGAAGAAGTGCGAAAGGAACTCGGCGACTTCTTCCGGTTTCTTTGTTTCGGAGACTGTCGTGAACCCCGAGATGTCGGCGAACAGAATGGACACTTCCCGGCTGCGAATCTCCGTCTCACTCGTGGCGACGACCCCCTTCACGATCTCGTCGACGACCGCGGGGGAGTGATAGCGCTCCATCTTCGAACGGATCTTCTGTTCGTGTTCGATCTTCTCGTTGAGTTGCGCACGCTCGATCGCTACCGCTCCGAAGTTTGCGAGGGCGGTCAGCAGATCGAGATCCTCTTCGGTGAAACGACCGACGTGAATGCGCGAGTCGACCTGCACGGCGCCGATGACGCGATTGCGGTTCCAGAGCGGCACGCACATCGCCGAGCGGATACCGTGAATGGCGATCGATTTACCACCGAGGAGCCGAGCGTCCTCGAGCGCGTTGGAGGTCATCAGCGCGACCTGCTGCTCGGCGACCATCTTCAGAATCGTGCGCGAGATCGGGATGTCCTGCGCATCCGCGTCGTCCATGAACTTCGTCAGCTTCGGCACCGGATTGCCGGCCTCATCGAAGAGGATGATCAGTCCGCGCTCGACCGGCAGGTACTTGAAGATCATGTCCATCACGGTCTGGAGAAGCGAGTTGAGGTCCTCGCTCTGCAGCATCGCTTTGGCGACCTGCACGAGCACCTGAAAGATCTTCTCGCGCGTGACGCCGGGCGCCGGTTTCAGACCGGGCTCGGATGGGACGCGCACTTGCGGCTGCGCCGCCTCGGCCATGTCGAGACCGAACTCGGAATTGAAATCGGAGATCCGCCGGATGACGGTGCCCGATGCGTTCTCGAACATGGAATCGCCGGAGAAGTCGACGGAGGGGAGCAATTTCACGTCGAGCTGTACTGAACCGACGTGAATCACATCACCCGAGTTGACCTGCGCCTCGGTGATCAGATTGCCGTTGACCTTCACTCCGTTGGTCGATTTGAGGTCGATGATCCACCAGCGGTTATTGCGTGGCTCGAAGCGAGCGTGCTTTCTCGAAACGGAAGGGTGATTGAGAATCAGGTCGTTCCCCTCGGTTCTGCCGATCGAAAGGGGAGCCTTCAAATCAGTCACCCGCGGTACGCCGAGGTCGACGTAATGGACCTGGAGTTGTTCGGTCATTCGAGACGAAGAATTATATCCGGTAGTAGATGTTAAGCCGCTCGTGGGCGGGGATCGCAATGCACCGAATAACGTATAATCGCCGTTCGTCCAGCAGATTAGGGATCGTTCCGGAAAAATGAGCGAGCAAGCGACGGCCACAGGTGTCGTTCCCTCAGGGCCATTCGTGGTCCGGGCGGTTCTGCGCACGGATGTCGGACGCGTTCGCTCCGAGAACCAGGACTTCGGGACGCTCACGACACCGGCCGAAGACAAGGGCGCGCATCCGGGCGGGCGGTTGATGATCGTCGCCGATGGCATGGGCGGGCATCGCGGTGGAGCCACGGCGTCGCGCCTCGCCGGCGAGACGATCAAGTCGTATTACCTCGGCGGTGGAACCGACGATATCGCCGGCGCGCTTCGCGAGGCGTTGACACGCGCAAACTCGCTGATCTTCGCCGAGGCGCAGACGCATGCGGAATTGCACGGGATGGGAACGACGACTTCAGCGCTGGTCGTGCGTGGGAATGAAGCCTGGTTTGCGCACGTCGGCGACTCGCGCATCTATCTGATCCGCGGCGATGAGATCAATCAGTTGACGGATGATCACTCGCTCGTCGCAACGATGGTCCGCGAAGGGTTGCTTACGGTGAAAGAGGCGGAGAATCATCCGCGACGAAACGTGCTCCAGAGATCGATAGGCGTCGGTGCGGAGGTGGAAATCGACGTGCGCGGGCCTCTCGAGGTGCAGCAGGGCGACACGTTCGTTCTCTGCAGCGACGGTTTGCACGGCCTCGTCAAACCGGAAGAGATCAAGGAGATCGTTGCGAACCGGCAGATCGAAGCGGCCGCCGACGATCTGGTCGATCACGCTCTCGAACGCGGCGCGCCCGACAACGTGACCGTGATCGTTGCGCGAATCGAGCGCGAGGATTTCGACGATGAGCCGACGGTCGTCGACCGCGAGCCTGATCGGGTAGCGTTCGACGATACGGTGCGGGAGGAGCGTCTCAGTGGAGCGCCGGTGTCCTCACCGGCGGTGCGTGACGCCGGTGAGGACACCGGCGCCCCACCGAGCACCGCCCCTCCCCGTCGCATCCGTGGATCAACGATCATCAAATGGATGTTGCTCTTCGTGGTCGTGCTCGGTGCGGCCGGCGCGTGGTTGTTCTTTGCCCAGCAGCAGATGTTTCATATCCGTTAGTCACATGTCCCCGTCTCGCCATCTCCGCCTTTTAGCCATCGTTGCAGTGCTTGTGCTCTCGTGCCGAAACGACGCGGTGCGGCTCGACGAAGTGCAGAAGATGGCCTACAGCGTGAAGCCGGCCGTTGTGCGCGTGAACGCGCTCGGCACCGCCGAGTTCCGGTACACGAGAAAGTCGATCGAATCGGTCGAGCGGCAGCTCCGCAGCGATCGACGAAACGTCACCGCACGGAATCTGCCGGATGGCGAGGCGGCAGTCGATACCGGTGCCGGAGGCTCAGGCAGCGGCTTCATCATCAATCCGGACGGCTACATCCTGACCAACGGCCACGTCGTCGCTCCGACGAGCGACAATGCCGCGCTCGATCGCGATCTGCGCCGCAATGGAGCCATCGCCGCGCTCGTCCGCCATTTCCCGGTCGAAGAGCTGCGCGCTCTCTATCGCGATGACGCGCTGGATCATTACATCGACATGCTCGCCGCCGCGGGTCATCTGTCCGATGTGCGCATCGTCAACGAAGTCGAGCTGTCGAACGGCGAGAAGCTGCCGTTCCGCATCGGACGTTACTCCCCTTCGCTCAGCGAGCGCGGCGCCGATCTCGCGCTGCTGCAGGTCAACCGGCGCAACTTGCCGGTACTTCGTCTCGGCGATTCAGAGACGGTGGGCGTAGGCGCATCGATCTGGTCCGTTGGCTATCCGGCGGTCGCGAGCAGCACCGACGATGTGATCGGCGGATGGCTGTCGCGTGACAGCGATCTCGAAGCGACGTTCAACCCCGGCACGATCACAGCGATCAAGCGCAACGTCGCCAATGCGACGGTGTTTCAATCGAACGTCGCGATTTATCGCGGCAACTCCGGCGGTCCGGCGGTGAACCGCGAGGGCGAAGTCATCGGCATCTCCACCTGGGGACACACGAGCGCGGAGCAGATCAAGTTCCTCGTGCCGATCAACGCTGCGAAGTCGTTCGTCGCATCGGCGCGCGTGAAAGCAAACGTCGAAGGAGAATTCGATCGCTACTACCACGCGGCGCTCGACGCCGCCGCAGCGGGAGAGTGGAAATCGGCGAAGGCCAGTCTGGCCGATGCCTCGCGCCTCTTCCCGAATTCTCCCGACGTGATTCGCTTCAGCCGCGACGCCGACCGCGCGTTGACGCACGACTCGTCGTGGCCGGCGAAGTCGATCACCGTCGTCGCGGGTGGGGTCGGTTTCGTCGCCCTGATCGGAACGATCGCATTGGCGGCCGGCAGCAGGCGAACGCGCGTTCCCAAAGACGTCCTGACGGCGACGACGGTCGTCGAGACGCTCGTCGAGCCGTCCGATTCCACCTCGCGGAAACGAAATGTCATCGGGAAATTCACGATCCTGAATGGCGAGCGAGCGGGCGAGAAACTGGGCCTGGGCGGCTCGGGAATCCGCATCGGACGGGAGTCGGCGATCTGTGAGATCGTATTGGAGAATCCGAAGGTATCGCGTCTCCACGCCGAGGTTGTCTCGATCGACGGCAAGGTGATGTTGATCGACAGGAATTCCTCGAACGGAACCTACGTCAACGATGAAAAGATCGATCGGCGATATCTCCAGGACGGCGACATCATCCATTTCGGCGGCCGCAACGCCATTGCGGTCGCCTTCCATGCGTGAGGGACAAAGTGGCCGATAAACGATGTGAGAACGGGCACTTTATCGACGAGTCGTGGGACCTCTGTCCTTACTGTCCGGCGGAGAGTGGCGAGCAGGACATCGCCGTCGTTCGTCCCGCGCGTGCCGTTCCTCCTTCAGCGCCGGCAGTGGAGCCCTCTCGACCGGTGACGGCAGTGCCGGGAGTGCCGCGGCGCCAGACTCCGCAGCCGGTGCAGGCTCCGCCGCCGGTCCAGACTCCGCCGATGGAGCGAACGGTCGCGGTTCCGAAGGCCGTCGATCCCGCAGCGCAAACGAAGCGCTATGTCGTGGGCTGGCTCGTCGGCCTCAATGGCACGAGCCGTGGCGAATCGTTCGCGATTCGCATCGGCCGCAATGTTCTCGGCCGCGACCGCCGCTCCGACATCGTGGTCAGCGACGATCAGGCATCGTCGCATCACGCCGATCTCGTCTTCCGTCCCGAGGAGCGGCGTTTCATTCTGATGGATCACAACTCCACGAACGGGACGTATGTCAACGAAGTCGAAATCGAGCCGCGCCGCGATCTCATCGGCCAGGACGTCATCCGGATCGGCTCGCAGAAGTTTCTCTTCATGCCGCTGATTCAGGACGGCTTCTACTGGGACGATGAAGGTGCTCTGAAATGATCGGAAACGTCATCGGCAATTACCGCATCGAGCGCGAGATCGGCGAAGGCGGGATGAGTCACGTCTACGTTGGTCGCACGACGGGGGCGACAGAGATCCTGCCCGCGAATTACGAGGTCGTGCTCAAAGTGATGTCCGACGATCTGGCCGGCGAGATCACCGCGCGCAAGCGCTTCGTCAAAGAAGCACAGATCCTCTCGAAGCTGCGCCATCGCTACATCACGCGGTTCTACGAGTTCATCAACAACGAGAGCGGCGCGGTTCTGATCATGGAGTTCGTCGAAGGGATTCCGGTGGACCTCTTGATCGCGGAGCAGGGGGCGCTGGCGGTTCGCGACGCCGTTTCGATTGCGCAGTGCATGCTGGAGGCGCTCGTCTACGCTCATGGCAAAGGCATCGTTCATCGCGATATCAAACCGGCCAATCTGATTCGCGAGAGCTCCGGCGCAGTGAAAGTGACCGACTTCGGCATCGCCAAGATCAAAGAGGGCGCCGGCGCAACCGGACAGACCGTGCTCACGAAATCGGGATTCCTCCTCGGCACGCCGCATTACATGTCGCCGGAACAGATCCGCGAGCCGAAAGACGCCGGCGTGAAGTGCGACATCTATTCAGCGGGCGTTGTGCTCTACGAGATGCTCACCGGCGCGCTGCCGTTCAACAGCCGCTCGCTGCCCAAGCTGATCGACGCGATCTATCGCGGTGAGAAACAGCCGCCCAGCACCGTGCGTCCGGAAGTCGACAAGGAGCTCGAGGCGATTGTTCTCAAATCGATGCATCCGCGTCACGAGCAGCGTTATGAGACGGCTCGCGAGTTTTACGAGGCGCTCGAGGAGTACAACGCCAAGCAGCCGGTAGCGAGCATGCCGACGGCCCGCGTCGTGGCGCAAGGAGCGCCGGCGCCCGCGCAGCCGCAGTGGATGCTGGTCCCGGTGAAGAACGACTCGACCGAGAAGCATGCGATCAACGGCCAGAGCGTGATGGTCGGGCGCGATCGCACATGCTCGATCGTTCTGTCGCATCCGGCGGTGTCACGGCGTCACGCTCGTATCACGCTCAGCGGCACGGCGTGGGTCCTCGAGGATCTGCAGTCGGCGAACGGGACGTACGTGAACAACACGCGCGTCGACAAGGTGAAGTTGAAAGCCGGAGATGTGGTGCGATTCGGTGCGGACCCGGCGTGTACCTATGTATTGAGAGATCACTGACGCCTTCTCCCCGCGGGAGAAGGTGGCGCGAAGCGCCGGATGACGGGCGTGCCCCTCACCCGGCCGTGCGGCCACCCTCTCCCGGAGGGAGAGGGAACTTGGAGTAACCATGAGCCAGATAACCCAGATCACCTGCTTACGCTGCAAGCAACCCATCGACTCCGCACTCGATCAATGCCCCGCCTGCGGCGAACGCGTCACGAGCTTCCAGCGGACGTACTCAGCGCGTCTGATCGACGGCAAGTACCAGATCCTCGATCGGCTCGGCGTCGGCGGAATGGGCGAGATCTTCAAGGTCCGCCACATTCACCTGAACGAGCTGCGCGTCATCAAGATCATGAGGCCGAACGTCGCCGCCGATGATCAGGGCTTGCATCGTTTCCTTCAGGAAGCGCGCACCTCCACGACGATCAAGCATCGCAATCTCGCGATGCTCTACGACTTCGCACAGCTCGATGACGGCTCGTACTACATGGTGTGGGAGTTTATCGACGGCGTGAACATTCAGAAGTGGATCGCGACCAACGGCCCGGCGCCACCGCGGCTTGCGGTCGAAATCGCTGTCCAGGCGCTCACCGGTCTTGATCACCTCCATTCGATGGGGCTGATCCACCGCGACATCTCGCCCGAGAACATCATGTTGTCGCAGGACCATCACGGAAAACTGCTCGTCAAAGTGATCGACTTCGGCATCGCCAAGTCGCTCGCCGAGGGTGAAGCGGGTCAGGGGCTGACGCAGACCGGGATGTTCCTCGGCAAACTCAAATACGCATCGCCGGAGCAAGCGGGATATCTCAAAGAAGGCGAACACCTCGATCCGCGCAGCGATCTCTACTCGTTCGGCATCGTGATGTACGAGATGCTCGCGGGACGCGCGCCGTTCCAGGCGACCAATCCGCACGGTTACATCCTCAAGCATGTGACAGAGAAGCCGGCGCCGATCGCCGAGACGAATCCGCAGGTGCGCGTGCCGCCGCAACTCGAGTCGATCATCATGAAATCGCTCGAGAAAAGCCGCGACAATCGCTTCCGCACCGCAGGTGATTTCGCAAACGCGCTGGAAGCGGTGCGCGCTTCGATTCCTCCCGATCAGAAATATGGCCTCGGCGAGCGGATGGTGACGCTTTCCGCAGCGAAGACTCTTGCCGAACTGCCGAAGTACACCGGCACCGTCGGGACGATGGGCAGTCAGCCGACGCAACAAACCTTCGCCGGACAGCAGCAGACGCATCGCACCTCGGTGACACCATCGCAGAACGAAGCGACGATGGTGACGAGTCAGGTTGCGCAGCAGCGGCCGACGCTCGGCAGCAACGACGCCACGATGGTCGAGCGCCTCGGCACGCAGGGAAGTGCGGCGCCCACCGCTGTCGAGTCGAAGTTCGGCGCGGCCGAGCCGACGCTCATCGGGCGCCTGTATCCGCAGAAGAAGAACAGGGCTGTCATCGGCGCGATCGCAGCGGCATTGATCATCGCCATCGCGATCGCCGCCTACGTCGTGACGCGACCGACGACGAAGCCGCCGGTCGTGACCGAGACCGGAGCCACGAGCGGAGCAATCGTGACGTCGACGGCGACCCCGCCCGTGCCGCGCGACCGCGGCGTGCTCCTGCTTTCGGCATCTCCGTGGGGCGACGTCGAGAAGATCGTGAACATGTCCAATCACAAAGCCGTCGATCTCACCGAGGAGAAGCGCTCGACGCCGACCGCCATCGAGCTCGATCCCGGAATGTACTCCGTGACCGTGCGCGGACCGAATGCCAGTAAGACCGTCGACGTGAACATCGAGGCCGGCAAGCGGACGCGCCAGCGGATCGAAACCGCAAGCGTGAACTACGACGAGCTCGAAAGGGAAGTGAAGCCCCAATGAAACGCGTGCGACTGATCACGATTGCGCTATGCGCGGTCTTGACGGCCGGCGTGGCGCTGGCCTCGTGGTACGACGACTACGACGCGGGACTGAAGGCATTGCACGACGGCCAATTTCAGGTCGTGGTGCAGAAAATGACCTCTGCGCTGAGCGGCAATTCGAAAGAGAGCAACAACGCTCGTACGTACGGCGCCATCTTCATCAACTACCACCCCTACTACTACCGGGGGGTCGCGTACATGAACCTCGGGAAGTACAAGGAAGCAGAGGCTGATCTGGAAAGGACCAGCGGTCCGGGGGCGGTCGACCGCGGTTCAGTCGATGCCTTGATGCGAGAAGTGAAGGCGAAGCTTGCCGAGGTGAGCACGCAGCCGCCAGTCACGGAGACAGTTCGACCGGTGCCGACGCAGACTGTCGCACCGCCGCCGATCACTCCAGCGATGGACAACGCATTGCGCTCACGCGCAGAGAGAGCGGTCGGCGAAGCTCGATCTCATCTGCAGAGCGCGCAGCAGCGGAGGGCCACCGCTTCGCCTGAGTACGGAAAAGCGCTCGACCAATTCAGCCAGATGAACACGCGCTTCGCGAACGCGAAATCGAACGACGACCTGAACACCGTTATCGCGATGACGGACAACGTGATCATGTACGCCGACTCCGCGCAGGCGGCGGCCGTTGCGGTCACGACGACACAGCCTCCGACGACCTCGACCGCGCGCGCGACTTCCGCTACGCAGGCCGTGCTGGGCGACACAACGCGTCGTCTCCGCCGTGCCTTTCAGAATTACTTCAACGGTGATTTCGACGAAGCGACACGCGACTTTCAGTCTCTCGCGAACGACATGCCCAAGAACGCCTGGATCTGGGCGTTTCTCGGTGCGTCGCAATATTCGCAGTACGCGTTCGAAGCGGACGAGACGTACAAGGCCTCGGCGATCAGCGCGTTCCGCAAAGCGAAGGCGTACGGAAAGTGGAAGGACGGTCTTCCCGAGAAATACTTCTCGAAGAAGATCCGCAAAGCCTTCAAAGAAAACGCGGGCTAAAAAATGGAGGACAGGCGATCTCGCCTGTCCTCACGACTCACTATTCGTAATCCGGACCGCCCATTCCGCCGGTGCTGCCCCCGCCGGGCTCACCTTCGCCCGTGCGGCTGGGCATCATCCCTCCGACCGATGAGCCGAGGTTGCCGGCGCGCTCTTTGACCTGATCCACGACGCGGCTGATGACGCTTCGGGATGGCGGTGTCGTCGCCGTTGCGCCGGCTGGCATCGTTGTCGGAGCCGTGCGCTTGGGAGCGGCCTTGCGTGCCGGCGCCGAACGCTTCGCCGGACGGCGCGCCGCGGCCTTCCGGCTGCGGCTCTTCGTGCTCTTCCTGCTGGAAGCGCGGCTCTTCGAAGAGCGCTTCTTCGATGATTTCCGGGAGGAGCTCCGTCCGCGTTTGCTCGAAGATCTCTTCTTCGAAGATCTGGAGGAGCTCTTCTTCCTTGCGGCCATGTGTTGTCTCCTTCTCAAAGTGTCGGTGTCGGGGGCTGGTGGTGCACGCGTTGCACGGGTGAACAATGTAGACGAACATGTCGCGATTGTCACGCGTGAGACTGCCGCGTTGGACGCTCGTCATCGCGGTCATCGCGTTCATCGCGATCGAGTCGTTCTTCGGCTATCTCGCCTTCCTCAATTACCGCCTATCCCGGGAGCTGGTTCACGGGAGTTGGCGCGATCCCACCGTCGTAGTGTCGGCCGCGGGAAGGCGGGAGCAGGAGGTCATGCGCCTCTACGGCGTCGACTGGAGAGTGACGGCGCCAGTGAGCCTCGATTCCCTCCCGCGCTACGTGTCTGAAGCCTTCATCGCCGCCGAGGATGTTCGGTTTCGGCACCATGTGGGCGTCGACCCGATCGGCATCATCCGCGCGCTCATCGCCAATGTGCGCGGTGGTGGGATCGTCCAGGGCGGCAGCACGATCGATCAGCAGATCATCAAATCGCGCTTCCTGTCACAGGAGAGAACGTGGCGCCGAAAGTTCGTGGAGTTGTTACTGGCTGTGATTCTCGAGGCGCGATTGAGCAAGGACGAGATCCTCGAGCTCTACCTCAACGAGGTCTACCTCGGCCACTCCGGCGGCAGCCCGGTTCTCGGCGTCGACGAAGCTTCGCGTCTGTATTTCGCGAAGCCGGCGGAGCGTTTGCGCGTCGACGAAGCGGCGCTCCTGGCCAGCATCATCCGCGCTCCCAATCGTGACAACCCGCAAAAGCGACCCGATCTCGTGCGTGCCCGGCGCGACGCCATCCTGCGCGTGATGCTCGATCATCGTTGGATCGATGACGCGGACTATCGCAGCGCTGTGGCGCGCCCGGTCGACTTCGTCGGCGGCTCAGTGCCCCAACCGCCGTTTCCTTACTACCTGCGCGCAGTGCGATCGGAGATCGTCAAGCGAATCGGCGTTCGCTCCGTCATCGAAGGCGGGCTGACGATCGTCTGCGAGATCGATCCCGTGGCGCAGCGTGCCGCCGAGCGCGTGGCCTTGCGCGCGCCGGAGCAGCTCGAGTCGCGATTCTCCTGGATCCGCGCGCAGTCGCGGCAGGAACCGCTGGAGGTGGCGATTCTCTCCGTCGATCCGCGCAGCGGAGGCATTCGCGCGCTCGTCGGCGGTCGCGACTTCCGCCTCTCGCCGTTCGATCGCACGACGAACATGCGCCGTCAGCCGGGATCGGCGTTCAAGACGTTTGCGTACCTTGCCGCGATTGCGTCGCGGCGCGTGACCACGGCGTCGCTGTTGCTCGACGCGCCGGTCAAGATCGAGCTCAATGATCGCGAATCGTGGACGCCGCAGAATTACGACGAGCGCTATCGCGGCCGGGTGACTCTGCGCGAAGCATTCGAAGCGTCGCTCAATGTGCCGACCGTGCGCATGACGCAGCAGGTGGGACTCAGGCGCGTCGTCAACACCGCGGAGAAGTTCGGATTCACCGAAGATCTCGCCGCGATTCCGGCGCTGCCTCTCGGCGTGACCGAAGTCTCGATGCGCGAGCTCACCGCCGCCTACACACCGTTCCCGAATCTCGGCGTGCGCGTCGAACCGTATCTGCTGACGGAAGTGCGCGACCGGCATGGCCAGACGCTGTTCCGCAACAAGCCGCAGGAGAAGCGCGTGTGCGAATCGGACGTCGCGTATGTCATGCACTCGCTTCTGCGCGGCGTCGTGCGCCGCGGCACCGCATCGCGCCTGAAGCGTTATGGCCTCGCGTACGTCGCGGGCAAAACCGGCACGACGAACGATTATCGCGACGCGTGGTTCGTCGGTTACACACCCGACATCGTGACGACCGTCTGGGTTGGCTTCGATCACGGCGCACCGCTTCGCCTTTCGTCAGCCGAGGCAGCGATTCCGATCTGGGGAGCGTACATGGCTGCCGTTCCGCACATTCACGGCGAGCCGAAACCTCCCGCCGGCGTCACATTCCGCGACATCGATCCCGACACGGGCATGCTGTGGGATGAGGGATGTCCTGGTCCGGTGCATGAGGTTTTTCTCGACGGCACGGCACCGACGCGACATTGCCCGCGCGGCTTCTTCGGCGGCATCATCCGCCGCGTGTTCTTCGACCGCGAGAGCTTCGACGAACCACCGGCCATCACGTTCGAGAAGTTCCGCGAGTGGGCGAACGAGGTAGATAGGAATCGGAAGGATGTGGAGGGGTTCTTAGGACGACTCAGGAGAATATTTGGAAAAGATTAGCCGAAAGGGCCAATTTGACAGTCCAGGTTTGGAGGTCTACATTGACCGTGCTGGATTGATTTGGGGCCGCTTGCGACCAGCCTAAAAAAAGCTAAATCGCCGCCGCAGTCGATCGTGACCGGCCCCGCTTTGGCGGGGTTTTTTGTTTATGCAGGACTTCATCCAAGCAATCGCCGACGAGCACGTCTACCTCTTCGATGGAGCGATGGGGACGATGCTCTATTCGAAGGGCGTCTTCATCAACAAGTGCTACGACGAGCTGAATGTCCGCAGCGCGGAGATGGTGCTCGAGGTCCACAAGCAGTACGTCCGCGCGGGGGCGGAGGTCCTCGAAACGAACACGTACGGTGCGAATCGCGTCAAGCTGCGCAGCTTCGGCATCGACGAGGAGCTGCGCGAGATCAACATCGCCGGCGCGAAGGTGGCGCGGCAAGCCGCGGGCGACTCGGTGTACGTCGCCGGCGCCATCGGCCCTCTCGGAATCCGCATCGAGCCGTACGGTCCGACTTCACTCGATGAGGCCCGCGAGTTCTTCCGCGAGCAGGCGTCGGCGCTGCGCGACGGCGGCGTCGATCTCATCATCCTCGAGACGATGTCCAACATCGCCGAGATCGAGCAGGGCATTCTCGCCGTGCGTGATGTCTGCACGCTGCCGGTCATCGCGCAGATGACGATCGGCACCGACGGCCGCACGATCTACGGCGATTCGCCGCGCGTCATCGCGCAGAGACTCGATGCAGCCGGCGCTGATGTCATCGGTTTGAACTGCTCCGTCGGCCCCGACATCATGCTCGATGCCGTCGAAGAAATCGGCTCCGTCACAGCGAAGAAGATTTCCTGTCAGCCGAACGCCGGTTTGCCGCGCGACGTTGCGGGCCGGCAGATCTACATGGCGTCGCCTGATTACATGGCCAAGTACGCGAAGCGGCTCATTCACAAAGGCGTGAAGTTCCTCGGCGGCTGCTGCGGCACCACGCCCGAGCACATCAAGAACATGGCCGACGCGGTGCGGCCGCTGTCTCCGCGCCGCACGTTTGTGATCGTCGAGCGCGAGAAGATGATCGAGCGCCAACCCGGCCTCGAGCCGACACCGCTTAGCCACCGCTCGCGTTGGGGGAAGAAGATCGCCACGGGGGAATTTGTGACGACGATCGAGATCACGCCGCCGAAAGGGCCGAACCCCGACAAGATGGTCGAGTCGGTGCGCTCGATCAAGGAAGCGGGTGTCGATGCGGTCAACGTTCCCGACGGCCCGCGCGCGCAGAACCGCATGGGCGCCATCGCCGTCGCCGTGCTCTTGCAGCAGCGCGTCGGCATCGAGACCGTCCTTCACTACTGCTGCCGCGATCGCAATCTCCTCGGCATGCACTCCGATCTGCTCGGATGCGCTGCGCTCGGATTGCACAACATGCTGCTCATCACCGGCGATCCGCCGAAGATGGGACCGTATCCGGAAGCGACGGCTGTCTTCGACATCGACGCGATCGGCTTGACCAACATGGTCAATCTCATGAACCACGGCCTCGACCTCGGCGGCAATCCGTTCGGAGAGCCGACGTGCTTCACGATCGGCGTCGGGGTGAATCCGGGACATCTCGACCTCGAGTACGAGCTGCGCCGCCTCGATTGGAAAGTGAAAGCGGGCGCCGAATATGCGATCACGCAACCGGTCTTCGACGTGCGTCAGCTTGAGACCTTTCTGCGCCGCATCGAGCACATGGAGCTGCCGATCGTCGCCGGCATCTGGCCGCTGCTGTCGTATCGCAACGCGCAGTTCATGAACAACGAGGTGCCCGGCGTTTCCGTCCCCGACGACGTGATGGAGCGCATGCGCATCGCCAGCGAGAAGGGGAAGGAGTTCGGATTGCGCGAGGGCGTGACGATTGCGCGCGAGACTCTCCAGCGCGTGCGCGAATCCGTCGCCGGCGTGCAGGTATCCGCTCCGCTGGGGCGTGTCGATCTGGCGTTGCAGGTGTTCGAGGGGTTGGTGGAGAAGAGGAGTGTGGAGGCCGGTTCCTGAACCGGCCGGTTGAGAAACCGGCCGCTACACCTTTCTGATCACCGCGAGCGTCATGTCGTCGTCGACCGCTTTTCCGGTCGTAAAGGCGCGCCACTCCGCGACCATCTCGTCGACCAGAGCCTGCGCCGTTCCCGCCGGCTGCCAGCCGGCGATCGCTTCGACGTACTCATCGCCGAACTCTTTGTCAGTCGCGTTGCGCGCCTCGGTCAAACCGTCGGAATGCAGGAGCAGACGCTCGCCAGGCGAGAGCGTGCCGCATCGCTCTTCCCAATGCAGCCCGCTCTTCACGCCGAGGGGATAGGCGCCGGTGCCGATGCGGTCGACGATCTTGCCGGCGATGTCGATCTTCAGAATCTGCGGATGGCCGGCGAGAGTCGCCACGAATTCGCCGTTCGGCCAGAGCAAAACGTAACAGCAGGAGAAGAACGAGCGCGACGTTCCCGTGCGGCAGAGAATGCGGTTAAGACTTCCGACGATCGCTGCCGGCGATGGGTCGATATCGAGTTGTGTGCGGAACGCGGCGTGCGCGACGGCCATGACCAATCCGGCGGCCATTCCGTGGCCCGACGCGTCGCCGAACAATATGGCGATACGGCCGTCGGCGAGCGGAACAAAGTCGTAGATGTCGCCACCGACCGTATTCGCGATGTGATTGAACGCGGCGATCTCCCACTCTGCAGTTTTTGGTGGCTGCTTCGGAATCAGGCTGGCCTGCAGCTCGCGCGCGAGCACCAGCTCGTCGCGCATCTTGATCTTGTCGATCAGCTCCATCGCCAGCAGCAGCATCATGACGATGAATGTAGCCGTGATCTCCGCGAACGTTCGCACTGGCAGCGATTCCATCTTGATCGCCAGGCCGGCGAGGCAGACAAAGAATGAGATCAGCGAAAGGACGAAGAGCATGCGCCGCAGTGGCGACAGCCGTTTCGCCAGGCCGAAGAGAATGGCGCTTCCTGTTCGGAACCAACGGCGAACGCGCCGGCGCTCGCCCTCGATCGCCGTGTGATGATCGGCGATGAGAACTTTCTTCGTCTCCGGCCACTCGAGCGCGTAGAGATTCGTCAGATCGTCAGCCGTGACTGAATGGATGGTGTTTTTGCCGAGGTCGAACCAGTCGCGGATGCGCGCCACAAGCGGATTCTACGTGCGCGCGGACGGCAAGTTGCGTCATGCTGCCCGACCGCGAATGCGACATTGCGCACACAGAGACTCTGACCCACTGGTCAGTTAGCGCTTCCCCCGGAGGAGTGCCGCTACCTTTGTGCAGTCGTCCGGCGCGTCTGCGCGCCGAGGAGACGAGCGGTATCGATGAGCTCCTGAATCGTGGTCTGGTCCTTACCGCTGGCCTGCAATAGGTAGATGCGAATAGCGCTGCCGACCGGGATGGCCGCGTTGGCCGGGTCGGAGTAGAACCTCTCCAGACCGCTGACCAGCTCGAAGCCGCTGACTTTTCCAGCCGTAGAGCTCTGGCGCTCTGTTCGGGTTGCGAGGTTCGCGCAGGGCGTGCCAGGACCGGAGCTGATATCGATTTTGCCGAGAGCCTCCTGATAGCCCTGCGAGTAACCGATGGCCCAGAAGAGCTTTTCGGTGCTGCTCAGCTTCACCCACTCATCGCCGTTCGACGGCGCCGTGATCTCCGGCGCAGCAGGACGATCAGCCGCAAATCCGACCGTTGCACACAGCAGCAGAAGCACACCCAGGACGGTTTTCTTCATGACGCACCTTCTCGAAGAATTGGAGACTCGACTACGACGGAATTCCGGTGGATTCTAACGAAAAAGCAATTTGATTGCGATACGATCCGGCGCCGGTGAGCAAGAATGTCATTGTCGTCGGCGGCGGCATCGCCGGCCTGGCGGCCGCCATCTATCTCGCCCGCGGCGGCAGAACCGTCACACTCTTCGAAAAGCGCCGATACCTCGGCGGGCGGGCGATCACACATCTGCGCCATGGGTTCCGCTTCAACCTCGGCCCGCACACAGTGTTTCGCAAAGGCGCCGGACGGACGGTCTATCGTGAGCTCGGCATTCCGATTCGGGGCGGCCGGGCCAAAACGCGCGGCGCGGCGATCCTCGGCCGCGAGAGTTACAGGCTGCCCGTGTCGCCGCTCTCGCTTCTCTTCACTTCCCTGCTGAGTGCGAGGGCGAAGATCGAGGCAGCCGGCCTGCTGATGCGTGTGCGTTCCATGGACACCACCGGCCTGGAATCGATGACCGTTCGGCAGTGGCTCGACACGAATGTCGTCGATGAGCGCCTCCGCCTGGTCATGGAATCGCTGCTCCGCCTCGCGACGTACTCGTCGGACCTCGAGCAGAGTGCATCCACCGCGCTGCAACAGCTCAAACTGATCCTGCGCGGCGTTGTCTACATCGATGAAGGATGGCAGAAGATCGTCGATTCGCTGCACAGTCACGCGGTAACCGCGGGGGTGAACTTCGTGACGAGCTCGCGCGTGGTCCGAGTGGATCACGATGGAGAAGTTCGGGCAGTCGAGCTGGGCGGGCTGGACCTCGAGCAGCGCGACACGACCAACGAGTTCGTGTTCGCCGATCCGACGCCGAGAGGCGCAAAGGGAGCGCGGCTCGCCGCGGACACCGTGCTGCTGGCCGTCGATCCGGCGACAGCGGGACAGCTCGTGGGCGATGCCGACTTCGCGCGTGGTTGGCGCGATCTGAAGCCGGTGACCGCGGCCTGCCTCGATATCGCTTTGTCGAAGCTGCCCGAGCCGAAGAACACTCTCGCCATCGGGATCGATCGGCCGGTCTACTTCGGTGTGCACTCCAGATACGCGCAGCTCACGCCTCGCGGCGGCGCGATGGTGCACCTCGCGAAGTATCAGAGTGAGCCAACG
Organism: Thermoanaerobaculia bacterium; assembly: GCA_036001325.1. GTDB lineage: Bacteria > Acidobacteriota > Thermoanaerobaculia > Gp7-AA8 > Gp7-AA8 > DASVHS01. The sequence goes on from DASYUK010000480.1 coordinate 65,026, forward strand.
ACCATGGGAGACGATGATGAAGACATGCGGCTCAACGAAGCCGCGCGAGCTGACGAGCACGAGCTCGAGTCATTTCTCGATGAGATTCAGCCCGGCTGGCGCGACTTCGTGGTGCATAAGCGCTTTCTTCCATCCGCGAGGGTGTCGAACGCGCTGGTGACGCCGAGCGCCGCGCGTCAGTCGCCGACGACTCCTGTCCGCGGTCTGTACCTCGCCGGCGATTGGATCGCGGCCGAAGGCGCTCTCGCCGATGCGGCGCTGTCGAGCGCGCGCGCGGCGGCCAAGACGATCTTGGCCACTTAAAGCCTTCTCCCTTTGGGAGAAGGTGCCGCGCAGCGGCGGATGAGGGGCGAGCGTTCGGCAAGATCGACGCCCCTCACCCGGCGCTGCGCGCCACCCTCTCCCGATGGGAGAGGGCACTGAGAGTTTCGTATACTCCGCTCCCTCATGCCTGTCGATGACGCTCGCTTCAAGCTGGCGATGTCGCATTTCGCGAGCGGAGTCACAGTCGTAACCACTGAACATGAAAACAAACAGTACGGCCTCACGGTCGCCTCTTTTGCGTCGCTCTCTCTTCACCCGCCGCTCATTCTCGTCTGCGTGGAGAAATCCGTGAGGTCGCACGACGCGTTCCTCGCCTCGAAGAAGTTCGGCGTCAGCATCCTCGGCGCCGATCAGATGGAAATCTCCAGCCGTTTTGCGTCGAAGTCCGACGATAAATTCACCGGCATCGCCACTGGCCGCGGCGAGCTGGGTGTTCCACTGATTGAAGGCGCGCTCTGCACGATCGAGTGCCGCCTTCGCGATCAGCTTCCCGGCGGCGATCACTCGATTTTCGTCGGCGAGGTCGTCGACGTGCAGGTGCGCGAAGGCGCGCCGCTCGTCTACTTCCGCAGCGGTTATCGCCTGATCAACGCGTGACCGATCTCCGCTCGACACTTCGACGTGCCTTCAGGCTGGAGAACCGGCGCGTTGCCGTTCGTCCCGGCCGCCTCGATCACATTCCGAACTTCGAGTCGAAGATCCTCGACAACGAGCGCGACGTCGTCGTCTATGTCCCTGCCGGTTACGACGAGCATCCGGGACGACGCTATCCCGTGCTCTATATGCAGGACGGCCAGAATCTCTTCGAGCCGCACCGCTCCTTCATTCCGGGACAACACTGGCGATTGGCCGAGGCTGCCGATGAGGCGATCGGTGCGCGCACGGCGGAGCCGATGATCATCGTCGGGATCGATCACACCGGCCCCACGCGCATCGACGAGTACACGCCGACACGCGATCCGAAGAAGAACGTGGGCGGACGAGCCGATGACTATGCGCGCATGTTGCTCGAAGAGTTGAAGCCGGTGATCGATGCGGCCTATCGAACGGTCAGCGACGACACCGCGATCGGCGGGTCGTCCCTCGGCGGTCTTCTGGCATTGCATCTGGCGCTGAAGCATCCCGATGTTTTCAAGCGTGCGGCGGTGATGTCGCCTTCGGTCTGGTGGCACGACCGCGTCATCGTGCGTGAGGTCGACGAGTTTGCCGGCCCCGACCGGCCGCGAATCTGGCTCGATATCGGCGGCCGCGAAGGGAACGAGGCGTTCGTCGGCGCCCAGATGCTCCGGTATCGACTTCGCGCAAAGGGTTGGAGCAATGCCACCTTCCGCTATTACGAGGACCGGCGCGCGGATCACAGCGAGCGAGCCTGGGCGGCCCGGGCGCGAAAAGTTCTGGAGTTTTTGTTCCCGCCGACGTAGTTTCGACGCCTGCATGTTCCCCCTCGACACCCTCGGAAGGCCGCTGCACGACCTGCGGATCTCGGTCACCGACCGCTGCAACTTCCGCTGCGTCTACTGCATGCCGCGCGAGGTCTTCGGACGCGACTTTGCGTTCGCCCATCGCGATCAGCTCCTCACATTCGAAGAGATCGCGCGTCTGGCCCGTTCGTTTGCACGCCTCGGCGTCGAGAAGATTCGCCTCACCGGCGGCGAGCCGCTCATCCGCCGCGACATCGAGCGACTCATCGAGATGCTCGCGCGCGTGAAAGGAATCAACGACATCACGTTGACGACGAACGGCTCACTGCTCACGCGCGAAAAGGCGCGCGCTCTGAAAGACGCCGGCCTCGATCGCATCACGATCAGTCTCGATTCGCTCGATGACGAGGAATTCCGGCGGCTGAATGACGTCGACATGCCGGTGTCGCGCGTGCTCGATGCGATCGACGCCGCGGCGGAGGCCGGTCTCGATCCGGTGAAGATTGACGTCGTGGTGATTCGCGGTAGAAACGACAAGACCTTTGTCGACCTGGCGCGACACTTCCGCGGCACTGGAATGATCGTGCGCTTCATCGAATACATGGACGTCGGCAATACGAACGGATGGCGCATCGACGATGTCGTCAGGGGCGCCGAGATCCGGAAGCGGATCGAATCCGAGTGGCCGCTCGTGCCGGTTGATCCGAATTACTTCGGCGAGGTGGCGCAGCGATGGCGCTACGCCGACGGTGCCGGGGAAATCGGCATCATCACTTCGGTGACGCAGCCGTTCTGCGGGACTTGCACGCGCGCGCGACTATCGGCGGAAGGTGAGCTGTACACGTGCCTCTTCGCCAGCAACGGGAAAGACCTGCGCGCGCTGCTTCGCGGCGGCGTGTCAGACGACGAGATCACCGCCGCGATCGGCGCAGTCTGGCGTGCGCGTGAGGATCGCTATTCAGAGATTCGATCGGAAGCGACGTTGGGTCTCAAGAAGGTCGAGATGTCGCACATCGGTGGCTAGTGAGCCTTCTCCCACCGGGAGAAGGTGGCCGAAGGCCGGATGAGGGGCGCCCCTCACCCGTCGCTGCGCGCCACCCTCTCCCGGTGGGAGAGGGCTGGTGTTAATCGCGCCCGCCGCGATACTTCTCCTTCGCCGAACTCGGCACGGTCGACAGCTTGACCGCGTTTTTCGTCGGCAGCGGTGCCTTCGGCCCGGCCGGTTGATTTCTTCCTGAGTACGTTCGCTCGCGCACCGAGCGTCCTTCCTTGATTTCCTGAATCTGACTTTTCCGAGGCATCGGGTCCTCCGATGAAGTCAGTTGCGACAGGCGCGCCATCCCATCGACGAACTTCTGTTTGCCGCCCTGTGAGGGATGGCGCACTCGCTCGTGCGCGATGTTCATGTGCGAGAGCGAGAGAGAAGCGCGATTGCCGATCGCCACGATGCGCGGGAAATCGAACAGTCTCATCAACATGCGGATGAAGTCCTGACCGATGAGAAGCTCACTCATGCTGGGAAGACGATTCGAGCGAGGATTGCCGCGCTGGAACGGATGGAACGGAAACGCGTTCCAGAGAAGCGGAAGCGGATTCATCTTTCGGATGATCGCCCAGACCATCGTCGCGCTCGCCTCGGTCGAACGCTCCGGCCCCGGCGTTGCCTTTCGATAACCAGTGCCGGGAATCTGCAACATCACCTGCTCGCTGGTGAATGGAATGCCGGTCAAGCGCCCGCCGCGGTAGCTCGGCGCCTCGCCGACGAGCATCGTGTCGGGACCGATGGAGTCGAGCATCTCGAGGTAGCGCCGCAGATTGCGGCGCCGAATGGCGTTGCCGCGCAGATCGTCTTCGATCGACGAGTACTGATTGCACGCGCGATCGGATAGCTGCACCCCCGCGAGGGCGGCGATGAAACGATCGAAACGTTTCGACATCGTCAGTGTTGCACGGCGCGTCGCTTCGGCGGATTCGGCAACTGGTCGATGATCTGATAGATCACGCCGTTCGCATAATCGGCAACGTAGATCTCGCCGGCGATGTCTTCACCGAACGTGCTGGTGGCGATGCGCGTCGACAGGAGCGAGCGGACGCTCCACGTATTTCCCTGTTGCGTCACGCCCCAGATTCCGCCGTTGCAGTAATCGCCGTAGATATACGTGCCATACAGACGAACGTAGCGCGAGCCGCGGTAACGATATCCACCGGTGATCGAGCCGGAGCAGCCCCCACCGCCGTGCCCGTACTCGACGATCGGCAGAACGAACGGTGACATGTCGCAACTGGAACCGGGCGGATAACAGTGTTTGCCCTCCATTCGGTTCCAACCGTAGTTCTCGCCGCCGATGCTGGTTGCTGGCTGAAGGTCGATCTCTTCCCACGCGCCTTGTCCAACGTCGGCGATCCAGAGATCGCTTGTCTGACGATCGAACGAGAATCTCCACGGGTTGCGCAAACCCCACGCCCAGATCTCGTTTCCGAATGGGTTCGACGGAGGAATCGCATAAGGCGATCCCGAGTCGACGTCGATGCGCAGCAACTTGCCCAACAGGGAGTTCCGGTTCTGGCCGTTGCCGAGCGTATCACCAGCGCCGCCGCCATCTCCCGTACCGATGTACAGGTAACCGTCGGGTCCGAACTGTAGCTGTCCTCCATCATGGTTACCAAACTCGTGGTGATCGATCTTCAAAAACGTCTGTGCCGACGCAGGATCGGCGCGATTCGGATCGGAGCTGACTCGATATCGCGCGATCGTGATGAAGCTGCTGCGATCGACGTAATAAACGTAAAAGAAGCCGTTATCGCTGTAGCGTGGATGAAATGCGAGGCCAAGCAGCCCCTGCTCATCGCAGCACTGGACCAGGCTACGGATATCGAGGAATGGCGCGGCCAGCTTCTGTGTGCCATCCCAGATCACGATCTGCCCACGCTGCAATGTGATGAACATTCGCGTGTCGCCGGCGTGAGCGAGTGCGGTAGGCATCTCCAATCCACTGACAATCGACTTGAGGGCGATCTGTTGCGCGGTGGCAGTCGAAGCCAGAAAGAGAAGCACGAGGGCAGAGATTCTCATCGGGGGCTCGTTCTTGAGATACGAGTCAATCGAGGACGGTGTCCATGCGGTCTTTAGGCCTCCTTTAACACGGTGGTCACTCGTTCTGTGTTTCACTTGCGTAAACGATGAAGGTCCTCCGGAGCCGAGTCGCCGCGTGGTTCTTCGCGATTCTCGCGATCGCGACGATCACCGCTGTCGGGCATCTGATCGGCCTGAATTCCAGCACGGTCGGCTTCGCATATTTGATCGTTGTCCTGCTGATCTCTCTCTGGGGCGGCTTGGTGATCGGCACGGTCTCGTCTTTCATTGCGACGGTCTGCTACAACTTTTTCTTCTTCCCACCGCTTTACACACTGACGCTGGCAGATCCGGCGAACTGGTTTGCGCTCGCCGCGTTTCTCATCGCCTCGGTGACCGTGAACCGACTGGTCGTCGCGGCTCGCTTTCAAGCGGAAACCGCAGAGCGGCGGCGCATGGAGTTGGAGACGCTCTACGGTCTGAGCATCGATCTATTCACGGCGACGAACCGCGTCGGCGCACTCGGCGAAGCCGCCGGACGGGCGCTGCAGCTCCTCGGTGCACGACAAGGTGGTCTGGTTTTGTTCGAAGGAAGTCCATACCGGCAGAAGGTCATCTCGTGGAGCGGAGATAAGGAAGATGAAATCGAGGATCTGATCGCCGGCGTCGTCCGGCAGAAAGAGGCGCTCGAGTTTCCGTCGCCGTTCGGCCGTGACGCTTATCTGCCGCTGATCGTGGGAGGCAAAACGAGCGGAGCGCTTGTCGCGCGTGGGACCGATGCTTCAAAGCAGGCGCTGGAATCGGCGGCGCGGCTCGTGGCGCTCGCGGTCGAGCGCGAGCGATTCATCGAAGAGAACGCGCATGTCCAGGCACTGCGTGAAAGCGAGGCGCTCAAGACGTCGCTTCTGCGTGCGATTTCGCATGACCTGACGACACCGATCACAGCGATCACGATTCGAACCGAGTCGCTCCGGCGGCGCGCGGCGTCGGATGCAGATCTGCTCGAAGACGTTGCCGCAATCGATGAAGAGACGTCGCGGCTGCGCCGCAGGATCGACAACCTGCTGTCGATGGCGCGGCTGGAGGCGGGCAAAGCGAAGCCGCGACGGGAGCCGACACCACCGGCCGACCTGTTCCGCTCGGCGCGCGAGAATCTGCCGCTGGTCTTCAGCGCTCGCCCGATCACGATGCAGGTCGACCCGGATTGTCCCGACGCCGACGTCGATCCGTCGCTGGCACTCGAGATTCTGGTCAATCTTCTCGAAAACGCACACCGCGTTTCTCCCCCTGGCGCGCCGATCGAGCTCGTGGCCCGACGACATCCCCTCGATGCTGAGAAGATTCGCATCGAGATCCTCGATCGCGGTCCAGGCCTGGTCGCCGCCGAAACCGCCGACGTCGCCCAGCGCGGCTTGGGACTCGAGATCGCGCGCAGTCTCGCTGCTGTGAATGGCGGGAGTATCGGCCTCGCGCCGCGGCCGGGCGGCGGGACGATGGCGCGCATCGATCTTCCCGCGGCAATCCTTACGGTTGAGGATGCGATGTGACGATCGCCCCGGTGATTCTCGTTGTGGATGACGACCCTGCCATTCGCGATTCGCTGTCGAAAGAATTGCGCGCTGCCGGCTACTCGACGATGACCGCCAGTGATGGCAGCGAGGGAGCGTCGCTGTTCCACTCTCACGGGCCCGATCTCGTGTTGGCCGATCTGGCCATGCCGCGTTCTGACGGGTTCGAATTGATTTCGGCGATCCGCGCTTCCTCACGCGCTCCGATCATCGTTCTCTCCGTCCGCGGAGCCGATGCCGACAAAGTTCGCGCGCTCGACCTGGGTGCGGATGATTTCGTCACCAAGCCTTTCTCGCTGACCGAGCTTCTCGCTCGTGTGCGCGCGCAACTGCGGAGGACGGGTGGGAAGCCTTCGACCATGCTCACGTTCGACAGTCTGACCGTCGATCTCGAGCATCGAAGAGTCGTCCAGGGTGATCGCGACGTACGTCTCACGCCGACCGAGTTCTCGCTGCTCGAGCTCCTCGCTACCAACGCCGGCAAGCCGATGTTCATCGATCAGATCATCGCTCGCGTCTGGCGCTCCGCCCCCGGCACGACGGCTGACACGGTTCGCGTCCACATGAGCTCACTGCGGAAAAAGATCGAGCCGAATCCGTCCGAGCCGCGCTACATCGTGACCGAGCCGTGGGTCGGGTATCGATTCATCGCCGAGCCGCTGTGAGGGTCTTTCGCAACTCTTAATCGACTCTTAAGCGCGTCTTCCGATTTTCCTTCGCGCTTCCTTGCGACGCCTTCTACACGCACGCGTTGTGGATCGTGGAAGTCGGAGATGAGCGCCGCACTGTATGCCGCCAATCCGAGGTTCTCGGATCGCAAACATCACGTCGCCACGACCGCTGCGTTGATTGTGCTGTTCTGGGCGTTCGCCGCACTGCTGGTGATCGCAGCGGATCGAGAGATCGGACCGCTCTCACCACACGTCAGCATTGTCGCAGAGCTCGCGGCCATCATCGCCGCCGGCTTCGCGTACATGCGGCTAACGGCGCGCGACGCCACGGTCGATCACGCGCTGCTGGTCGGCACGCTCTGGCTTTTCTTTGCGATCATCGCCGAAATCGCCGTTACCGCGCACTTCGGTCATGCGTGGTTCGAACTTCTCGGCGCGCCGGCGAAACCGATCTACCGATGCCTGCTGATGTTTGCCTGGGTCGCCGCTCCGGCTCTCTTCGCAAGTGGTCGCTCTTGAAACGACTCCACGAATCACTTCCGAAGGGTCAGACCTGCGCCAATCAGGACGAGTCCGATGATCACGGCAATCGGTGCCAACACCGGACTGCGAAGATAGTTGCGGTAAAGCATGTGACCGGCGGTGAGCATGTGGATGCCGACCGCCGACAGGTAAACGCCCAGCATCACGACCGTGAATCGCTCGAGCGCCGAGATCGGGGAATGCTCAGAGCTCGATTTGCGCGCCAAGCTCCACCACCCGGTTCGGCGGCAAGCGGAAGAAGCGCGCTGCGCTCTCCGCGTTGCGCATCATCGACGCGAAGATCTTTTCGCGCCACGTGGCCATGCCGCTCGGACGCGGCGTGACGATCAGCGTCTCGCGGCCGAGGAAATACGTCGTGTCCATCGGCGGAACGGTCAGATGGCGCTCTGCGCCGACGCGCTCCAGCAGAGACGGAACATCCGGCTCTTCCATGTATCCGTAGCGCCCCGTGACGCAATAGATGCCCTCACCGAGATCGTCGATCTTGACGCGCTCCTCATCGCGGAGGTGGGCGACTTCCTCGACGAGAATCGTGAGCAGGATGACCTGCTTGTGAAGCGCCTTGTAGTGCTTGAGGCTATGGAGCAGCGCAGGAGGAATGACCTCGCTCGTGCGATGCATGAATACGGCGGTGCCGGGAACGCGCACAGGCTGCCTGGCGCGTAACGAAGTGACGAAGAGCTCCGGCGAAAGAGCGCCTTCGCGTAGACGGGTGTTCAGAATCTGCCGGCCGCGGCGCCATGTCGTCATCAACACGAAGACAGCCGCCGCTACGAGAAGCGGGAACCAGCCACCTTCGGCGATCTTGAAAAGATTGGCGCCGAGAAAAGCGAGATCCGCAACGAGGAAGCCTCCTGTGACGGTGACGGCGACGGTCGTGCTCCATCCGAGAAGGTCACGCGAAACGATGTACGCGAGAATGGTCGTGATGATCATCGTGGTGCTGACTGCGACGCCGTACGCGCCGGCGAGATTGCTCGAGCTGCGAAACCCCAGAACGAGAGCGATCGTCGCGAGCATGACCGTCCAGTTCACGGAAGGCATGTAGACCTGCCCGATTTCTGCGCTGGAGGTATGGACGATCTGCATCCGCGGCAGATATCCGAGCTGAATCGCCTGCCGCGTCAGAGAAAACACGCCGGAGATGATGGCCTGCGAGGCGATGATCGTCGCCATCGTCGCCAGGACGACCAGCGGATAAAGGGCCCACTTCGGTGCGAGAAGATAGAAAGGGTTATGAGCCGCAGCGGGCTGACGGATCAGCAGCGCGCCTTGTCCGAAGTACTGCAGGATCAGCGACGCGCCGACGAGGCTGAACCAGTCGATCTGAATCGCTCGCTCGCCGAAGTGGCCGAGGTCGGCGTACAACGCCTCGCCGCCCGTCGCGACGAGAAAGACCGCGCCGAGGACGAGAAATCCATGCATGCCGTTCGCGACGAAGAAGCGGATCGCGTAAAGGGGATTCACGGCGAAGAGAACCGACGGCGCCCACAAGATGCCGCGGATCCCCGTGACAGCGAGCGTGCCGAACCAGAAGATCATGATCGGCCCGAAGACCGCGCCTACGCCTGCCGTACCGCGTCGCTGAAAAAAGAAGAGGAGGACGAGGATCACGATCGTGATCGGGATGACATACGGTTTGAAGAATGGCGTCGCGACTTCGAGACCCTCAACGGCGCTGAGCACGGAGATCGCCGGCGTGATCATGCCGTCGCCGTATAGAAGCGCCGCTCCGAACACCCCGATCACGATCAGCACGGAGCGAAGAGCGGCACTCCGCGTCTTGTCCATCGCTACGAGTCCCATCAGCGCGAGGATTCCGCCTTCGCCGCGATTGTCGAACCGCAGAACGTAGACGTGGTACTTGACCGTGACGACGATGACGAGCGACCAGAAGATCAGCGACAGAACGCCGAAGACGTTCGCCTGCGTCGGCGGAACGGGATGCGATCCGTAGAAGCACTCTCGCAACGCATAGAGCGGGCTCGTACCGATATCGCCGTAGACGATTCCGAGTGCGAGGAGCGCGAGGGAGATCAGGCGGCGGCCGGTGGGCTCTTCGCGGTGATGAGTTGCTGCGGCCAGGGCATCGGTCACGCGACAGCCGAGTCTACGGTCGCGGAGGGGCACCCGTGCATTAAGAGTGTCTAAAGATGGTTAAGTCTCAGAACTCGATCTGCGCGCCGAGCTCCACTACGCGATTCGGCGGCAGGCGGAAGAAACGCGCCGCGCTCTCCGCATTGCGCATCATCGACGCGAAGATCTTCTCGCGCCAGGTGGCCATGCCGCTCGGACGAGGTGTGACGATCAGCGTTTCACGGCCGAGGAAATAGGTCGTATCCATCGGCGGAATGTTGAGGTGACGCTCGACCCCGACCCGCTCCAGCAGCGCCGGAACATCCGGCTCCTCCATGTATCCGTAGTGCCCCGTGACGCAATAGATGCCCTCACCGAGATCGTCGATCTTGACGCGCGCCTCATCGCGGAGGTGGGCGACTTCCTCGACGAGAATCGTGAGCAGGATCACTTGCTTGTGAAGCGCCTTGTAGTGCTTGAGGCTATGGAGCAGCGCGGGAGGAATCACCTCGCTCGTGCGATGCATGAATACAGCGGTGCCGGGGACGCGCACTGGTTGTCTCGTGCGTAGCGAGGTGACGAACAGTTCCGGCGAGAGCGCTCCGTCGAGCAGACGCACGTTCAGAATCTGCCGGCCGCGGCGCCATGTCGTCATGAGCGTGAAGACCGCCGCGGCCACGAGAAGAGGAAACCAGCCACCCTCCGCGATCTTGAACATGTTCGCGCCGAGAAAGGCGAGATCGGGGATGAGGAAGGCCGTTGTCACCGCGATGGCGAGGGGGGCGCTCCAGCGGAAAAGATCGCGCGAGACGACGAACGCGAGGATCGTCGTGATGATCATCGTCGTGCTCACCGCAACGCCGTACGCGCCGGCCAAGGCGCTCGAGCTGCGAAAGCCGAGGACGAGCGCGATCGTGGCCAGCATGACCGCCCAGTTGACCGACGGTATGTAGACCTGTCCGATCTCCGCGCTCGAGGTATGGATGATCTGCATCCGCGGTAGATATCCGAGCTGGATCGCCTGCCGCGTCAGAGAGAACACGCCGGAGATGATCGCCTGCGACGCGATGATCGTCGCCATCGTGGCCAGGACGACCAGTGGATAGAGCGCCCATTTCGGTGCGAGGAGATAGAACGGATTGTGCGCCGCGGACGGCTGCTGAATGAGCAGTGCACCCTGTCCGAAGTATTGCAGAGTCAGCGAAGCGCCGACGAGGCAGAACCAGTCGATCTGGATCGATCGTCCGCTGAAGTGTCCGAGATCGGCATACAACGCCTCGCCACCGGTCGCGACGAGGAAGACGCCGCCGAGCACCAGAAATGCGTCCATTCCGTTCTCGGTGAAGAAGCGAACCGCATAGAGCGGATTGACCGCGAACAGCACCGACGGTGCCCACAGAATCCCGCGGATTCCGGTGACGGCGAGCGTGCAGAACCAGAGGATCATGATCGGCCCGAAGACTGCGCCAATGCCGGCCGTGCCGTGCCGCTGAAAAAAGAAGAGAAGAACGAGGATGACGACCGTGATCGGGATGACGTACGGTTCGAAGTACGGCGTCGCGACTTTCAAGCCCTCGATAGCGCTGAGCACGGAGATCGCCGGCGTGATCATCCCGTCGCCGTACAGAAGCGCCGCTCCGAACACGCCGATCACGATCAGCACGGAGCGAAGAGCGGCACCCGTCGTCTTATCCATCGCCACGAGACTCATCAGCGCCAGGATCCCGCCTTCGCCTCGGTTATCGAATCGCAGAATGTAGACGTGGTACTTGATCGTGACGATGACGATGAGCGTCCAGAAGATCAGCGACAGAACGCCGAGGACGTTGTCGTGGGTTGGCGGAACGGGATGCGATCCGTAAAAGCACTCCCGTAAGGCATAGAGGGGGCTGGTGCCGATGTCGCCGTAGACGATGCCGAGCGCGAGAAGCGAGAGGGAGAGTAGACGCCGGCCCGTGGGCTCTGCACGATGATAATTCGCTGCGGGGGCGGCATCGCTCACGCGACCGGCGAGTCTAGCACGTTGCGATTTTGTCCAAAGCCGGACGGATCTCCGTGCCGTCTTCATCTTTGATTCACATTTCGACGCGACATTGCTCACATGAACAACCAAACTCGATTTCGCGCCATCATGCTGTCAGTCCTTGCAGTAGCCGTTGCGGTCGGCATCGCAGTCACCGCCTACAACTTCGGCGTGCAGCACGCTGCCTTGGAAGGTGGAAAAGTCCTGTCTGCACCGCCTGGAACGCAGTACGTCTACGTGAGGCCCTGGGGATTCGGGTTCGGCTTTTTCCCGCTGTTGTTGATCCTTTTCTGGTTTCTGGTCGTACGCCAACTGTTCTGGCGCGGCGGGTACCGAGGCGGCTGGCATCATTGCCAACATGTGCACGATGCGCCTCAGCCGCCCGAGCAGAAGGTGTGAGTTGAACGAGAATGAGGATCGTCTGCTATGAAGACGATCCTCATCGTCGATGACGAGCCGCGCATCGCGGAGATCGCGCGCGACTATCTCGAGCAGGCCGGATTCAAAGTCATCACGGCGAGCAATGGCACAGATGCCGTTGCGCGTGCATCGCTTGCCGACCTGATCGTCCTCGACCTCGGTCTGCCGCGAATGGACGGCCTCGATGTCACGCGCGAGCTGCGGCGGGACTCGAACGTGCCGATCATCATGCTCACCGCGCGCGTCGAGGAGAGCGACAAGCTCGTCGGCCTCGAGCTGGGCGCGGACGACTACATCACGAAGCCGTTCAGCCCGAAGGAGCTCGTGGCGCGCGTCCGCGCCGTGATCCGGCGAACGGAAGCGTCGCCCGAGCGCGGAGATTTCGTTCGAGTCGGTGAAGTGACGCTCGATCTCCCGCGGATGAAGACGACGGTGTCGGGGAAGCCGATCGACCTGACGCCGACGGAGTTTCAACTCCTGACGACGCTCGCGCGGAAGCCGGGCCGTGTCTTCACGCGCGCGCAGTTGCTCGACGCGATCCGCGGCGTATCTGTCGAATCATTCGAGCGCGCCATCGATGCTCACCTCAAGAACCTGCGCCGCAAGCTCGAACCCGACGCGCGCAATCCGCGTTACATCATCACCGTGTACGGCGTCGGCTATAAGTTCGCGGACTGACGCGCATGCGCCATCGATTCGGATATGGACCTCACAACCAGCGCGCACGATTCTTCCGGCGCGCCGGCTGCGCGGCCGCTCTCGTTCTCACGCTGAGTCTCTTCGGCGCCCTCTCGCTGGCGCGCGTGGCCCTGAGCGGCCTCGGCATCACATCGTCGAGCGTTTTCCTGTTTGCCGCCGCCATCGGTCTCGCGGGCATGCTGGTGATCTTTGCGGCGATGCTGCGCAGTTTTGCGCTGCCGCTGCGCGAGATCATGGACGCGGCTGAACGCGTCGCGGAGGGCGATTACACGACGCGTGTTCGCTCGAGCGGCCCGCCGCCGATCCGCAACCTCGCCGCCGCCTTCAACACGATGACCGAGCGCCTCGGCACAAACGATGCGCAACGTCGCCAATTGATGGCCGACGTCTCTCACGAGCTGCGCACGCCGCTCACCATCATGCAGGGCAGGCTGGAAGGTCTTCTCGACGGTGTCTATCCGCGCGATGAGACGCATCTCGCCGACGTGCTCGAAGAAACGCGAGTCTTGTCGAGGCTCGTCGAGGATCTGCGCACGCTGGCGTTGTCGGAGGCTGGGGCGCTGAACCTGCAGAAGGAAGCGACCGATCTCGCCATTCTCGTGCATGAAGTGGTGCGCGCCTTCGAAGCCGAGGCGGATGCGAAACGAGTGACATTGCAGGCCGAGATACCGGCTGACTTGCCGCTGATCGACGTCGATCCCATCCGCATTCGCGAGGTGCTGACGAACCTCGTGTCGAACGCCCTGCGGCACACACCTGCAGGCGGGCGTGTCACCATCGCGATCTCCGAGGAGATGGAGATTCGTGTCGAGAACACAGGTGAGGGAATCGCGCCCGAAGAGCTCGAGCGAATCTTCGATCGCTTTTACAAAGGATCGGAGTCGCGAGGCTCGGGACTCGGCCTGACCATCGCGAAGAATCTCGTCGAGGCGCATGGCGGCCGGATCCGCGCGACGAGTGAGTCAGGCGAGGGGACCGTCATCGCGTTCACTCTCCGATAGAATCGCAACGATGACCGCAGATCTTTACGACCGTCAGTACCGCAAGATCGTCGAGCTCATGGTTCTGCCGCAAAACGGCGAGAAGACGTTCGAGACCGGCGGTGTTCGCATCTTGCTGCGGCGGTCAGGCGATGACGTCAGCGCTTTCGAT
>DASYUK010000481.1:0-1936 GCA_036001325.1 Thermoanaerobaculia bacterium
ACCGGCGTCGGCACGAGATACGGACTCGGCGTGGGCCTCAGCATCGTCGATGGACGCCGGCTGGTGACGCACGGCGGCGAAGTGTCAGGCTTCACCGCGCGCAACGATGTCTATCCCGACGATCGCGCGGCCGTGGTCGTGTTGACGAATCTCGACGCCACGAGTGCGTCGGAACAGATCGCATCGAGGATCGGCAGCATTCTCTTCGCGCCAGCCGGCACCGAAGCGCCGCTGGAGCAGGCGAAGAAGATCTTTGCAGCATTGCAGAAGGGACAGATCGATCGCGCGCTCTTCACCTCGAATGCGAACGCCTACTTCAGCGAGACCGCCCTGAAAGATTTCGCCGCGAGCCTCGGACCGTTGGGAACGCCGCAGGAGTTCGCGCAAGCTTCGCAGTCGTTGCGTGGCGGCATGACGCTGCGCCGCTATCGCGCGGTCTTTCCGAAAAAAACGCTTCGCGTCTGGACCTTCACGATGCCTGACGGAAAGCTCGAGCAGTTCATGGTCGCCGCCGCCGAGTAGTAGAGGTGCCTTTTGGCGCTGAGGCACTCACCACTAACGACCAACCACGTTATACGATCTCGGGCTCATGAAGAACGTCATCGCTTCCGCACTCGTTCTGTCGCTGGCCGTCGTCGCGTTCGGTCAGCCGGCGCAGAAGACCGATACCGCGGAGAAGAAGACTCCCACCGAGACGCCGAAGGACAACATCTCCACCACGCAGCATTCCGTGCGCGTCGGCAGCGAGACCATCAACTATACCGCGCGCGCGGGCACCATCATCATCAAGGACGAAGAGGCGACGCCGCGCGCAAGCATGTTCTTCATCTCGTATACGAAGGACGGCGCCGATCCCGCCACGCGCCCGATCACCTATACGTTCAACGGCGGTCCCGGATCCTCTTCGGTCTGGCTGCACATGGGTGCATTCGGACCGAAGCGCGTGAACTATCGCGACGACGAAGGGCACGCCGCCGTGCCGCCCTATCGTCTCGTCGACAATGAATACTCTCTGCTCGACGTCACCGATCTCGTCTTCATCGATCCGGTCACGACGGGATTCAGTCGCGCCATTCCCTTCAAGGACGCGAGCAAGTTTCACGGGGTCGATCAGGACATCGAGTCCGTCGGCGATTTCATCCGCCTCTGGACCTCGCGTTACAACCGATGGAGCTCGCCGAAATATATCGCCGGCGAGAGCTACGGCACGACGCGCGCGGCCGGCCTGTCAGGCTACCTGCAGCAGCAGGGGATGTATCTCAACGGCATCGTGCTGATCTCATCGATCCTCAACTTCGGCACGGCCCGCTTCGACAGCGGCAACGACCTTCCATACATCCTCTTTCTGCCGACGTACGCGACCACGGCGTGGTACCACAAGAAACTCCCGCCCGATTTGCAGGGCCTCACCATCGACAAGCTCGCCGACGAAGCCGAGCGCTTCGCCCTCGGCGAATACACCGACGCACTGATGCAGGGCGATCGCATCAGCGACGCGAAGCGCAAAGACATCGTGGCGAAGCTCGCGCGCCTGACCGGTCTTTCGACCGAGTACGTCGATCGCGCGAACATGCGCATCCGCATCGATCGCTTCGACAAAGAGCTGCTGCGCGGATCGCGCCGCACCGTCGGCCGGCTCGACTCGCGATTCACCGGCATCGATCTCGACGCCGCCGGCGAGCGCCCCGAGTTCGATCCCTCGATGGCGGCGATCAGCGGCGAGTACACCGCGGTGCTGAATGACTACGTCCGCCGCGAGCTGAAGTTCGAGAGCGATCTCCCTTACGAGATCCTCACCGACAAAGTCCGTCCGTGGAGCTACGAAAAGGCCACGAACCGCTATGTCGACGTCGGCGAAACCCTGCGCGGTGCCATGTCCTCGAACTCATACCTGCGCGTGTTCGTCGCCAACGGCTATTACGATCTGGCCACACCG
>DASYUK010000482.1:0-3193 GCA_036001325.1 Thermoanaerobaculia bacterium
GCGCGAATCTTAGTATCCGCACTCCTACATGACCACCACCGAAGCCACGCGTTCACTGAACTTTATCGAGGAGATCATCGAAGAGGATCTCCGTACCGGGAAGCACAACACGGTCGTCACCCGCTTTCCGCCGGAGCCGAACGGGTATTTGCACATCGGCCACGCCAAGTCGATCTGCCTCAACTTCGGTGTCGCCAACGAGTATGGGGGCCATTGCAACCTTCGCTTCGACGATACCAATCCGACGAAGGAAGACATCGAGTACGCGAACGCAATCATCGAGGATGTGAAGTGGCTCGGCTTTTCGTGGGGCGAGAATGTGTTTCACGCCGCCGACTACTTCGATCAGCTCTACGAGTGGGCCGAATACCTGATCACCCACGGTAAGGCATTCGTCGACAGCTCGAGCGCTGACGAGATCCGCATGATGCGCGGCACTCTGATCGAGCCGGGGAAGGAGAGCCCGTATCGAAACCGGTCCATCGAAGAGAATCTCGATCTCTTTCGCCGGATGCGCGCCGGCGAGTTTCCCGATGGCGCGCATGTCCTGCGCGCGAAGATCGACATGGCTTCGCCGAACGTGAACATGCGCGACCCGGTGCTCTATCGCATCCGCCACGAGACGCACCACCGGACCGGCGATAAGTGGTGCATCTATCCGATGTACGACATGGCCCATCCGCCGTCGGACGCGATCGAGGGCGTCACGCACTCGCTCTGCACGCTCGAGTTCGAGGATCACCGTCCGCTCTACGACTGGTTGATCGAGAACCTGCCGGTTCCATCACGTCCGGAGCAGATCGAGTTCGCGCGGCTCAACCTCAATTACACGGTCGTGAGCAAGCGGAAACTGCTGCGGCTCGTCGAAGACGGTCATGTCCGTGGCTGGGACGATCCGCGCATGCCGACGCTCGCGGGGATGCGGCGGCGCGGCTACACGCCGGCCTCGATCCGCAATTTTTGCGATCGCGTCGGCGTGGCCAAGCGCGAAAACGTCATCGACGTCGCCCTGCTCGAGTTCAGCGTGCGCGAGGATCTCAACCGAGTCGCGCCGCGCGTGATGGGTGTTCTTCGTCCTCTCAAAGTCGTCATCGAAAACTATCCGGAGGGAAAGACCGAGGAGTTCGAGTCGGCGAACAATCCGGAGGATGCATCGATGGGGACGCGGCGCGTGCCATTCTCGAAGACGATCTACATCGAGCAGGACGATTTCATGGAGGATCCGCCGAAGAAGTTCTTTCGACTCGCGCCCGGCCGCGAGGTGCGTCTGCGCTCCGCGTACTTCATCACCTGCACCGATGTCGCGAAGGACAAAGACGGAAACATCGTCGAGCTGCGCGCGACGTACGATCCGGCGACCCGCGGCGGCGATGCGCCCGACGGCCGCCGGCCGAAAGCGACGCTGCACTGGGTTTCAGCCGATCATGCGATCGATTGCGAAGTGCGCCTCTACGATCGCCTGTTCAAGAGCGAGAATCCGGAAGAGAGCGGCGACTTCCTCGCCGATCTGAATCCGCATTCGCTCGAAGTGATCGAGCACGCGAAGCTCGAACCGTCCGTCCGCGGCGCCGTTCCTCTCACCCGCTATCAGTTCGAGCGCCTCGGTTACTTCTGTGTCGATCCCGACTCGACCACCGAGCGGCTGGTGTTCAACCGCACGGCGACATTGAAGGACACCTGGGCGAAAATCAAAGACGCATGAGCACACGTCGCGAGTTTCTTCTCCACACCGGCAAGTCCCTCGGCCTTGCCGCGGCTGTCGTTCCCTCACTCAAGAGTCTCGTCAGCGACTTGCACGCCTCGGTCGAACGCGTGGCGGCGCTTTCGCCCGATGCAGCGGCGCGCGATGAAGACTTCTGGTTCAACGTGCAGCAGGCGTTTACGAGCGGCCGCGGCATCATCAATCTGAACAACGGCGGAGTCTCGCCGTCGCCGAAGATCGTGACCGAAGCTCTGGTGCGCTACATCTGGCAATCGGAAGACACGACGGCGTACACGATGTGGCAGATTCTCGAGCCGCAGTCGGAGCGAATTCGCAAAGGGCTCGCCGACGCGTTCGGATGTGATGCCGAGGAGATTGCGATCACCAGGAATGCGTCGGAGTCGCTGGAGATCCTGCTCATGGGACTCGATCTCCGCCCGGGCGACGAGATCCTCACGACGACACAGGATTACCCGCGCATGCTGACGACGCTTCGCCAGCGCGAGCTGCGTGAGGGCCTCGTCCTGAAGATGGTGAAGATCCCGATCGCGCCGAATGACGTCTCGGAGATCACCCGCGCGTTCGAGCAGGGCCTCACGAACAAGACGCGCGTCATTCTGGTGTCGCACGTCGTCAACATCACGGGGCAGATCACGCCCGTGCGCGCGATCTGCGAGCTGGGGCGCTCGCGCGGGATCGAGGTGATCGTCGACGGCGCGCACTCGTTCGCACATTTTCCGTTCACGCGAAACGACCTGCAGTGCGACTACTTCGGCACCAGTCTGCACAAGTGGCTCTTCGCGCCGAAGGGAACCGGAATGCTCTACGTTCGAAAGGAGAAGATCGAGCATCTGTGGCCGCTCATGGCTGCCGAGAAGAAGCAGGCCGGCGACATCAGAAAATTCGAGGAGATCGGAACGCATCCCGCCGCCCCCCGGCTGGCGATCGGAGAGGCGCTCCTCTTCCACAACGGGCTCGGTCCGAAGCGGAAGGAAGCGCGGCTTCGTTACCTGTCGCGCTACTGGATGAATCGGCTCAAGGGCGCGCCAAAGGTGCGCTTTCACACGTCATTCGATGACGCGCAGTTCTGCGCAATCGCTACAGTCGAGATCGAAGGCGTCGATCCCGGCGCCCTCGGCGCCTATCTGATGAATGCGCACAAGATCTTCGCTACGCCGATCGTCCACGACGAGTTCCGCGGCCTGCGCGTGACGCCGAGCGTCTACACCACACTCGAGGAGCTCGATCGATTCTGCGAGGTGATGGGGAACGTCGCGCGCAAGGGGTTGCCGGCGTAAGTGGTCCCGTTAACCGTCCTCTTTTCTCGTGCTATATTTTCCTAGCAAATATCAGGAGGGTCGGGGACGAGATGGCAGTCTGTTGGCGATGCCCGAACTGCAGCGAAATCAGTTGTGAAGACGACGTGAACTCCCAAGGTCTGCCGCTCGCATGCGATCACTGCGAGCGGCCCTTTCTCCCGCACGAAACCCA
>DASYUK010000483.1:0-7541 GCA_036001325.1 Thermoanaerobaculia bacterium
GACATCCGGCACGTTTCCAAGACCGATTCTGCATCCGGTGACGTTCTCATGCTCGATCTTCTTCTCGTCACTCCTCAGATACGAGACGTCTGGGACGGCCGGAAAACTGAAGTCGTTCCGCGGCAGCGGAAGAGACCTGGACGACATCGATCGGCTGCGAGGTGAATCGTGAAAACCGATATGAGCCCCGCGAGCGTCACCACACGCCTACGGCGGGTCTCTCAGCTTCGACGGCTGTGTCTTTCGCTCGCCAAAGCGAAGCCAGTGGCGACGAAAGGTGACGTTCAGCGGAAGAACTCGAATGAGCGCGAGGGCAAGCCGCGTTAACGGGTCATCTGTCTGTATCGAATCCTGTGCGGCTGATCGGCCTCGGCGCCGAGACGCTTGCGCTTGTCTTCTTCGTATTCGGTGTAGTTGCCGTCGAACCAGAAGACACGGCTGTCGCCTTCGAACGCGAGGATGTGCGTGGCGACGCGGTCGAGGAACCAGCGATCGTGGCTGATCACGATCGCGCAACCCGCGAAATTCTCGAGCGCTTCTTCGAGCGCGCGCATCGTGTTGACGTCGAGATCGTTCGTCGGCTCGTCGAGCAGAAGGACGTTCGCGCCTTCTTTCAACATCTTCGCGAGATGAACGCGATTGCGCTCGCCGCCCGATATCGCGCTCACTTTTTTCTGCTGGTCGGTGCCTGAAAAGTTGAAGCGCGCCACGTAGGCTCGCGAATTCATCTCGCGCGTTCCGAGCTGGACGACATCGCCGCCGCCGGTGATTTCTTGAAAGATCGTCTTGCTCGGATCGAGCGTGCGGCTCTGATCGACGTACGCGAGCTTCACCGTCTCGCCGACGCGAATCGTTCCGGCGTCCGGCTTTTCCTGACCGACAATCATGCGGAACAGCGTGGTCTTGCCCGCTCCGTTCGGACCGATGATGCCGATGATGCCGCCGGGCGGCAGCTTGAACGACATGTCATCGATGAGAAGCTTGTCTCCGTACGCCTTGCGCACGTCGTCCGCTTCGATGACCACGTTGCCGAGGCGCGGGCCGGGAGGGACGTAGAGCTCGAGCTCCTGAATTTTTTCTTTCGCCTCCTCGCTCAGCAACTTCTCATAGGCGTTGATACGCGCTTTGCCTTTCGCATGGCGCGCCTTTGGCGACATGCGAATCCACTCCAGCTCGCGCTCCAGAGTCCTCTGCCGCTGCGACTCCGATTTCTCTTCCTGCTGCAGTCGCGTTCTCTTCTGCTCCAGCCACGAGGAGTAGTTGCCCTGCCACGGAATGCCCTGTGCGCGATCGAGCTCCAGGATCCAGCCCGCCACGTTGTCGAGAAAATAGCGATCGTGCGTGACGGCGATGACCGTGCCAGCATATTGCTTCAGATGTTTCTCCAGCCACTCCACCGACTCGGCGTCGAGATGATTCGTCGGCTCGTCGAGGAGAAGGATGTCGGGCTCCTGAAGCAACAAGCGACATAGCGCCACGCGGCGCAGCTCGCCGCCGGAGAGGATCGACACCGGCGTGTCCCCCGGCGGGCAGCGCAGCGCGTCCATCGCCATCTCCAACTTCGAATCGAGATCCCACGCGCCGGCGGCATCGAGTTTGTCCTGAACTTTCGCCTGCCGCTCCATGAGCTTGTCCATATCGGCATCGGGATCGGCGAAAGCGTTGTTGATGTCATCGAACTCTTTCAGCAGATCGATGACCGGCTGCACCCCCTGCTCGACGATCTGTCGCACCGTCTTCGTCTCATCGAGCCGCGGCTCCTGCTCCAGAAATCCGACGGTGTGCCCCGGCGAAAGAATCGTCTCGCCGACGAAATCCTTGTCGACGCCAGCGAGGATGCGCAGAAGCGAGCTCTTGCCCGATCCGTTGAGACCGATCACGCCGATCTTCGCGCTGTAGAAATACGACAGGTAGATGTCTTTGAGGACCTGCTTCTTGTCGTAGAACTTCGAGACTCCGACCATCGAGTAGATGATCTTGTTGGGTGGGGGCATGGGCGGGGGATTTTAGACGAATTCGCTTTTAGTGCACCGACTCAGAGTATGCGCTCGCCACCCGCGCGCGCGACAGAACCTCCGCGACCGCCTCATCAAACGAAACGACCACGAGAGTCTGGTCGTCTTCCGGCGGGCGATTCCGTGTGAACTTACGAATCGCCGTGAGCAGCGCTTTCTTGATCTCGTCGGCGGTGAGGTGTCCGTTCTCGAGCAGCGTCTTCTCGAAGCGATCGAATCCGTACGGTTCGCCGTCGTCGTCGACGGCTTCGATCAATCCATCGCTATAAAGAATGAGGCGATCGCCGGCGGAGAACTCGACGGTGTGCTCGCGGAACGGCTCGCGACGCTGGACGCCGAGGGGGAAGCCCCAGGAGGAGAGTGGCTCGAGGCGTCTCGGTTTGCCGCGATAGACGTACGGGTCGAGATGGCCGGCGGACGAGAAGCGCAGCGTCTGCGAGCGCGGATCGAGAAGTCCGAAGAAGAACGTCATCAGGATGCGCTTCGGCGCCGTCTTGATCACGATCTCGTTGAGCACGTTCATCACCGCGCGCGGCGATGAGTCGTAGTCGACCTGCACGAGCAGCGCAGACTTCGCCATGGCCATGACGATGCCGCTGGTGAGTCCGTGGCCGGAGACGTCGCCGAAGGCGATGCCGATCTCTCCGCCCGGCTGTTCGAGAAAGTCGAAGTAGTCGCCGCCGATCTCCGTCGCGGCGCGATAGTGCGATGCGACCGACGCGCCGGCGAGATTCGGCGTGTCGAGCGGAAGCAGCGCCGCCTGAATTCTGTTCGCGGCATCGATCTCCGCCTTCACACGCTCGCGCTCGATGATCCGCTTGACGTGCGGCGCGAGGTCCTCATACGTGTAGACGACCTCACGCTTCGTCATCAGCGCGGCGAGCGAGTAGATGAGAAGCGCGGCGAGCGGCACGGCCACCCACGTGGCAATCTGCCGGAACTCGTCGCCGCTCGCGACCGACAGCAGCGGGAGCACGTAGGTCAGCAGCGCGCCGCCGAACAGCGCGATGTCGGTCGCGAGAAGATCGCCGGAGAGGAAGACCGCGAGCGCCGCGGCACCAGCGCCGAATCCGAAAATCGTCTTTGCCGCGTATGGGTCGATGGGAACATCGGCGACACCCGAAATCGCAGCCAGCGCGAGCGCGATGACGATTCCCATCCAGAGCACGCGCCGGCGATTCGCTGCCGCTAAGAGAAATAGTGCGCCGATCACCGTGAAGTTGACCGCGTCGAGCAGCGCCACGAGCAACGCGACAGACGGTCCACCGAGAGTGACGATCGATTGCGTTCCGCCGCCCATAGTCGGATGAGCGATCCCCACGACGACCGGAATCAATCCGACGAGGAATGCAGCCGCAGCGACAGCGGGAGCAGCGAGCAGGCCGATGAGGATCGAGCGGCCGACGGTGGCATTGAATGCGTCGCGGCGCAGAATCGCGTCGAACGATGCGAGCCGCTCACCCCATCGCTCGCGCGCGTAACTCTCGCCGACCGCCCAGGCGAAGAAGACGAGGATCGCCGCCGGCAGATCGTAGAACATGAACTTGAAGCCCATGATCACGAGCGCCGTGGTTCGGGCGTCGAGCCCGCCGATCTGATTTCCTTCCGACGCGGACGGCCCGATGATGATGTTGCAGACGATCGCCGTCACCACGAGAACGGCGAACAACAGCGACGCTGTGCCGACGCCAACTTCACCGGCGTGGTACTTCTTGAGGAAGATTGCCAGAAGGACGAGCAGCAGCGTGTACGTCACGCCGTAGCGGACGAACGTTCCGGTGATCTCGCCGGCGTTGTCGTTGCGGAACTGATGTCCGTCCGCGTACTCCTCGATCAGCTCCCAGCCAGCCTGCTGATCGCCGGTGTAGTAGACCCACAGGTACGGAACGATGTTACCCGTGGGGAACTGCGAGGCGACGCGATAACGAAACACCCAGTCAGTTCGATTGCGCTGCACGGTGGGCCGCGCGCTTTCGAATTGCGGATTCGGCGCGCCGATGAACGTTCGCGAATGAACAAACGCATCGACGTGCGGACGGAGCTGCTCCTCGGTCAACTGCGCTCCGGCCTCTTCGTTGCGCCGGCGCAGTCGTTCCATCACCACCTGACCGGTGCGCGGACTGACGATGACGTGACCGTACGGCGGAACCTTCTCGAGTCGGGGGCGGTAGTACGTGATCCTGTATCCGCCGAGTCGCGGTCCGATGACCGGATCATCAGCCGCTCGCCGCCGTCGCTCAGGATCTTTCTCTAGCTCCTGTTCGAGAGGGCCGGAACCGGCCCAGGTGATATTCGCCCACGCTTGATCGACAGGAATTCCGAGCTCACGCGCGGCGCGATCGGCGATGACCTTCGCCTCGCCGCGCGTCAGGCGGGTTCCCGCCGGCTGCGCGGCGTTGAAGCGTGGGATCAGCAGCGCCAGCCCGGCGATGCCGGCCAGGCAGGCGAAGATCGGCGCCAGTCGTTTCATGGACCGTCGAATGATACCCGTGCGCTCCCAATTCATTGATTACGAATCCATTGCAGAGTAGTTTCGTATCGCTGATGGACAACGAACGCCGCGCCGCGACCTACGCGCTCGCTGTCCTCACGTTCATCAATCTCTTCAACTATCTCGATCGCTGGATCGTCGCCGCCGTCGTCGAATCGATCAAGCGATCGGAGCTCGCGCTCTCCGACACGCAGCTCGGACTCGTGGGAGCGGGTTTCATCGTTGTCTACACTTTCACGTCGCCGATCTTCGGCGCGTTAGGCGATCGTCGCGCCCGCCCCCCGCTCATCGCCCTCGGCGTCGCGATCTGGAGCCTCGCCACAGGGCTGGCGGGATTTGCGCGCGGTTTCACGTCGCTGTTCATCGCGCGATCGACGGTGGGCGTCGGCGAAGCAGCCTATGGGACGATCGCGCCGGCGCTGTTAGCGGATCACTATCCGATCGAGAAGCGCGGGCTGATTCTCGCGACGTTTTTCGCCGCAATTCCGATCGGCTCCGCCGCGGGATACGTTCTCGGCGGCGTCGTCGATCGCGCGTTCGGATGGCGCGCGGCGTTCTGGATCGCCGGCACGCCGGGATTGATTCTGTCGCTCTTCGTATTGAAGGTGATTGACCCGCCGCGGGGATTCCACGATCCGAAACCTTCCGCTCTTGCGATACCGCGCAACCGCTACCTCGCCCTCCTCAGCAACCGCACCTATATCCTCGCGGTCCTCGGATACGGCGCGTACACGTTCGCGCTCGGCGGACTCGCATTCTGGATGCCGGCGTTTCTCGAGCGCTCGCGGGGAATGCCACGCGCCGAAGCGACGGTCGTGTTCGGCGCGATTGCCCTCGTCACCGGCTTTGTCGGCACGTTCGCGGGCGGGTGGATCGGCGATCTTCTGTTGCGTCGCACCAGAGCCGCGTACTTATGGGTATCGGGAGTGGCGACGCTGGTCGCCGCGCCGCTGACGTATGTCGCTCTTTCGAATCCGCATCGGGGAACGTATCTCACCGCAATCGTGATCGCCGAGGTGCTCATATTCATGTGCACCGGGCCGGTGAACTCGGCGATCTTGAATGCCGTCGCGCCCAGCGAGCGCGCCACCGCCCTCGGAATGTCCGTGCTGGTCATGCACCTCATCGGCGACATCCCCTCGCCGCCGTTGATCGGTGTGTTATCCGACGCCAGCTCGCTCGAGACCGCGTTCCTGATCGTGCCTGTCGCTGTTGTTCTCGCCGGATCGATCTGGACGTACGCGGCGTGGAAGGTGTAGCGGCGTGCTTGAGTACGCCGACGGCGCGCTAAAGCGCGCCGCTACACTGCGCCGGTGCGCGATGAGCGTGCCGCGCACGCCCAACCCGCGTTACCATCAAATCGGAGCATGCCTGAACCGGGAGAGATCGGCGCCAAGCTGCGGCGATGGCCGCGCCGCATTACGCCCGATCAACGCTCGCTCGCGGCCGAGTGTCTGGAGCGCTGCTGCGATCTCTTCGACGCGACACAGGCGCTGCTGCTCATCGACGATGGAGACGAGCCGTGGCTCAACATCGCCTCGCGGTCGAAGGATGAGTTCCGCTGGCGCGAAGATGAGCATCTGCGACTGGAGAGCGTTGTCGCCGCCGAGCTGGCGCCTCGCTCCTTCTACGTCGGCGCTCGCGATCAGGTTCGTTTCGCCGATGCGCGAGCGCGTCATGTGGCGCGTGCGGTTCATCCACGAATCCGCAAAGAGATCGGCCGCGGGCCGATTCTTTCCGTTCCGATCGTCGCGGAGTCGCTTCAGGGACGGCTCTTCATCTCCGCGCCGAAACTCGATCTCGAAGCAGCCCTCCTGATCGCCGAACCTCTGTCGACGGTTCTGGCGATTCAGTTTGAAGCGTCGTCGCAACTCCGCACCACTGTTCGCGACGCCGTCGATCAGGAGCGTGTCCGGGTCGCGCGCGATCTTCATGACGGACTGCTGCAGTCATTCACCGGCGTGGTGCTGCAGCTCGAGACGGTACACAGCATGCTCGACAACGATCCGCAGAACGCGCGCCGCGTGATCACCGAGACGCAGGGCCTCATCATGTCGGACCAGCGCGAGCTGCGCCGGTACGTGGAGCAGCTCCGGCCGCGTCCCCTCAGCGGGGAAACGAAATTCGACTTCGCGGAACGTCTCGAAGATCTGCGTTCGCGCTTCGCCTCGCAGTGGGGAATCAGTCTCGTGTTCGACGTGACGGACGTCGATCCGGTCATATCGGGTTTCATCGGGCAGGAGACGTTTCGCCTGATCCACGAGGCGGTGACGAACTCCGCGAAGCACGGCCGGGCCTCGGTCGTTCGCGTCGGCGTGCACACCGTGGGAAGTGAGATGCACATCGAAGTTGCCGATAACGGGACGGGCTTCCCGTTCCACGGCCGGCTCACGCTCGATGAGATGCGCGAGTCGCGTACCGGTCCGACCGTTCTTGCCGAGCGCGTGTCGTCGCTCAACGGCACGCTCACAGTTGACTCGACGGAAAGCGGCGCAGTTGTCACAATGACTGTGCCCCTTGGGTTCGGAGCCTAGATGACGACGACGCTGGTGCTGGCGGACGACCACCCGATCATCCTCGAAGGTCTCGAGCAGCTCTTCCGCCGCGACAAGGAGTTTCAAGTATTGGCCACGTGCAACACCGGCGAGGAAGCGATTGCCGCTGTGCGCCAGCATCGTCCTGATATCGTCGTTCTCGACGTGCGCATGCCCAACGGCGACGGTCTCTCTGTTCTGAAGCGCATTCAAGACGAACATCTGCCGACTCGCGTGATTCTGCTGACCGCTTCCATGGAAGAGGATCAAGTGCTTCAGGCGATGGAGCAGGGCGTGTGGGGATTGGTCCTGAAGGAGGCAGCCGCGGTATCGCTCGTCGACTCCGTCCGGAAAGTGAGCCGCGGCGAGCGCGCCCTCGATCAGAGCCTGATCGTGCGCGCCCTCGATCGGGCGCTGGAGCGCCAGAATGGCCTCCGGCACGCCGCGGAAGTGCTGTCGCGTCGCGAAACCGAGATCGTGAAGATGGTTGCCGCCGGCCTG
>DASYUK010000484.1:0-52988 GCA_036001325.1 Thermoanaerobaculia bacterium
CTGTTCGTCAGATTCGCCGATCAGAGTGCGCGTCTTGAAAGGACTCGCCCACTCGCGCGACGCAACCGTTCACTTTTAGTCGCGCGCGATCCATCCGCCGCCGAGACAGAGGTCGTCCTGGTAGAAGACGACGGCCTGGCCGGGGGCGATGGCGCGCAGCTTATGCGCGAATGTGACTCGAGCGCGATCGCCGTCGAGCGGTGTGACCGTCGCGGCAACATCCGCCTGACGCGAACGCACACGCGCCGCGACCTCGATCGGTCCGCGCGGCATTTCGCCGACGATCCAATGGACGCGCTCGGCGATCAGCTCACTCTTCTCCAACGCTGATGCCGGACCGACGGTCACGCGCTTCGTAAACGGATTCACGTCGACGACGTACGTGCGCTCCACGGTTCCACCGATCTGGAGACCGCGGCGCTGGCCGATCGTGAAGTGGTAATAGCCGTCGTGACGACCGATGACGTTGCCGTCGACATCGACGATCTCGCCGGCGCCTTCGCCAGGGGTGATGCCGGCCTCGCGCTCGACGATCGCCGGATAGCCGTCCCGCTGCGGCACAAAGCAGATCTCGTACGACTCTTTCTTGCGGGCCACCGACAGTCCGCCCTGCTCCGCGATCGCGCGCACTTCCGGCTTCGTCAGCTCGCCCAGCGGAAACATCGCATCGCGAAGCTGCTGCTGCGTCAGCTCGAAAAGAAAGTACGACTGATCCTTCGCGAGGTCCTTCGCCTTGCGCAGCTCCAGCGTTCCGTTGTGACGCGTGATTCGCGCGTAGTGGCCGGTAGCGATTCGTTCTGCGCCGATCGCCACAGCCTTCTGATGAAACAGATCGAACTTCACGTGCGTGTTGCAGAGGACGCACGGACTGGGAGTTGTCCCGCTGAGATAGGACTGCACGAACGGCTTGATCACCTTGTCGTGAAAGTTCGCCTCGAGATTGAGCGTGAAATGCGGGATGCCGAGCTTCCACGCCACCTGCTTCGCGTCGGCGAGGTCGTCGATGGTGCAGCATCCGCCATACGTCGAGTCCGCGGTCTTGAGGTTGTCGTACATCTGCATCGACAGACCGATGACCTCGTGTCCGGCGGACTTGAGCATGTACGCGGCCGTCGAAGAATCGACGCCGCCCGACATCGCCACTGCAATCTTCACGGCTTCGAACAATGAAGGGAGGCAAAAGAGAATTCCCGTGTTCCGACCTTGGTCGTTGGTCGTTAGTCGTTGGTCGCGACACGAAGCCGAACGACGAACGACCAGGGACTAACGACCAACGTCGGGGCACTCGTTGTGCATGCCAAATCCGGCGAAGTGGTCCAGCAAACGCCAGCACCAACCCATGCACGCGCGAGCCGTGTCCTCGTCGTCGACGACGACCCGGCCATACGTCGGTTGATCATCGCCGCGTTGAAGCGCGACGGCTACGGGTTCCTCGAAGCGGCGAACGGACGGGAGGCGCTCGATCTGATGCGCAGCGAGCAGCCCGCCATCGTCGTTCTCGATCTGATGATGCCGGTGGTCTCCGGTTGGGACGTCCTCCAGGAACGCCTCGGCGATCCGATGCTTTCGAAGATCCCGGTGATCATCGTCAGTGCGAATCGCGAGCCCGAGCTGGTGCACGCGATCGACAAAGGCATCTGCGCGTTTCTGCCGAAGCCGTTCGACATCACCGCGCTCACCGCGCTCGTGCGGGCGTGCGTAGCGCGGGGGTAAAACCGGCCTCCTGCGCATCCAGCACGGCGATCGCCGCCATGTTGACGATGTCGTTGACATCGACACCGCGCTGCAGTACATGCACCGGCTTCGACAATCCCTGCAGGATCGGCCCGATCACTTCGGCTCCGGCAACGCGCCACAGCAATTTGTACGCGGCGTTCGCGGCGTCGAGATTGGGGAAGACCAAAACGTTTGCGTCGCCTTGAATCGCGCTCCACGGATACTCATCCCGCGCGATCTCCGGATAGACCGCGGTGTCGGCCTGCATCTCCCCCTCCACGATCAGATCGGGACGTCGTTCCTTGAGAATCTGCACGGCGGCGGCGACCTTCTCCGCCTCCGGATGCTTGGTCGAGCCGAAATTCGAGAACGACACCATGGCGATGCGCGGCTCGAGGTTGAAGCGCTTGGCCGTCTCCGCGGTCAGCAACGCGATCTCGGCGAGTTGCTCGGCCGTCGGATCGATGTTGACGGTCGTGTCGGCGAGCACGAGCATGCGATTCTTGAACATCAGCAGATAGGCGCCGGAGACATGCTTCACTCCCGGCTTTGTTTTCACGATTTGCAGCGCGGGGCGAATCGTCGCCGGATAGTACGCGCGCAATCCGGCGATCACGCCGTCGGCGTCGCCGCACTCGATCATCATCATGGCGAAGTAATTTCGACTTTTGACGACTCGCTTGGCGTCCGGAAGAGTGATGCCGTGGCGGCGGCGCAGATCGGCGAAGCGCTGCGCGTAGTCATCGAACTTCGGCGAACAGCTCACGTCGATGGTTGTGACTTTCGACGCGTCGATGTTGTATTCCTCGAGCAGGCCGGCGATCTCTTCACGACGCACGAGAAGAATCGGATGAGCGATGCCCTCTTCGATGAGGATCTTCGCCGCGCGGATGATCTTTTCCTGGTCACCTTCCGGAAAGACGATGCGCTTCGGGTTCTGGCGCGCCCGTGAGTAGATGTCGTGCATCAATCCGCGCGAGCGGCCGAGCATGTGCTCGAGCTTGTGGCGATATGCCTCGTAATCGGCGATCGGTTGCTGTGCGACGCCGCTTTCCGCTGCCGCTTTCGCTACCGCGACCGGCACGGTCAGCAGGACGCGATAGTCGAACGGCTTCGGGATCAGATACTCGCGGCCGAACTCGAATCGCTCCTTCGCGTACGCGCGCAACACCGAGTCGGGCACATCCTCTTTGGCGAGATCGGCGAGCGCCTTCGACGCGGCCAGTTTCATCTCCTCATTGATCGTCGTGGCCCGGCAATCGAGGGCGCCGCGGAAGATGAATGGAAATCCGAGGACGTTGTTGACCTGGTTCGGGTAATCGGAACGCCCCGTGGCCATGATCACATCCGGCCGAGCACTCACTGCGTCGTCGTACGTGATCTCCGGGTCGGGATTGGCCATGGCGAAGACGATCGGGTCTTTGGCCATCGAGCGGACCATGTCCGGCGTGACGATCCCGCCGACCGATAGACCGATCAAGATATCCGCCCCTTTCACCGCATCGGCCAGCGTGCGCGCCTTCGTCTCGGCCGCGAATTCCTGCTTGTACGGCGTCATGTCCTCGACGCGGCCCTTGTAGATCACGCCCTTGCGATCGACGAGGAGAACGTTCTCCTTCTTCAGGCCGAGCTTGATGTAGAGGCGCAGGCAGGCCAGCGCTGCGGCCCCGGCGCCGGAGATGACTAGCTTTACTTTGCCGATCTTCTTGCCGGCGATCTCGAGAGCGTTTACGAGCGCCGCTGCGGAGATGATCGCCGTCCCGTGCTGATCGTCGTGGAAGACGGGGATGTTCATCTCCTTCCTCAGTCGCTCTTCGATGACGAAGCACTCCGGTGATGCGATGTCTTCGAGATTGATCCCGCCAAATGTCGGCTCGAGGAGCTTGACGCAGCGGATGAAATCTTCGGTGTCGTGCGTGTTGATCTCGATGTCGAAGACATCGATATCGGCGAAGCGCTTGAAGAGGACGCCCTTCCCCTCCATCACCGGCTTTCCGGCGGCAGCGCCGATGTCGCCCAGGCCGAGAACGGCGGTGCCGTTCGTGATGACGGCGACGAGATTGCCCTTGGCGGTGTACTTGTAGACGTCGGCGGGATTCTTCGCGATCTCGAGGCAGGGCCGCGCGACACCCGGCGTGTAGGCAAGCGAAAGGTCGCGCTGCGTGGCGGTCGGCTTACTGGGAATGACTTCGATCTTTCCCGGCCGCCCGCCGGAGTGGTACTCGAGTGACTCGCTGCCGAAGTCTTTGGCCATCGGGAGCGAATCGTATAGCAAACATCGGAGTGCCCTCTCCCGCCGGGAGAGGGTGGCCCCGAGCGCAGCGAGGGGCCGGGTGAGGGGCGAGCATCACGCCCCTCATCCGGCCTTCGGCCACCTTCTCCCGCGGGGAGAAGGGTTAGCTCGCTTTTCTCTTCCTCGCCGGCTGCGTCGCCTCGCGCATGTCGCTGCGCAGAGGCGAAGTCGCCACGGCGCGCTTCCGTCCCGTGAGTTTCTCCCACCACAGAGCCACGGCCGGAACGATCGAGATCGTCGAATACGTGCCGGAGACGACGCCGATCATCAGGATCCAGGCGAAGCCGCGAATGACGTTGCCGCCGAACGCGATCAGCGCCACCAGGACGAGGAAGACCGTGCCGCTCGTCAGAATCGTTCGCGACAGCGTCTGGTTCATCGCCAGATTCAGCTCTTCGGCGAGCGTCATCGGCTTCTTGATCTTGCGGCGATTCTCGCGGACACGGTCATACATGACGACCGTGTCATTGATCGAGTAGCCGACGATCGTGAGCAGCGCAGCCACGATGTTCAGCGAAAACTCGAGCTTCATCATCATCAGGAACGCGAGCGATACGAGAACGTCATGGACGATGCAGGCCACTGCGCTGACGCCGAACATCACGTCGAAGCGCAGACTGATGTACACGCCCATCGCGATCGCCGAAAGAACGATCGCCCACAGCGCTTTCTGCTGCAGCT
The DNA here is from genome assembly GCA_036001325.1 of Thermoanaerobaculia bacterium. GTDB lineage: Bacteria > Acidobacteriota > Thermoanaerobaculia > Gp7-AA8 > Gp7-AA8 > DASVHS01. The sequence goes on from DASYUK010000484.1 coordinate 4,691, forward strand.
CCTTGCCGACTTGCGGTCCGACCGTCTCCTGATTGAGAACGTTGAAGCGGCCGAGGGTGCACTTCTGATTGAGAACGGCTGCATCGCGAGTGGTCGTGCCGGCGACGCTTGTCACCTGCTGCATCGACGTGAAGATGCCCAGCTCCGATCGCTTCGCGATGATCCGATCGGCGAGATCCCTGTAATAGCGCTGCGCATCGACGTTGGTCCCTTTGGCGTCGGGATCGGACTGTTGGAGCAGCCCAAACAATCGATCGCTGCCGTAGTAATTGATGTCGAGCTTCTCAGCGGATTCCGGATTGAGCTTCATGTGAAGCTGCGCCACGACGTTGCCTGCGTAGTCGCCTTCGCGATGAAGCTGCGGCAACCGGATCAGCACGGAACGCTCTTCGGCCTTGCCGTACTGCTGGATGGTCGCATCGGGAAGCTGCCCGCGAAGCGTCGGCAGAGGAACCTGATCGCGGAACTTCAGGATGATGTTCGCGCCGCCCGAGAAGTCGATGCCGAGATCGATGCCCTTGGTGAAGAAGATGACGGCACCGACGGCGATGAACAGGACCGAGAAGGCGAACCAGTAGAGGCGCCAGCGGACGAAGTTGTAATTCGGATTGACAAAAATCTGCATGGTGACTCCTAGATGCTGATCGCCTGCGGACGCTCGGTCGCGCTGTAAACGATGTCGAAGATCATCCGCGACACGAAGAACGCTGTGAAGACGGATGCGCCAAGACCGATGAGCAGCGTCACGGCGAAGCCTTTGATCGGTCCCGTTCCGAACTGAAAGAGGAAGAGGGCCGCGATGATCGTCGTGAGGTGCGTGTCGATGACCGTGGCGAACGCGCGCGAGAAGCCGTTCTCGATCGCGGCGCGCACGGTCTTTCCTTCGCGCAGCTCTTCCCGGATGCGCTCGAACACGAGAACGTTCGAGTCGACGGCCATACCGAGAGTCAGGATGATGCCGGCGATACCCGGCAACGTGAGCGTGGCTTTGAAGTACGCCATCATGCCCAGAAGGATCACGAGGTTCAGCAACAGTGCCAGCACAGCGTTGACACCGGCGCCCTTGTAGTAGAGCAGGACCGCGGCGATCAGCAGAACGAAGCCGATGATCGACGCCATCACTCCCTGGCGGATGGAGTCGCGGCCGAGCGACGGTCCGACGGTTCTCTCTTCGAGAGTCGTCAACGACGCCGGGAGCGAGCCGCTGCGGAGAATCAGCGCGAGGTCGCTCGCTTGCTGATTCGTGAAGCTGCCTTCGATCACGCCCTGATCGGTGATCTGGCTGTTGATTCGAGGAGCGGAAACGACGCGGTTGTCGAGGACGATGGCCAGCCGGCGGCCGACGTTCGCTCCGGTGAGGGCACCGAACTTCGGCGCGCCGTCGGGAGTGAGCGAAAAGCCGATGACCGGCTCGCCGAGGCGCCCCTTCTGCACGCGCGCGGTCTTGAGATCGCGGCCGCTGACCGGAACGGTCTTGTTCACGGCGTAGTACTCGACGCCGGCGGCGCGGCCCAACTCATCCTCGCGAGTTCCGGCAAGGATGTCGACGTCGTTCTTCAAATTCGCCGGAAGCGAGCTCTCGATGGTCTTCGGATCGGCAGCGGGATTGCCTTCGACCATCCGGAACTGGAGTTGCGCCGTGGTCTTGATGATGTCTTTCACGCGCGCCGGATCGTCGACGCCGGGAAGCTGGATGACGATGCGATCCTCGCCCTGTGGAGCGATGATCGGCTCGGTCACACCGAGGGCGTTGACGCGATTGTCGATCGTCTCGACGGCCTGACTGACGGTGTCATGCCGGAGCTGTGTGATCGCCGCGGGCTTCATCCTGAAGACGAGGGAGCCGTCGGCAGCGTGCGACTGATCGAACGTGACCAGATAGTCCTTGCCGATGCGTTCGTATTCCGCCGTGGAGACGCCCGCCGGCGGCACGGCGACGAATGACGAATCGCTCGTGCGGCGCACAGTCGGAGTCGGCAGCTTGTTGTTCACCGCTTGCGTCTTGAGCATCTCCATCGCCTGATCGACTTCCAGACGCATGGCGTCACCGATGTTCACGCGCATGACCAGATGCGTCCCGCCCTTGAGGTCGAGACCGCGCCGGATCGGCTCGGGATTGTTCTTGGTCGGGATCAGGCCGGCCGAAAACAGCACCAGCACGGCGACGATGAGCCCAACTTTCCAAATGACACTTCTGTTCAAGATTTCCTCCGGAGTAGCAGGCAGCGCTCTACTCGGTGTCGCCGGTCAGGACACCGGTAATGGCAGAGCGCGCCACCTTGACCTTTACATTCTCGGCAATCTTCAGATAAACGACTTCCGGCTCAACACCCTGGATCGTCCCGTAAATCCCGCCGGAGGTGACAACGCGATCGCCCTTTTTCAGCGAGTTCAGCATTTCCTGGGTCCGGCGGCGTTGCTTGCTCGCCGGGGCGATGACGATGAAGTAAAAAACAAGACCGATGGCCACGATCGGCAGGATCTGGGCGATCAGTGCGCCGGTGCCGGCGCCGAATTGAAGTAAAGCAACGATCATGGGCTGTCCGTTGTCGGTTGTTGGTTCAGGAAGGTCGCGCGAAATGCCGCGAACGAATGGGACGCGATAGATTGCCGGATACCCCTCATCAAGTCAAGGTAGAACGAGACGTTATGGATGGTGTTGTAGACGTGGGCGGCGATCTCGTCGTTCGTGTACAGATGGCGCAGGTACGCCCGTGAAATCGTGCGGCAGGTGAGGCACGAGCACTGGGGATCCAGAGGGCCCTGGTCGTCGGCGTACTTCGCGTTCTTGATGGCGATCTTTCCCTGACTCGTAAAGAGCGAACCGTTGCGCGCGTTTCGAGTCGGCATGACGCAGTCGAACATGTCGACGCCTGCTGCTACGCCCTCGAGAAGATCTTCCGGCGTGCCGACGCCCATCAGGTAACGCGGTTTATCCGAAGGCAACAGCGGCGTCGTGAAATGCATGATGTCGAGCATCTCCTCCTTCGACTCGCCCGTTACGACGCCGCCGATGGCGACGCCGTCAAAGTCGAGCGAGGCGATCTCTTCGACGCTGCGCTTGCGGAGATCGTGGTACGTGCCGCCCTGCACGATTCCGAACAGGGCGGGTGTGGCGGCGTGCTTCAGCACGCCGTTCGGCGCACTGAAGTGCGCCGCTACACTTCTCCTCGCCCAACGGTGCGTCATGTCCATCGACTTCTCGATCTCATCGCGCGACCAGCCGTACGGCGGACACTCGTCGAAGGCCATGGCGATGTCGACGCCCATCCGCTGCTGAATATCGATCGACGTCTCCGGCGACAAAAAGTGCAGCGAGCCGTCGATATGGCTGCGGAACTCGACGCCCTCTTCGCGAACTTTGCGGATCGAAGCCAGCGAGAAGACCTGAAAGCCCCCCGAATCGCTGAGGATGGCGCGATCCCACGACTGGAACTTGTGCACCCCGCCGAGGCGCTCGAGGATCTCCACTCCCGGTCGGAGCATGAGGTGATACGTGTTGTTGAGGATGATCTCGGGACCGAGCTGCTTGAGCTGTTCGGTCGTCAGCGACTTGACCGAGGCCAGCGTTCCCACGGGCATGAAGACTGGCGTGTCGATGGTGCCGTGACGGGTGCTGATGCGTCCGAGTCGCGCGGAACCGTCGGTGTGGAGTAGCGAAAAGCGCAACTACTGAATCTTCATCTGCTCGACCTTCACGTTGGCCGGAAGGCTGAGCGTGAATCGCCCCTGCTCGATCGGCTGATTCACCTTGATTTTCGTGAACTCATAGCGGGTGATGTCGCCGTCGCTTTCGACATACTCGAATTTCGAAGTGAGGTAGGTGTCCTTCTCGATCCAAATCCGGATGTGCTTCACGCGCCTGGCCACGGCCCGGCTTTTCGGACTCAGATCGAGGACCCAATAGGGACTCGTCGACGTGTCGGTGAAGGTGAAATCGAAGTAGCGCGACAGTTCATCGATCGCGCCGGAGGCGCCCATGTATTTGAAGATGCGATCCTCGAAGCGCTTGACGTCGATGCGCTCGACCTTGTTCAGGTCGGGGTAATACGTCGTCAGCACACCGCCGGAGATGAGCATCTGCACGCGCTTCGGAGCGTCGTACGACCAGAGCACATTGTTCGGCTTCGAAAACACGAACGTCCCCGTGGAAACCTCAGGCTTCGACAGGAGCGCCAATTCTTTCCCCTGCTTGAAGTCGGCCTGCAGTGTTTGCGTCTTCCGCTGCTGTTGCTGAACCCTCTTGATGACCGACTCGAGCGTGACCGGCGCCGGTTTGCTCGCCGCCGACAGAGACGTGGCGATCGCTGTAGCGCAAACCGCGGCCGTGATGAACTTCACTTTGGACATGGCTTGGGAAGAACGCCCTCCCTCAGGGCGAAATTTCGAGGAGAGCGTGTATACTCCAGATAAAGCCGAGGTTAGCAATGAAAAGAAACGTGATGGGCGGTGTGGCGGCGCTCCTGCTGACGGGGCATGCGGCCTTTGCGGCGGTTCAATACGAATACTTCCAGACGAGCCGGTCTGAACTTCAGGATGAGAAGTCGTCGGACTTCAATGCGCGCGCCGTGATCGATGGCTCGCGCTCGCGCGTCGAGTTCATCTCCGGTAATACCTATCCGCCGGGAACCTATGTCATCTCGACCGACGCCGCTCGCAAACTGTTGTTCGTCGATCCGACGCAGAAGACCTACACCGAAGTGAACAGCCTCGCCATCGCCAGCGCGGTCGGCACGAGCAACATCACCATCGGCGACCTCTTGTCGTCGGTGACGAAGCTGGACGATGCGAAAGTCATCGCCGGGATCCCCACGGATCACTACCGGCTGACGATGACCTACAACATCACGATCAATTTCCGGAACATGGCGCTCAAACAGTCGGTGCGGACGACGATCGACAAGTGGACGACCGTGCGCTTTGGCGACGCGGCCGAGGCGGCGTTCTCGAACACCATCCAGACCGGCAACGCCAAGGTCGATGAATTAATCGCTGCAGAGACGACGAAGATCAGAGGATTCCCGCTTCGGCAGACCATTCAAGTGGTGACCATCAACGAGACGGGACCGCAACCGGTCGGGACGAAACTGGCGCTCCCCGCTTCGCGCACGATGAGCCGCGAGATGACCGTCACGGCCATCGGCGAAGCCAAAGCAGATGATTCGCTGTTCAGGATTCCCGCCGAGTATCGCAAGATCGATTTCGCCGATCAGATCAACAAATCGCAGACCCAGGTCTTGACACCACCGTCGAATCAATGAAACGCCAGGGCGATCTCCGGCGTGAAGCGAGGCGGAAGCGGCGAACCATTGTTGCCGCTGCTCTTCCGATCGCCATCCCACTGATCCTCGCCGCGGTCGCGATCGAGCCGTCATCGGCCCCGACGATCATGCGCGCATCGACCGTTGCGCCGTCGCTTCGATATGCCGATCTCGGTCCGCAGCGCGGCAGCGAACTGCCGCAGCATTCGGTGATCCTCACCATTGAAGAGGATGACACGCTCGACGACGTGCTCGTCGCGGGCGGATTGTCGCGGCGCGACAGCGCGCTTCTGACCATCGACTTCGGCCGTTCCATCGATCTCCGGCGGATCCGCCCTGGTAATCTCCTGCGCTTCCATTACGGGGAGCGCGGCGATGTCGACGCCGTGCAGTTGCGCGTGACCGGTTGGGGATCGGTCGACGCCGAGCGCCGCGATCACGGCACGTTCATCGTCACTCCGCGCCCGGCGCGCCAGCTCTCGATCAACACGATCGTCTCGGCCGAGATCGATTCATCGCTCTACGAGGCGCTTCGCAACGCGGGTGAACAGCCCCAGCTCGTGCAGCAGCTCGTCGACATTTTTCAATGGGACATCGATTTCTTCTCGCTGCAAAAACGCGACTCCTTCAGCGTCGTCGTACAGAAAAAGTTCTCGGGCCCCGATCTCGTCGGCTACGGACCGGTGTTGGCGGCCCGATTCATTCATGAGGGCAACACTTACGAAGCGTTCCGGCACGAGCTTCCCAACGGCACGGCCGGCTACTACGCGCGCAACGCCACGCCGCTCCGCAAGCAATTCCTCAAAGCGCCACTGCAGTTCACGCGGATCACCTCGGGCTTCTCGAAGCGCCGCTTTCATCCCGTGCTCCACTACTTCAGGCCGCATCATGGCGTCGATTACGGCGCGCCCGTGGGAACGCCGGTGATGACGACCGCTGATGGCGTGGTCATTCAGACCGGCTACAGCCGCAGCGAGGGAAACTTCATCCGCATCCGTCACACGTCGCGCATCGAGACGATGTATCTGCACCTCTCGCGATTCGCGAAAACGATTCGTCGCGGTGCACGCGTCACGCAGGGCAATGTGATCGGCTACGTCGGCGCAACGGGTCTCGTGACAGGACCGCATCTCGACTATCGCGTCAGCGACGGCGGCAAATGGCTCGATCCGTTGAAGCTGAAGTCGATTACTCCCGATCCATTGCACGGCGAATCGCTTCACCGTTATAAAAACAGTGTCGCCGCGCTACTTCCGCGACTATCATCCGGACCGCAGCAGCTCGCGCAGATGCATAAACGCCGGGCGCTGTTTTAGCAGTCACGGGTCCCTAAATGAACAAAGTCATCGTCCGGGCTCCGGTGCGCGCCGATCTCGCCGGAGGCACTCTCGACCTTTGGCCGCTGTATCTCTTCCATCCCGGCTCGCGGACGGTCAACGTCGCGGTCTCACACTACGCGGAGTGCGAGGTTGCCGAGACCGGCGACGGCGCGATCGAGATTCACCTCACCGATCAGCAGTATCGCCAACGATACGAATCGATGCAGGAGCTTTCGGCGGATCCGAAAGCAGCGTTGATCTATCGGCTCGTCGAGCACTTCCATCTCAACGGGCTCTCCATCACCACTCGCACCGACGCTCCGCGCGGCTCGGGCCTCGGCGGTTCATCGGCGCTGAGCATCACGCTGGTGCGCGCTCTGTCGGAGCTGGCCGGCGCACCGCTGGACGGAGAAGATCTCATCTTTCTCGTCCGCGACCTCGAGACCCGGCTCCTCGGCGTCCCCGCTGGAATTCAGGATTATTACCCGCCGGTCTTCGGCGGTCTGGCCTCGCTGCGACTCGAGCCGGGCGCGCCGAAGCGACATCCGATCGGCATCCCGATTACCGATCTCGCGGCGCACATGCTGCTGCATTACAGCGGCGTCGCCCATTTCTCAGGCACGAACAACTGGGAGATGTACAAGCGCCAGATCGAAGGCAAGAAGAAAGTGCAGCGCGGATTCGACCGGATCGCGCAGACGTCGATCGACATGGAGAAGGCGCTCGAAGCGGGCGACTTCAAGAAGGCCGGAAAAGCGCTGGCGAAGGAGTGGGAACAGCGCAAAGTGCTGATCGCCGGCATCTCGACGCCGGAGATCGATGCGGCGATCGATGTCGCTCTCACCGCGGGGGCGTGGGGCGGGAAGGTGTGCGGGGCGGGGGGCGGGGGATGCATCGTCTTTCTCTTTCCGCCCGAGCAGCGTGACGCGATCGTGCAGGCGCTCGGCACTGTCCCGGGTCGCGTTCTCGATGCAGTGCCGGTTGCGCACGGCCTCACGATCCAGCGTGGCGATGAAGCGCAAGCTGCCATCACAACCGCTCGCGGGCGCGCGCCCGTCGCGCATCGCGATGGAGAGGTCGAGCAGCTCTATGTTCACAGCGATCGCGGCGAGTACAAGCCGTTCATCCTCGCTGAGGCTGTGGTGACGCACGTGGATGGCCGGAGTGGCACGCATCACAGCGTCGTCCGATCGTACGCGGCGCCAATCGAAGACATCGACGGCCGCGTGTTGTGGCATCTGGCGCGCGTCGTCGATCCGAATCGACTCGATCTGCGCACGGTACGCGATCCGGTGCGGCGAGTGGCCTCGAGCATCCGCGCGGAGACAGTCGTGCAGAGCGCGATGGAGTCGGAGGAATCGTTCCGTACGTTCCTCGAAGAGAACGAGCGGTTGCGCATCTTTCACGATCCGGCGTTCGCGTTGTACTCCGAGCCCGGCGAATCACGCGAGGCATTTCTGGAGCGTTGTACGGAGGAGGCGAATCGGCGCCTGGCCGTGGAGACCGAGCGGCTGGAGAGCACGTTCCGACGTCGCATCGATCAGCTCCGCGAAAAGTCCGAGCGCGAACAGCGCGAGCGCGTCAAGGGCGACGAGACTCCGGCCGATCGCGCCGCGCAGGATGTGAACGTCGCCTGGGGTCAGGCGCTCTACAACATCACCAGCGGACGGCCGGCGGCCGTCGCGGAAGCGACACAATCCGCGCGCGAGGTCGACTATCTCGAGAACATCGCCCAGGTGCAGCGCGCCTGGGACAAGGAGCTGCAGGCGATCCGTGACGATCTGATGGCGAAGGCGAGTGAAGTCGAAGAGATTTCCATCGTGCCGTCGCCGAAGAACATCGAGATCACGCGATACCTCGTGCTGTGGGCGGGCGCGCAACCGTAGGCTCGGAATGATGGGGCGGTGCGTTCCCGTTAGCGTGCTAGCATCACCCACCACCGAGTCGGGCAGTAGCGCAGCCTGGTAGCGTACCTGAATGGGGTTCAGGTGGTCGCGGGTTCAAATCCCGCCTGCCCGACCAATTTCGAACTGCCGAGCCCTCACACATGGAACAGCAACCGCCAACACCGCAAACGATCCGCATCGAGCTGGACGACCAGACCGCGCAGGGCCAGTACGTCAACTTCGCGAATATCATTCATTCACCGAGTGAGTTCGTGATCGACCTGGGACGCATCGTTCCAGGGCGCACCGATGTGAAGGTGTACAGCCGCGTGATCATGACGCCGCTGCACGCCAAACAGCTCCTCGAAGCGCTGGCGCAGAACATCTCGCTGTTCGAGCAAAAGTTCGGCGAGATCCGCGTCGACGCCGCGACGCAGTACGCGGTGGACGAGAAAAGCAATTAGGTAACAGGTCGTGGGTCGTAGGTGCCGTGGGCCTCAGCGCCATAAGGCCCCCGGTACCTACGACCTACGACCTACGACCCAACATGGCACGTATCAAAATCATTGGCGCCGGCTTGGCCGGATCCGAGTGCGCATTCCAACTCGCGCGCAATGGCCACGCGGTCGATCTGTTCGAGATGCGGCCGGTGAAGATGACTCCGGCACATCACACATCGAACCTCGCGGAGCTGGTGTGTTCGAACTCGTTCCGCTCATCCGCAATCACCAACGCCGTCGGACTGCTGAAACACGAGATGTCGCTCCTCGGATCGCTCGTCATCCGCTGCGCGGAAGAAGCGCGCGTTCCGGCGGGTGATGCGTTTGCGGTCGACCGTGAACGCTTTGCCGCGACCGTCACACAGACGATCGCGACCCAAAGTGGCATCACGACTCGCCGCGAAGAAGTGGCCTCACTCGATCGCGACGGCTACGACTTCATCGTCGTGGCCACGGGACCGCTGACATCACAGCCGCTGTTCGAGACGATCAACGACTTTCTCGGGCGCGACGGTCTGTATTTCTACGACGCCATCGCGCCCATTCTCGCCGCCGACTCGCTGGACATGTCGAAGCTGTACTGGAAGTCGCGCTACGGAAAAGGCTCCGGCACCGACTATCTGAACGCTCCGATGAATCGCGAGCAATACGAGGCGTTCGTCAACGCATTGCTCGGCGCCGAGCTCTATCCGTTACACGACTTCGAGAACGCTGTGCACTTCGAAGGTTGCCTGCCGATCGAAGAAATCGCGAGCCGCGGCATCGATACGCTGCGCTTCGGTCCGATGAAACCGGTCGGCCTCGAGCATCCCGTGAGCGGCGAACGTCCCTACGCCGTCGTGCAGCTTCGCAAGGAAGATCTCTCCGACGAGTACTTGAACATCGTCGGCTTCCAGACGAAGATGAAAGTTCCCGAGCAAAAGCGCGTCATTCAGACGATCCCCGGTCTCGAGAACTGCACCTTTACGCGCTTTGGATCGATGCACCGCAACACCTTCATCAACGGACCGCGTCATCTCACGCCGGCATTTCAGACGAAGCGCGACCCGCACATTTTCTTCGCCGGTCAGGTGACCGGTGTCGAAGGCTACGTCGAGTCGGCAGCCGTCGGTCTTCTCGTGGCGCGGTACATCGATGAGATGGCCAGCGGTGAATCGCCCAAGCCGCTGCCTTATCACACCGCGCTTGGCGCCCTCGGTCGTCATGTCGCCGAGTCCTCGCCCGATCGTTATCAACCATCCAACGTCACCTGGGCGCTGATCGAAGACGCGATCGGAAAAGTAAAAAAGAGCGAGAAACGCGACAAGCAGGTCAAGCTGGCGATCGAGACCGTTGGCGCGCTCAGCGGCGCGATCCCACGACAGCACGCAACTGCCGCATCTTGAGGTCGAGCTCTTCCGGCGTGATGTTCGCGTACTTCGGAGGCAAAAGTCGCCGGCTGGAGGCTTCGAAGACGGCGAGGAGCTCCATGTACTCGAGCAACTCGACGTCGCGGCTCGGGAAGTAATCGGCGGCGGCGCGGATGAACCGATCGGCGCTGACGCTCGCAGCTTCGTCGCGCGCGGCGTCATCCAGAGCCATCAACACGACCGCTTCGACGTCGGCGTTGCTGTAGCCGACCAGCTTCTGTGAAAACGCTTCGCGAATCGATGTGAAGTCGACGTCGGTGCTGATCTTGTTCTTTCTGACCAGCGCTCGGGCGACGTTCTCCACCTCTTGCGGAGTCTGCGAGTAGAGGAACGGGATCTTCCGGTCGAGGCGTCCGGCGCGCTTGAGGTCGACGTCAAGCTTGTCGGGCCGGTTCGTCATCACGAGGAACAGAATCCGTCCGCGGTTGGACGTGTCGGACATGAACTCCTTGATCCGCGCGATCACTCGCGACGACGTCCCGCCGTCGCCCTCCGCATCGGTGTTTCCGAACGCGCGATCGCCTTCGTCGATGATGACCACGACCTGACCGATGGCGCGGATCACATTGAGAATCTTCTCGAGATTCCCTTCCGTCGCTCCCACCCACTTCGATCGGAAGTTCTTGAGCTTGATTGTCGTCAGACCGCATTCGCGCGCGAACGCCTCGGCGACAAACGTCTTCCCGGTCCCCATCGGACCGGTGAAGAGAATGCCCATGGGGACGCGCGCGCTCTGACCGTCGCGGATGCTCTTCGCGATGACCATGAGGTCCTTCTTGACCTCGTCCATCCCACCGACGACGTCGAAGCCGTGCTGGGGCTCGACAAACTCGATCAGGCCGAAGCATTCGCGCTCGAGAATCTCGCGCTTCCGTCGCGCGATGAGCGTGTCGATCTCCTGCCGAGCGCGCTCGGAGCGATCGATGTTCTCTGGAATCGGACGCGCACCGGGCGCGAGCAACTTCGTGATCTCATCCTCATTCAATCCTGCCGTCAGCGCGGCCAACTTCTTCGCGCGTTGCGCGGCGTCGGGTCCGGCGAGCAGCCGCGCAATGAACGACTCCCGTTCGCGCGATTCCTCCTCCGTGGCTGGCGGCGGCGTGAGGATGGAGATGATCTGAATGGCCTTGAGTCCCGCGGTCACTTCCGCGTATCGCTCCGTCTCCTGATCGGAAAGCCGTTTGTCCGCAAGATGTGCGGCTGCTTTGCGCGCGTCCGCGTCGGGCATCGGTATCTCCACCACGGCCACTTTCGGATTCGAGACGAGCTTTCCGGCGAGCTCGGTCAGGTTCTCGGAGATGAGGACGACGACGTTGTCGCTGCGCTCGATCTCCGGCAGGAACGACCAGCGATGCAGTGTCACGATCGCGGCGCGATCAGCCTCACTCTGAAAATTCGGATCACCTGCGGGGGCGATCGCCTCCGCGTACTCCAGGACCACGGCCGTCCTCGTTCCGCCGATGAGCATCCGCTCGATTGCGCCGAGGACGCGCGGCTTCTCGGTGGAAAGGAGAAGCTCGTCGAGATTGCTCACGCCGTTGTTGCGTTTCGCGAAGCGCACACCGGCCGCGACGTTGTAGATAGCCACGGTGTCCTTGGTCTCCTTGAGGAGAACATGGGCCAGAAAATCGCTGAGCGTCACCGTCTGATTGCCGCTGATCACCGAGTCATACACGTTGCCATGCAAGACAAAGATCGATGCTTCGCCGCGCAGATAGCGTCTCCGCAGATCCTCGGCCCAGACCGGAAGGATTCGCGGCTCACTCACGCTCTCACCTCCAGCGCGTTGAGGATTCTCTCCGTATCTCGCGCGGTCTCCTGAATCGATTGCACGCCGTCCAGCAGATCGTCGAGCTGACCCGACAGCTCACCGGGCGACTGCATCGTCACGATCTGATCGGAGATGAGCTGGAACGAGTTCTCGATGAGATCGAGCTGCCCACGAGCGACGCTGAGGTAGTTGCGGATGTCGCGCAACTTCTCGAGCCGCTTCTCGATCACCGCCACATTCTTCTTGGCGATCTCGCGCTCCTGCGCAGGCGTCCGATCCGACGCGGCTTTGGCCTGCCAACGGGCGCGGTCCTTCTCCAGTGTGTTGAAATCGACGCTCTTCAGGTATTGGTCGTATCGGTTGCACGTCAGAGCCATCTCCAGGAAGGAATCGACGAGTTGCCGCGTCTTCACCAGCTCGCTGCGCAGGAGGTCGCCTGTGAAGGAGGGATTCTGGGCGGCCAGACGATTGATGTTCTGTTCACGCATGACGAGAGTGCTCACGCGCCGTTGTTCCTCGACCGGCATGTCTTTCATCCGCTCCGACCGTTCCAGATCTTCGAGAGCGACCCGCATCTTCTCGAACTTAGGGTCCCATACAGTGCGGCGGAGGAATTTCGAGTCGGGAGCGTGCAGGAGCCAGATGGCTTCGCCGCCGAGTGCGAGCATCGCCGGAATCGGATTCACAGTCAGCACCGACGCGGCGATCCCGCCGAGAAGCAACGACAGGTTGTACGGATTCGCGAAGGCCATTTTCAGATACGGCCGCTGCCCGACACCGTCGCCGATGTCCCTCGGACCGAGCGGGCGCGGCTTTTCGGAGATACCCACGGTGAAATTCTACGCAGCGGGAGCGTAGATGAGGTCGAGAAGCTTTTTCTCGACCGAACGGAATTCGTTCGACGACTTCAGGGCAATATCACGCGAGGTGAAGAACGGTATGTCGACGCGATGCAGTATCCGCGTCGGCCGTGGCGACAGAACATAGACCGTGTCACCGAGATAGACGGCCTCCGACACATCGTGCGTTACGAAGAGGATCGTGTTGTCCTCCGAGCGTGAGATGTCGAGAAGGAGGCTCTGCATCCCCCAGCGCGTCTGCGGATCCAACGCCCCGAACGGCTCGTCCATCAGCACCAGCTTGGGCCCGTTGATCAACGTCCGCGCGATCGCGACGCGCTGCTTCATCCCGCCGGAAAGATCCTTTGGATAGCGATCGGCGAAGTCGCCCAGGCCGACCTGCTGGAGGTACTTCTCCGATTTCTTTTCGCGTTCGCTCCGCGTCACGCCACGCAGCTTCAGACCATATTCGACATTCTGCCGCACCGTCAGCCAGGCGAAGGAGGTGTATGCCTGAAAGACCATGCCGCGTTCGCGGCTGACGCCGGTCACGGGCTCATCCTCGACAAGAATCTCGCCGCGCGTCGGCGGCAGCAGCCCGGCCACCGATTTCAGGATGGTCGATTTGCCGCAGCCCGACGGCCCGAGGAACACCACGATCTCACCGCAATCGGGCTTGTCCGCGATGTCCAGCGTGATCTCGCGCACCGCCTCGGTGCGGTTACCGCGCCGGTCGATGTACGTCACACCGAGATCGTTGATGCGCAGCTTCGGCGTCTGCTCGGTCGGTTTGGCGACATAGCTCGGCTGTGGTCCTTTCGGTTGTTCCGCGTCGATGGCGATCGTGCCGGGCTCGCCGGTCTTATTCGTCATATCTCGGCCTCACGCCAGCGGAAGAAGATTTTCGACAGCGTGCGGATGATCTGATCGGTGAGCAAACCGATACCACCGATGACGATGAGTCCAGCGAACGACCACGACGCCTTCTGATGCGTGCGCGCCAACTCGACCATGTACCCGAGGCCGTGCTCAGGGTTCACTGCCTCGGCGAGGATCACGTAAGTCCACGAGATCGCGTTCATAACGCGGAACGAGTCGAAAATCTCCGGCAGCGCCGCCGGCAGGAGAACGGTTCGGATGACCTGCCATTTTGAAGCTCCGAGCGTCAGCGCCGTCTGCACCAGCTCCTCCGGAACCACCCGGATCGCCGAGACGACGACCGGCAGCAGATAGACGAAGACGCCGAGAAATAGGAAGGCGATCTTCTGCTTCTCGTAGATGCCGAACCAGAGGATGAGCAGCGGGATGAATGCGGAGATCGGCATGTAGCGCAGCGGCGCCATGATCGGATCGAAAATGTGATGAACGGGCGTGAAGGCTCCCATGATGATCCCGAGCGGCAGCGCCAGCGCGCTTGCCAGCAGGAAAGCGAGCACGATACGACGCGTGGAAACGATGATCGCGTCCATCAGGTCGTACTGAATGAAAAGCTGGAGCGTTCCGCGGATCGTCTCGGTCGGCGACGGAAGAAAGTCGGGCGGAGCAAAACCGCCGTACGTCAACACGCACCAGATCACGAGGACGAGCACGGGCATGACGAACGACAGCACGAACGCTGTGCTGCGCGGCACCGGCTGCCGGATCGACCACAGCGACGCCGTTCTCCCCTGTTGGGCCATTAATGTGTCGTGAGCACGACCTTGATCTCGGTCCGGCGGTTCAGTTGACGGCCCGCTTCGGTGGCGTTATCGGCCACAGGGTTGGTCGAGCCGCGGCCGATGGTCTGGAACCGGTTGGCGTCGATGTTCGGAAAAGTCTGCACGATGTAGTTCTTCACTGCCAGCGCGCGCCGCTCCGACAGCACCATGTTCCGTTGAGGAGTGCCGATCGCGTCGGTGTTTCCTTCGACTCGCAGATACGTGTTGCCGAACGATGTCATCGTGTCACCGAGGGCATCGAGGACGAAGAACGAGCCGGGCATGATCGAATCGCTTCCTGGCGTGAAGTGAATCTCGATCTGCTTGTTGATGATGGCGCGGTCGGATTTGGAAGGCGTCTTCGCCGCGAGCTTCGGCTCTTCGACTTTCTGCCCCGGGTACTGCGCAGCGAGCGAGGAGAGGAACCGCGTGTCCGCCCAATCCTTCGCGTCGACCGAGCGGGTCACGAGCCCTTTCTTCCGCCAGATCACGAAGGCCGTGTCGAAGAGCGTCTCGTAGTGCGCCTTTCCGCCGGTGAGTCCGTAGAACTGCGCGTTGTCGGCGTACGGGGTCAGTTTCAGACCGGAGAGCATGCCCGACACTGTGTCACTGTCGAGTTTCAGCGCTTTGCCGACGATCGCATACGAGCTGGCCGGATCCTTCTTCATCATTTCGATGCCCTGGAACCAGCCGTGGATGAAATTGCGGATCGTACCGGGCGCGCGATCGATCACGTCCTGCCGCGCGCACAGCGTGTCGGCGATGATGTTGGTCGCCGCGGTCGTTGAGATCAGCACGTGTGCTTCATCTCCTCGGGCCGTCACGGCGCCGGAAAGATCAGGCTCCCAGGTGACCGCCGCGTCGACCTGACGTGCTTTGAACATGGCCGCGGCCGCGGGCGCGTCCTGCGTGAAGATGATGTTTTTTTCCACGCCGGCGCGATCCTCCGGCGAAAGGCCGGACTGCGCGAGGAGGTAGAGCAGGAGGAAATGTGACGGCGTGAACTGCGTGCAGGCGATCTTGTGCCCTTTCAGGTCCTCGATCGCTTTCATCGAAGCGAGCGACACGATGCCGTCGCCCCCCCGCGACCAGTCCTGCATGACGACCGACTTCGCGCGCTGATTCTGTTCGGCCAGCACCGAGGCTTCCCGCGCCCAGTTGTCGACCGTGTTCCACATGACGTCGACGTCGCCATTGCGGAACGCGGCCAGCTTTGCCGCCGGATCCTCGATCAGGACGAACTTCACGTCCATGCCGAGCTGTCTGCGGTAATTCGAGCCGGCGTTCGGCTCCAGACCGTTGTTGTAGACGATGCCGGGCGAGTGGCCAGCCCAGGTGTTGATAGCCACGACGAGCGGCCGATCGAGAGAGCCGCTGCCGCCGAGGTTCACAGGCTGTACGCCGTTGGCGCCAGCGTCGCGACTGGGATCGGCCGGTGCGTTCTTGAGTGCCGAGAAGTCGCTCGATGAGACTTCGCTGGAGCCTTGCCTCGCTTGTTTCTCGCCGCCAACGGCCCACTTCCGTACGTCCGCCCCCTTGTAGTGATAAACGGCATAGCCGACGACGGCCAGTACGACGACAGTGATGAAGAATTTTGCGAATGGAGTCAACCGCATTGGACACCTCTCTCGTCGCCCGGAGATGCGGAGACGGCGAAGGATCTCGACAGCGATCTAACGCCGAAGAGATCCTTCGCTCCGCTCAGGACGACGTTGCTCACATGGTTTTTTGTCCCTGCGAAGCCTGCTGCGCCGCCTTGCGCGCCTTGAGATTGGCCAGTTCCTGCTTCGCCTGAACGTCGCCGGTCTGATTTCGCAGAGCCGCCAGCCGCGAGTCGAGCGACGAGTCCGACAGCTCCTTGGTCAGATTGGCCTCGGCGATCGTGTTCTTGATGTGGTTCCGGACCGTGTCGAGCGCTCTGACCTCATCGTCGACCGAGAGCCCATCGAGTTGCTCCTGGATTCTCAATCGCGCCTGTGCCGACTGCATCTTGGCCATCATCACGTCGCGCTCGCCCTTCAGCTTCCGGATCTCCGACTGTACGGACACGAGCGATTGCTTCGCCGAGTTGGCATCCGAATGCGCCGACTCCATGTCCGTCTTCAGTTCGGCCAGATCAGCGGTGAGCTGATTCTTCTTCTGGATCAGGACGACCGCCAGATCGTCCTGATTGGTCTCCACAGCCGTGTTCAGCTCCCCGTCCGTTTGCGCCAGGTCGGCCGTTGTCCTTTTGTAACGCTCGTCGAGATCTTCCCGGCGCCGGATGATCGCCGCCGTAGCGCTCTTGAGCTTCGCGTACTTGCCGACCATCGAGTTGATGGCGTTCTCGTAAGCGATCTCCGGATGCTCTTTCTCGATGTCGGCGATCCACAGCGAGAGAAAACCCCTCCAGAGATTGCCGAGACGATTGATCAGACCCATGGACCCCTCCTTCAGGAATGGTCACTGCTCTTCGGCTCATGAAGCTTGGGCGACTCACGGACGACCTTCGCCACTGCTTCCTGACCGAAGAATTCGAGCACTTTCTGCACTTCGAGCTTGCGTGAGTTGCAACTCTTCACGACGGCCTGCTGCTCCGTCACACGATCTTGCATGATCTGTCGAAGTTTTACGATTTCGTCCTCATATTGTTTGATGCGCTGGTCGGCCTCGTCGGCCACTTTCTGTGTGTCGTCGGCGCCGGAGCGGATGTATGCCTCGAGTGCCTGAATCTGCTGAGCTCCCGCTTCGATGATGTTGTCGATCGGCACTCCGAAGGCTTTCAAGGACGCGAAGACGATCTGCTTCTTGACGTTGGCGTCCGTGTCGCCCGACAACGAATTCAGCAGGTCGAGCGTGCGCGTGACGCGCTCCCGCTGCTCGGCCCCAATTCCGGCGGCGTCGAAAACCTTTTCGAAATCGACGGTACCACCGGGAGCCGGCGGAGGCGCGCTGCTGAAGACGTTGAGGGGCTCGGTTGGAGCGCGGCGCCCACCGCCCCGCCGCTGCGTCTCTGGCGGTTGAGCGCCGGACGGAGTGGTGTCAGATGCAGGATCCTGCACGACGAACCAACCCATGACTGTTGATCCCCAACCCTTCTTGTCGGCCATCAGGCGAAACGAAAATCATAGCAGAGGGCCGTACGACGGCCTTCGCCGGCGCATTGAAGCGCACCGCTACACCACTCTCCGGCGTTACCATTTCATCACTGAGTCGCGTGGCACTGAAACCGGGCGAGAAACCGACCATCACCATCCTGTACGACGCGCAGGAAGAGAAGGAGCGCGAAGGTGCGCTCGCGCGCGGCGAGAAGTTTCCGACGCTCGTCTCACAGCAGATCGAAGAGGTGCTCACGAAGCGCGGCTACACCATCAAAAAGCTCGCCGCGAATCCGCCGATCAAGAAACTCGTCCGCCAGCTCGAAGACGACAACTCCGACCTCATCTTCAACATCTGCGAATCCCTCGGCGGCGACGGTGAGGAAGAACGCCGCATCGCCTCGATGCTCGAGCTGCTCGACAAGCGCTTCACCGGCAACGCATCGCTGGGGATCACGCTGGCCGGCGACAAGTCGCTGGCGAAAAAACTCTTCGAGTTCCA
The DNA here is from genome assembly GCA_036001325.1 of Thermoanaerobaculia bacterium. Taxonomy (GTDB): domain Bacteria; phylum Acidobacteriota; class Thermoanaerobaculia; order Gp7-AA8; family Gp7-AA8; genus DASVHS01. The sequence goes on from DASYUK010000484.1 coordinate 22,952, forward strand.
TGAAGTCTCTTCGCCCGACTTCACCATCGTTTCCCCCGGACATACCGAGGGGACGCAGAATCTCGACAAGTTCCCGCTGATCGTGAAGCCGATCGCCACCGACGCATCGATCGGCATCAACAAGAAATCGGTCGTCGGCACCGTTCATGAGTTGATGGATCAGATCTTCGCCGTTCATCAGGAGTTCAAGACTGCCGCCCTCGTCGAGGAGTACATCGATGGGCGCGAAATCTACATGGCACTCCTCGGCAATCCGCCGACGATGCTCACGCCGATCGAGTGGGATCTTTCGAAGCTTCCCGACGGCATGCCGAAAATCGCCGGCACGGAAGCGAAATGGGAAGAGTGGAAAAACCCGGAGCTGAAGGCGGCGAAGGAGTTCGTCCCTGAGGACATCGTCGCCAATGCGGCCATGATGTCCAAACTTCAGGCCGCTGCGACGGGCGCCTGGAAAGCATTACAGATCAGAGATTACGCCCGAATCGACATCCGCCTCCGCGCCGACGGCACGCCGTATGTACTGGAAGTCAATCCGAACCCATGGCTCGACAAGTCGGCGGAATTCGCGATGGCGGCCCGAAAGTCGAAGCCGGAGATGTCGTACGGCGACTTGATCGAGAAGATCATCGAGATCGCCATGAGCCGGCCGATGCGCGACCGGGTTTCGGCCAACGGCCGATAAGCTGGCACGAGGAGCGCGAGACCCTCCTCCGTTCCCGCATCAGCGATCTCAATCTCAGGATCGAAGGAAGCGAGCTCGAGCCGCTCGTCCATCGACTCTACGAAGAGCTCGAAGGCGCCGGACTCCAATTCAAGCCACCGATTTATCTCAGCGACGAGTGGGGTTGCCCGGAGGGCGTACCGATCATCGGCGTGCCGTTCTATCTCGCGCATCCGAAGCTCGCGCGTCTGGAGCAGGAGATCGCCGAGAACCTGGAGACGGCCGAAGACTCGATGATGTATCTGCGCCACGAAGCGGGCCACGCGTTCAACTATGCGTACGTGCTCTACGAAGACGAAGAGTGGCACCGCATCTTCGGTCCGTACTCGCGCCCGTACATGGAGAACTACAAGCCGAATCCATTCTCACGCGAGTTCGTGCGCCACATCGCCGGATGGTATGCGCAGAAGCATCCCGATGAAGATTTCGCGGAGACGTTCGCGGTGTGGCTCGACCCGAGCTCGAATTGGCGACAGGAGTACGCTGGCAGCCCGGCGCTGACGAAGCTCGAATATGTCGATCGGCTGGCACGCAGCATCGGCAAGCAGCCACCGAAAGTGCCACCGCGCGAGCGCGACGCGCCGGTCGAGGAGCTGCGCTACACACTCAGCGATTACTACGCGCATCGCGATGATGCGACACGGCTGCAGATTCCGCGCTGGTTCGATGGCGATCTGAAGCAGCTCTTCGAGACAGAGAAGGGTGACGGTCGCTCGCCGGCGGAGCCGCTGCTGCGGGAGAAGCGGCTCGACTTCATCGGTGAGGTCACGTACTGGACCGGCGTGCCCATGCGTGTCGTGCGCTCGCTCGTCGATCACCTGCTCGAGCGCATCGCCGCGCTGGAGTTGCAGGTGATCGAAAAGGAGCGCGACCGATACGTCATCTCATTCAGCGCGATGGTGACGACGCTGGCGACGAACTATCTGCGCCACGAGCAGTTCGTTCCGGAGAGTCGCGTTCGCAGAGAAGATCGGTGAAGACGAAGCCGTCGCGTTCGACGGTTTCTCCGGTGCAGATGCTGATCGGTCGCTCGAACATCGGGCCGGCATGCGCGAATGTGTGAAACTCGCCGCGCTCGCCGCACGGGTCGACGGTCGCGGGAAGCTCGTCGAGCAGCGCATGATCAAACTCGCGACCGGCAAAGCGCGGCGGAAGCACACGCGGGTCGATACAACTGATTCGCGCGCGCAATCCTCCGTCGATCATCTCCCGGGCCAGCGCATCGGTCGGCCGCTCCCACAGCGGGAAAACCGGCTCGATTCCCGAGCCGGCCAGCCGTTGCTCGCGATATTCGCGAATGTCGCGCAGAAAGAGATCACCGAATGCGATGCACTCGATGTTCTCGGCGACCGCTCGTTGCACAGCAGCGAGCATCCGCGCGTCATAGTCGACGTTCGAGCACGGCGATGGGATCTCGATCTTCCATAGCGGCAATCCGGCGGCAGCGGCTTGCATCTCGAGCAACTCGCGCCGGACGCCGTGCATCGATACGCGGTCGAACTGTCGCGTGACCGTCGTCAGCAGCGCAACGACTTCAAAGCGCGGATCGGAGCGAAGCAGGTGCAGTGACCACGCGGAATCCTTGCCGCTGCTCCACGAGAGAATCGTCCGTCGTTTCATCAAGAATCTCCGCAAGGATCTCCAGGCTCTCGACGATTCGAGGACCGGGCCGGTTGAAATATTGATTGCCGTCAGCAACAAACACATTGCCCATTCGAACGGCCCGAAGCTCGTGCCACGCCGCTTGCGAAGTGAGCAGCGGCATATCGGCGAGCGTGCGATCGATCGAGAATCCGCACGGGAACACGACGATCACATCAGGATCCGCGCGGATGAACGTCTCCAGATCGATCCACGGTGAGTGTTCTCCGGCTCGGCCGAAGAGATTCTCGCCACCGGCCATTTCGATCAGCTCCGGGATCCAGTTGCCGGCAGCCATCAGCGGCGAGAGCCACTCGATCGTCGCCACGCGAGGCCGCGGGCCGGCTCGGTGAGGGCGCACAGTGATCGCCTCCATGCGGCTGCGCATCGACGATACGACCTCGCACGGATCGCGGCCGATCGCGTGTGCCACCGACGCAACATCGTCGAGGATGCCGTCGATCGTGCCCGGATTCAGGGCCACGATGCGTGGACGGCCCTCGACGCCCATCCAACTGGCGATGCTCGCCTCGACGTCACGCAGGCTCACCGCGCAGACATCGCACTGCACCTGCGTCACGATGACGTCGGGCCGCAGCTCACGAAGCAGCTCCGAATGAACGCGGTAAACGCTGATGTCGTTGCGGAGAATCTCCGTGACGCTCGCGTGAATCTCGTTCGAATCGCCGTCGACGCGTACCTTCGGCTCGGTGCACGCCGGAAGGCTCGCCACCGACGCCGGAAAATCGCACTCGTGCGAGCGGCCAACCAGATCACCGGCTGCTCCGAGCGCGCAGACGATCTCCGTCGCGCTCGGCAGCAGGGAGACGATCCTCATCGGGAGCTCGCCGCGAAGATCGGCACTCGGCGCTCGGCCCAGACGAACGCTCCGAAGAGCAGCGCCGAATACAGAAGGTCGCCGATCAGCATCGTGCCGTAGAACGGAATCGCCGCCACGTAACATGCGATCAGGCCGGCGAGAGTCTTCGGATACAACGTGCTGATCGTCCACATCGCAAAGTTCGTGACGATGTAGAAGATCGTTGCCGACGCCACTGCGCCGCCGGCCACATAACCCGGCGATCGCCGCCGCTCGCGCAACAGCATTCCGAGAACGACGATCAGCGCGAAGGTCGCGTAGATCACGGGCATCAGCGAGTGATAGCCGATCACACTGTCGCTGATGAACATCGCCGTCAGTGGAACGATGAAGGCCCAACGCCTCCGATCGAAGCAGGCGCCGGAGAAGAGCGACACCGCTCCGACCGGTGTGAGATTCCATGGATGCGGCAACTGGCGCATCACCGTGCAGAAGACCACGAGAGCGATTCCGAGGATGAGGCGTGCGTTTGTGCGTTGATTCATGGCTGTGCTCCTAACGCAATGAATACCGAATGCCGGCAATGAGGCGCCTCGTCGCCGACGGATATCCGAAGACCTCGTCGTAACGCCGATTCGTGGCGTTCTCCACTTTCACGAAGGGCGTGAACGCGCCGGCGTTGTAGCGGAGCGTCACGTCCGCGGTCGTATACGCAGCGTTGATCACCGCGCCGAACGGCGCCAGATCGGTAACGTCAGGACGCTCGCCGGAGTGAATGACGACAAGTTCCGCCGACACCGGATTGAAGTCATAGCCCAGAGACAATGAGCCTGAATTTTTCGGCCTTCGCGCGAGCTGCTTTTCCGTGTCGGCATCGATCGCTTTCAACCACGTGTAGCTGACCGCGCCCGAGAAATTGCCGAGCCGCCGCGATGCTGATCCCTCGACACCATGTGCACGAGCCCGGGCGATGTTGCCGAAGCGATTCGCCGCAACGTCGTAAACGATCAGATCGTCGTATTCGCTTCGAAATGCGGTGAGCGAGATCGTCGCTTGCCGGATGTAGCGATCGAATCCGATCTCAACGTTTCGCGAGCGCTCGGCATCGAGTTGTGGATTGCCGAAGAAAGGCGCGTACAGCTCCCCGATCGCCGGAGCACGGAAACCCGCGCCGTATGCCGCTCGCCATTTCGAATTGCCTGCGATCCACGCAATCGCGACTCGAGGCGAGACCTGACTGCCGAACGTATCGAAACGATCGTACCGGGCACCCACCGCCAATTCGAGCGCACCGCTGTTGAGCTGTTTCGAGAAACGGTCTTCTGCGAAGAACGAACGGCTGTCGCGCGACCGATGACGAACGTCCAGTCCGAACGAGTCGGTGTGATCAACGCTGGCGCGCTCCACTTCGACGCCGATCGTGATCACGCCCGCGACGCTGCGCCGCGACTGTGCCGTCAGACGTGCCGTGCGGCTCGACGCATCGGTATTGCCGAACTCCGCCCCGAAGGGAGCGTCCGGATCGCCGAACTTCTCGCTCCGCTCGCTGTCGGATAAGCGCAGGTCGTACTGAATGTCCGCCGCTCTGAAGCGAATCGGCAGAGCGATCTGTGATTCGGAACCTTTCTCGCGCCGATGCAGCGTCGGCACGAATGCGGTGAACGTGCGGTTCACGTTGCGCGGGATGCCGAGGTCATAGCGGTTGTTTCGGGCGACGAGAGCGAGAGACAGATTTGGTTGCGGCGTTGCCTGCACTCCGGCCACGACCGTGTCGGCAGTGAAATCATCATTCGGCGCAAAACCGTCATCATCGCGATGCTCGATGGCGCCGTGCATCGTCCAGATGCCTTTCACCAGCGCACCCGACACGAGACCGTTTCTCAAGCCATTTCCGCCGCCGGCCACATCGACGCGCAATTCGCTCTGCGTCGGGGTCGTCAGGACGTTCACCACACCGCTGACCGCTTCTGAACCATAGAGTGCCGAGTAAGGTCCGCGAATGATCTCGATCTTCTCGACGCCGGCGGTCGAAAGCTGGCCGAAGTTGTAGCCGGAGAGATAGGGATTGTTCATCTGCACGCCGTTCCATAGAACGAGCGCCTGCTTGGAGCTGCCGCCGCGGATGAAGAGACTGGTGAACTTCCCCGGCGATCCGGTGCGCGCGATGGCGAGGCCCGGCACTTCGCGAAGAACGTCGGCGACGTCGCGCGCCTGCTGCTTGTCGATGTCTTCGCGGGTGATCACGCTGACCGCCGCCGGCGTCGATTCGAGGCTCTCCGGAATCGATGACGCGGTGACGACGATCCGCTCGCCGACGCTCGGCGTCTGTGCGGCGAGCGAAACACTGGTGATGAAGATGAGAACGGCGACGAGAAACGGCTTCATGGCAACTCCTTCCCTCCGAAGAGGCCAGATTGAGGTGAAGCGTCTGAAGCAGCCGGTCTCCTGGCTTCCGGGTCATCCTCACCACGCTCCCTTCCCGCTTTCGCAGTGGGGGTCGATCGCGACCGTGCGTGGATCGTCTCCGGTTACAGTGGCGGGGGCCGCGCCGGCATCACACCGGCTTCCCTCGAGCGAACGCACCCGCGTCCGCTCATGCCGCATCAGAACTCAGTTGTGAAAGAACGAGCATGGATCATAACAGGTCGTGGGTCGTGGGTCGTCGGTACCGGGGGCCTCGTCGCCTGAGGCGCTGCAGCCCCCGGTACCTACGACCTACGACCCACGACCCATCACTGTTTGACACTGTCGGACCTCGTCGCTACTCTCGTTTTGCGGCGGCAACACGATGGTCCTCTTCAACTACGCGACCAAAGAGATCACTGCAAAGATCGTCTATTACGGACCCGGCTTGTGCGGGAAGACGACGAATCTGCAGTTCATCTACGAGTCGTTGCCATCGACCAGCAAGAGCAAGATGCTGTCGCTGGCCACGAAGACCGACCGCACGCTCTTCTTCGACTTCCTCCCTCTCGACCTGGGCAAGATCCGCGGGATGCGCACGAAGCTGCAGCTCTACACGGTGCCCGGACAGGTCTACTACAACTCGACGCGCCAGCTCGTGCTCAAAGGTGCCGACGGCATCGTATTCGTCGCTGACAGCCAGGAGGGCGCGCTGGAGGCGAATCGTGAGAGCCTGCAGAACCTCGAGGACAACCTGAAGCGGCAGGGCATCCGCATCCGCGAAATTCCAGTCGTCATTCAATACAACAAGCGCGATCTGCCGGGCGCGCTGCCGGTCGCCGTTCTGGAGCGCGACCTGAACAGGCTCAGCGCGCCGCATTTTGAATCCGTCGCTACGACCGGCATCGGCGTCGAGGAAACGCTGAAAGGGATCACGCATCTCGTCATCGCCCACCTCGTGAAGAAGTACGGGCTGGAAGGATCGGAGCCGCTCGCCGGCGAGATCCAGATCCTCAACGCGACCGTCGGACAGGCAACGCCGGAGGAGTCTTTGTGGGAAGTCAGCGGCAACGAGACACTGCCGCTTTCCGCGCAGCGGCCATCGTCGCCTGAAGGTGAACAGGAGTTCGATTTCGACGACACCGGCGGCGCCGAGAACATCCCGTTGATCCCGACGGAGCTCGTCGGCGCGGACCAGACCGATCAGCAGCGCGGACCGTTCGACGACGTGATGGAAGTGCCAAGCGTATCCATCGAGATTCCGATTCCGCAGAGCATCGCGGAGTCACTTCCGGAGCTCGATGCGCGCCGCACGGTTTCGACGGTCGCGACACCGCCGCCGGAGCGTCGCGTGTCGGACGGCCTTGTTAAAGAGGTCAGCATCCCGCTGAATCTCTCCATGAGCGAGCTGCGCGAACATCGACGGCTGCGGCTGAAGATCACGCTCGATATCAACGTGCTTCCGTAGAAATTCACATCCGCGCTCACCTGTTGGAAATCGCTCCGGAGGAGTGGCCGAGTGGTTGAAGGCAGCGGTCTTGAAAACCGCCGTACGGGAAACCGTACCGTGGGTTCGAATCCCACCTCCTCCGCCACCGGCCGCGTGAAATACAATTCGCGCGCAGTACCTTTTGGCAGTTCCGCAGAGGCCACGGAGAGATGGGTGAGTGGCTGAAACCAGCGGTTTGCTAAACCGCCGTACGGGCTCAAACCTGTACCGAGGGTTCGAATCCCTCTCTCTCCGCCAGATTCTCGCGCTAATCCCTCAAATCACGATCGAATCGCCCACCGAAAAGTGCTTGATGCGAATGGCACATTTCATGAAGCGGTTTTCTTGGCTCACACAGGTGCACAGCAGTTCGCGCAGTACCCAATTTGAACTCCTAAGGAGACAACATGGCCAATACCAGCAAGCGCGGTTTTGCGTCGATGGATCCGTCGAAACAGCGTGAGATCGCAAGCAAGGGCGGGAAGGCGGCGCACGCCAAAGGTACCGCTCACGAATTCACATCGGACGAGGCTCGGGTCGCCGGCCGGAAGGGCGGCGAGGCGGTCAGTCGGGACAGAGCGCACATGTCGGCCATCGGTCGGGAGGGTGGTCACAGCCGCGGCGCGCGCGCCCGCGCATCGCAATCACCGGGCAGCAGCAATACCACCAGCGACTTTGTTCGCTCTTCGGGAAGCCAGTCGTTCGAGCGACAGGTGAATGCGGAACGGAGCGGGTTTGAAGGCGGCAACCGTCCCGGCAATCAACAGCGCAGTGGCGAGCGCGATCGCGGCCTGAACGCGTCCGAACGGCCGTTCGCCCGCCGCGAAGAGATTTAATGCAGCGTCCTCTCCCCGCGCAGCGGGGAGAGGCCGAGCTTCAGCACCTCCGCGAGATGCAATGGTTGTCGTCCAGTCGCCTGAGCGATCTGCTCGCGGCAACTGAATCCATCGGCGATGATCAGCGTGTCCTCGCTCGCTTCACGAACCGCAGGCAGAATCACCCGCTCACCCACCCGCATCGCCACGTCGTAATGCTCGCGCTGAAATCCGAAGGCGCCCGCCATCCCGCAGCATCCGGAATCGGGATGCTCCAGATCGAGCCCGATCTTCCTCAGCACCGCTTCCTCGGCATCGAAGCGCATGATCGACTTGTGATGGCAGTGCGCCTGAACGAGAGCCTTGCGCCGGAGCTGCGGTAATGGAAAGCGATCGCCTTCGCGCTGAATGAATTCGGACAAGGTCATCGCCGAGCGGGCCAGCTTCGCCGCGTACTCGTCACGCGGAAAAAGATTCAGCAGCTCGTCGCGAAAGACCGAGACGCAGCTCGGCTCGAGACCGACGATCGACAATCCCTCATCGAGCACCGGCCGCAGCGCGTCGAGCGTCTCGCGCAACAGGCGCTTGGCCATTCCGAGAAATCCCCAGTCGTAAAGCGGGCGTCCGCAGCAGAGGCTCTCCTTCGGCAGGACCACTTCGTAGCCTGCGCTTTCGAGAATTTCGGTCGCAGCGCGCGCGGTCTCCGGCGTGAAGTAGTTGTTGAACGTGTCGGGCCACAGGAAGACGCGTTTGCGCGCGAGATCCGAAGTTTGAGGTTCGAACTTCGAAGTGAACGTTTCGCGTGCAAATTGCGGCATGCGACGCTGCGGTGCGATCCCGGCGAGATGTTTGAGCAGCGGTAAGCGCATCAGCGCGTTAGCGATGTCAGGCGCCGCTCGCGACGCACGCGCCCACCAATAGATCCAACCCATCGCATAAGCGGCCGGCGGCCGGATTCGACCTTTGTAGTAGTGCGACAGGAACTCCGCCTTGTAGGTCGCGACGTCGACACCGGTCGGGCACTCGCCCTTGCAACCTTTGCACGCCAGGCAGAGGTCGAGTGCATCTTTTACCGCCTCGTTGCGCCACGTGCTGGGGACGGCCTGGCCGTTGAACATCTCGAAGAGAAGACGTGCGCGACCCCGCGTGGAATGCTCTTCCTCGCGTGTGACCTGGTAGCTCGGACACATCGTTCCGCCGTCGAGACGCCGGCAGCGCCCGACGCCGACGCAGCGCAATACCGCGCGACTGATCCGCCCTTCATCTTCGGCGAACGCGAAATGCGTCTCCGGGCTCCACGGATCGAAGTTCGCGCCGAGTCGAAGATTCTCATCGGGTTCATAGGGGGTGATCAGTTTGCCGGGATTCATCTTCCAGTCGGGATCCCACGCCGACTTGAATTCACGGAACGCGGCGATCAGCTCCGGGCCGAACATCTTCTCGAGCAGCGCACCGCGCGCCTGACCGTCGCCATGCTCGCCGGAGAATGAGCCGCCGTAGGAAGCGACAAGATCGGCCGCGGCGTCGAGAAATGCGCGGAACTTCGCGATCCCCTCTTTCGACATCAGATCGAAGTTCGTGCGCGTGTGGACGCAGCCCTGACCGAAGTGACCGTATAGGTCGCCGAAATAGCCGTAGCTCTCCAGCAGCTTACGAAGGTCGCGCAGATATCTGCCGAGCTTCTCCGGAGCGACGGCGGCATCCTCCCACCCTTCCCACATGAGCGGCCTGCCGGGAACGTGCGCGGTCGCGCCGAGACCTGATTCGCGCACAGCCCAGATCATCTGCTCCTGACGCTTGTCCGCGGCGAGGAACATCGACGGCGCGGCAGCCGCGCCAGAAAGCGCAACCATCAACCGTCGTGCGTTCGCGTCAGCTTCGCTCTGCGTTTGGCCACCGAACTCGAGGAGGAGCCATCCACCGCCCGGCGGCAGCAGCGCGATGCCTCCCGGATTCAATCCCTTCGACTTCATGTCGCGCACGAGGAGGTCATCGAATCCTTCCAGGCCGATCGGGCCGAACTCGAGGAGTCGCGGCACGTCGTCCGCGGCGTCGTACACGGACGGATATCCGAGGACGAGAAGGGAGCGGGCGGGAGGGGAGTCGACGAGGCGACATTTCGCCTCGAGCACGATCGCGCATGTGCATTCGCTGCCGACGAGAGATCGCGCAACGTGAAAACCGTTCTCGGGAAGCAGCTCGTCGAGGTTGTAGCCCGAGACGCGCCGCGGGATCTTTGGATAGCGCGCGCGAACGAGATCGCCGTACGTGTCGCGAATCTTCTTTAGTCGCGAATAGATGTCTGCGACTCTTCCGCTTGCGCGCTGAATCTGATCGTCGCTCGTTGCGCCGACGCGCATTCGGGTGCCGTCGTAGAGAAGCACATCGAGCTCCTCGATGTTATCGACGGTCTTCCCCGCCATCAGCGCGTGGACGCCGCACGAGTTGTTGCCGATCATTCCCCCGATCGTGCAGTGCGAATGCGTGGCGGGATCGGGACCGAACGTGAGCTTGTGCTGTTCGGCGCGCACGCGCAGATCGTCGAGGACGATGCCGGGCTCGACGCGCGCGAACTTCCGGCCGGCATCGAGCTCGATGACCCGATTCATGTACTTCGAGAAATCGAGGACGACCGCGACGTTGCAGCATTGCCCGGCCAGACTCGTCCCCGCTCCACGCGCGAGGATCGGCGCGCCGAATTTGCGCGCCAGCTCGATCGTGGCGATCACATCGTCAGCTCGTTTCGGCACGACGACACCGATCGGCACCTGTCGATAGTTCGACGCGTCCGTCGAGTAGAGCGCGCGCGCGCCATCATCGAAGCGCACCTCTCCTTCGATCGTGCGCGTGAGCGCAGCAGCGAGCGCTGCGGCATCGACATTCAGATTCTGCAGCCGGTCGCGATGCTCGACGCGGTTGCGCACCGGCCGCTCAGGATGAGGGAACGCCAACGGATCGTAGCGGTTGATCTCCCGACTCATCGCTCGTCATCCTAGCTTGATAGCATCGCTCGCTGTGAATCGTCTTCTCGCCCTGATCGTGCGCTTCGGCACTCCTCTGGTGTGGCTCAACGTGTTCGTCGAGCAGATCGGCGTTCCGATTCCCGCGGTGCCCACTCTCGTCATCGCCGGAGCGTTGTCGCGCGATGGCAAGTTGTCGTCGACACTCATTCTCACGGGCTCAGTCATCGCTTCGGTCGCCGCCGACTGGATCTGGTTCCTTCTCGGCCGCCGTCTGGGCTATCGCGTTCTGCGAACTCTCTGCCGCATCTCTCTCTCGCCCGACTCGTGCGTTCGCGACACCGAGGCTCGATTCGAGCGCTGGGGAATGCCGTCGCTGCTGTTCGCGAAATTCGTACCGGGATTCGCGACGATCGCCCCACCGCTCGCCGGGGCGACGAATCATTCCACGATCGAGTTCCTGATTTACGACGCCGCGGGAGCATTTCTGTGGGCCGGTGCCGCCGTCGCCGCCGGCCACATTTTTCACGGCGCGGTCGAACGCGTCCTGCGCGCGCTGGAGAACCTCGGCGCGTGGGCCGTGCTCTTCGTCGTCTGTGTGCTCGCGATCGTCATCGTGGTCAAGTGGTGGCAGCGCCGTCAATTCATGCTGCGCATGCGCCTGGCCCGCGTCACGCCGCAAGAGGTCATGCAGATGCTCGAGAACAGTCAGCCACCGGTGATCATCGACGCGCGCTCGGCAACAGCGCGCAAACGCGACCCGCGCCGGATCGCGCGCGCCGTGGTGATTCCTGTCGACTCGATGACCGAAAATCTCGCGGACATCGCGCGCGATCGCGAGATCGTCGTCTATTGCACGTGACCGAACGAAGCGTCAGCGGCCCGTGTGGCCGCACGACTCATCGAACAGGGCTTTGAAATCGTGCGGCCCCTCGCCGGAGGGCTCGACGCCTGGGCGGATGCGGGCTACCCGCTGGAAAGTTAGTCCTTCAGCACTTCCATGAGGTAGTTGGAGACCTCATCCGATCGAATCAACGCCAGCTTCGAGATGATGTCGCGCTTGAGCTCCGGATTCTTTTCCTTGCGCGCGAGACCGATGAGGGCCTTCGCGTTCTGCTGCAGGAACAGACCCTGGATCACGGAGTGACGCACTTCGAGACTCGAGTCACTCTCGTACAGCGAGACGAGAAGGTCGCCCGTACGAGCATTGCCCATCAGGCCGAGGTTGCGGATCGCCGTTGCGCGCAGCTCAGGCACTTTCTCGTTGCGGGCGATATCGGCGAGCTTGTCGGCGCTGCCGCCGATGAACATCGCCTGGATGATGCGTTTGCGGATCTCCACCGACGTTTCCGTGTTGTAGAGATCGGCCAGCTCATTGCGCGCGCCGATGATTCCGAGCTGGCGCACGGCATCGCCGCGCAGCTCGACGATCGGCTCCCCTTTTGCCAGCGCGAGCAGACGGGAGCGGTCGCCGGCGATCATGTACGACTTCAAAATGCTCCTTTTGATCTTTATATCGTTCGTTGAAGCGTAGACATCGGCGAGGACCTTGCGCGATTCTTCCCCACCCATGATGCCGAGATAGCGAACCGCTTTCTGCTGCAGGTCGGGACGCGCGCTGTCGCGAGCGACGCGACCGAGGACCTCTATCGCACGCGGGGAGTGCGACTGACTGAGGACGAAGATGGCGCGCTCCTTCACGCGCGGCGAGCCGTTGCCGGAGATGATCTTCTCCAGGATCGGCAGCGCCTTCTCGGGATCGGATCCCATCAGTCCGTTGAGCGCCATCAGCTTCACGTCTTCGTCGGTGAATTGCTCCGGCTCGACATGCTGACCCGATGACTGGCGGATCTCCACTTCCAGCGCCTTGCCGTCCTCGGCCCAGTGACTCTTGGGAAATGCCTTCTCGAGCTCGAGCAGTGTGGCCAGCGCTTCGGCGCGCTGCCCCAACTCGTTCTGCGCGCGACTGAGCCAGTACAGCGACGCATCAGCGTGCTCTCCCTGGAGACGTGCAACCTGCCGGAAAAGCCGCGCCGCCCGCGTCCAGTCCTTTTCGTCGAGAGCGTCGGTCCCCTCGTCATAGAGATCGGCTTCGCGCTCCATCGACTTCGCTTTGCGCTCTTTCTCTTTATGCTTCTCCGGCGCGCCGGCGACGGCAAATGCTGGTGATGTCACCAGCATCAGGACCAGCACACTAGATGCGATTCGATTCACGATCATTGTCTTTCCTCGGTGTTGGATTCGATGTTTCGGCGCTGATGACGCGCACTTTGAACAGGAGCCCTTTCGCTTCGATCCGTTTCTGAAGCTCGGCGAGCTCATTGCTGCTGAGTGTTGTCCCCGCATGCGAGATCTCGATGAGCACCGGCTCGAGATCGGCGAGCACGCTGGCGATGCGCTCGTTGCCATTCTGCGTTGCGGTCTGACGATAGATTCGATTGGTGGCGACAAGCTCTCCGGCGCGCCGGCGCTCGTTCTCGATGTCGAGGTTCTTCTGCGGATCAGCGTTCGCGACTTCGAGTAGCACGCTCTCCGTGCTGTCGAGATGATCGCCGACGACGAGAAGGAGAATGCGATCACTGTGGTCACGCGGTAGGGCAGTTACGGAGGGTGGCGTGGTCGCGATCGGCACGACCTCGTGTTTTGCGCGCCAGAAATGTCCGGCGAAGAATGCCACGGCCAGTGCGGCTGCAACGGCGAGACCGGAGATCCAACCGGCTTTGCGTCGTCGATCGCTCCCGAGTTTCCACCGAAGGCGATTCCAGATCTGCGTTCCGTAATCATCGCTGCGCTCCGGAACAGGAGCTTCCGCGACGAGCATGAGCACGCGCCGGATCGTCTCGTACTGTGCGAAGCAGTCGGCGCATGCACCGAGATGTTCGGGAACACCCTTCGGCTCATCGTCCTGGTAGTAGTGCGATACGAGTTGTTCTTCTGTCAGGTGCGGCATGGCGTCGACCTCACAAATGGTTCCAACGACTCGCGAAGCTTCCGCACCGCGCGGAAGATCGTATGCTTGGCGGCATTGACTTGAATGCCGAGCGTCCTGCCGATCTCTTCGACCGGCATTCCTTCGAAATGGCGGAGCATGAACGCTGTACGCTCATTCCCGCTGAGGCGATCGAGCGCGGAGACGACGTGCTGCTGCAACTCCGCGCTCAAGAGCAGGCGATCGGGTTGCGGATCGGTGGACTCGAATTCGCGGATCATCTCGCCATCCTCACTGTCGTTGACGCGATGCTTTTCGTGACGTCCGCGGGAGCGGAGGAGATCGAGCGAGCAGTTGATCGCGATTCGGTGCACCCATGTGCCGAAGTTCGCGCGCTCCTCGAACCTGTCGATCTGTCGATACGCCCGAAGAAATGTCTCCTGCACCACATCGTCGGCATCGTGTTCGTTCCCGGTCATGCGATACGCCACTCGGAAGATGGCCCGACTGTGCCGCTCGACGAGAGTTCGGAAGGCATCCGCATCGCCGCCTCTGGCCCGGCTCACGGCCGCGAGATCGGTCAATTCCATCTCGGACAGGTTAGACTCGGAAACTCCTAAGCGGTTAGCCATGCGTGATTTCGGCCGCATTCTCATCATCTGCGGGATCGTGTTCATCGTCCTCGGACTCGTCCTCACGGCGGCGCCGCGCCTCGGCATCGGACGCCTTCCCGGCGACTTCGTCTATCGCCGCGGCAGTTTCACGTTCTACTTCCCGCTGATGACATCCGTTCTTCTCTCGCTTGCACTTACGCTGGTTCTCTGGCTTTTTCGCAGATAATCGTCACGCTTGCGAAACCTATCCTTCGCTGCTTCGTAACGTCTTTATAGGCAGGCAACGGAGGTCGATGATGAGACGGTCTGCTCTGCTCGTTGCCGTCGTGGCAATGACATGGTCGACGAGCGGCTTCGCGGCGACGCAGCGGCCGCTCATCGTGACGGCACAAGACCATTCTCTCGTCGACAGCGACGACTGCGCGACGTTCTATACGCAAAACACCACGTCGCTGCCGTCACAGGTGACTTCCGAAGAGCAGCGACGGATTAGCCTCCTCGGAGTCGAGCTCCTGCACGTGCGCACCGCAAACGCCGGCGGTGTCTCCGTCCGCGGCTGGGAAAAGCCGTTTGCCCGACTCACGATCTGCAAATACGCGGCGGCGCTCAATGAGTCACAGGCCCAACGCGCATTGCAGAGCGTCGGAGTCGCCGTTCGTCCCGGCGAGATCGCTGTCCACGGCCCTGATCTGAACGAGACGCAAGCGTGGTGGGTGCACATGATCCTCCGCGTTCCGAAGAGCGCGAACGTCGATGTCGCGGCTGCAAACGGCGGCATCGCGATACGAAACATGGCCGGCCGGATCACTGCGCGAGCGACGAACGGCGGGATCTCGCTCGCGTCGTGCACAGGCGTGAACCGCATCGAAACCGAAAACGGCGGCATCTCACTCGATCACATCGATCGCGTCGATGCTACGACCCAGAACGGACCAATCGCGCTCAAGCTTCGCGACACGCTCGTGCCGCCACTCGAGGCGCGCACCGATGACGAGATCGTGTGCAAGCTGAAGATATGTACCGAGAATTGGGCGGCGGCCGATCGCAAGCGACTCCGCATCGGCGGCTCCAGTCCGCAGATCCGCCTGATTTCGAGCTCCGCGCCGATCCTCATCGAACAGGTGCGTTGAGATTTCGGCTCACCAGAACCGCCGCTCCCGACATCACCGCATAGACTCCGATCCAGATCGGCGGAACCCATCGCGCGAGCAAGACCGTCACGATCGTCCAGATGAAATACGCGACGATCGCCGAGGCGATGCTCCAGATGAAGATCCGAGCGGCACCGATGCCGCGGCCGAAGAACTTCACGGCCAGCCCGACGACGATGCCCACACTAGCGATCGCGCAGCCCATCGCCACGACAAACGCAGTGCGCACGCCTCCTGAACCAAAGCGCGCTCCGACATGCGCCGCGATGTATGAGGCGACTGCGGCGACGAACCACGTTCCCATCCACCCCCGGTCGCTCATCAACAGAGTCCCTCTCCCACCGGGAGAGGGTGGCTCAAAGCGCCGGGTGAGGGGCGCCCCTCATCCGGCCTTCGGCCACCTTCTCCCATCGGGAGAAGGCTCTAATATCCAATCATGACCTACATCCACGGCACGAGCCCGGAGGAGCAGCGCCGTTTGTCGCTGATGAACGATGTGCTGCTCAATACCGCGGAGCTGCGCGAGCTCAGTCTTCGGAGCGACGAGAAGATCATCGACTTCGGCTCGGGCCTCGGACAATTCACCCGCGCGATGGCGCGAGCGGTTCCGCGCGGACACGTCGTCGGGATCGAGCGTGATGAGAAACAGCTCGAAGGCTCGAAGCGGCTGGCTCGCGACGAAGGCGAGCCCGACCTCGTCGACTTCCGCCGCGGCGATGTCCTGCAACTCGATCTGCCACAATCGGAATGGGGAACGTACGACGTCGCACACGCGCGCTTCGTGCTCGAGCACGTTCCCGATCCGCTGCGCGTAGTGCGCAATATGGTGCGCGCGGTTCGCTCGGGCGGGCGCGTCGTCCTCGCCGACGACGATCACGAAGTCCTGCGCCTGTGGCCAGAACCGTCGGGAGTCACCGAGCTGTGGCGCGCGTACATGCGCACGTACGACCGCAACGGAAACGATCCGTTCATCGGACGGCGGCTGGTTTCGCTGCTCCATGCCGCGGGAGCGCGTCCGGCGCGCAACACCTGGATCTTTTTCGGCGGATGCGCAGGGATGGAGAGCTTCGAGGTGCTCGCCGCCAACATGCTCGGTGTCGTCAAGACAGCGCGTCAGGCGATGGTCAATGCCGATCTGATCGAAGAATCGGCCTTCGACGCCGCGGTGCGGAACTACGAGGCGTGGGCGCGCCGCCCCGACGCATCGCTCTGGTTCTCGATGTGCTGGGCCGAAGGAACGAAGCGCTGACGTGGTACCGGCCGTGCAACTGTCGTGTCCGATATGGGCGCGGCAGCGACGGCCACCGTGATCGATCCGCGGGCGCGTGAGTTCTATGTGCGTGCGCTCGGAAAGCTCGACGAAAACAAGCTTCCCTATCTCGTCGGCGGCGCGTACGCTTTCGCGCGCTACACAGGGATCGCGCGGCACACCAAAGACTTCGACATCTTCATCAGGCGCACTGATTTCGATCGCGCCGCGGACACTCTCGCGAAGGCCGGCTACAAGACCGAGCTGACCTTTCCGCACTGGATCGGCAAGGCGTACGACGGCGACGACTTCATCGATCTGATCTTCAGCGCCGGAAACGCAGTGGCGGAAGTCGATGAGGTCTGGTTCCAAAATTCCGTTCCTGAAATCGTCCTCGGTCTCGACGTGCGGCTCATTCCAGCGGAAGAGATGCTGTGGTCGAAAGGCCTGATCATGGAGCGCGAGCGTTACGACGGTGGCGATGTTGCGCACATCCTCCTCGCACTCGGTCCGGAGCTCGACTGGCGGCGCCTCATCGATCGCTACGGCAAGTACTGGCGCGCGCTCTTCGCCCATCTGATCCTTTTCGGATTCATCTATCCGTCGGATCGCTCGCGGATCCCGAAGTGGGTGATGGACGAGCTCGGAAGCCGGCTGGCCCGCGAGCTCAAAGAACCTGATGGGAAAGAGAAGATCTGCTACGGCACGATCGTCTCGCGGCAGCAGTACCTCAAAGACATCATGGATTGGGGATACAGAGATGCCCGCCTTCAGCCGCTCGGCAACATGAGCGCCGAGGACATCGCGGTATGGACGAAGGGCATCGAGATCGATGGAGCGAAGTGAACGAAGAAACGATTCGGATCGCGGCAGTCGGTGACCTGCACACGCAGAAGGGTGCTCAAGGCGTGTTTCAGTCTCTATTCAAGGAGATGAGTGAGCGCGCGGACGTCGCGTTGCTCTGCGGTGATCTGACGGACAACGGGGCGATTGAAGAAGGGGAAGTGCTCGCCCACGACATCAGCTCCTCGCTGCGCATTCCGGCGATCGCGGTTCTTGGCAACCACGACTTCGAGGCCGCGCAGGAGGCGCAGTTGGTCCGGATGCTCACGCAAGCGGGAGTGGTGGTGCTCGACGGCGGCGCACACGAAATGAACGGCGTCGGCTTCGTCGGCGCGAAGGGCTTCATCGGCGGCTTCGGCCGGCGACAACTCGGCGCCTGGGGCGAGCAGAGCATCAAGGCTCTCGTTCACGAATCGCTGGAGGAAGCGCTGAAGCTCGAGGCCGCGCTCGCGCGCTTACGAACGCCGCAGAAAATCGCCGTGCTCCACTACGCCCCGATTCAGGCGACGGTCGAAGGCGAGCCGCCGGAGATCGTTCCGTTCTGCGGCTCCAGCCGGCTGGAAGAGCCGCTCGACCGATATCGAGTCACCGCCGTTTTCCACGGACACGCACATCACGGAACCCTCGAAGGACACACGCGCGGCAACGCGCCGGTGTTCAATGTGGCCATGCCGCTGCTGAAGCGAACGTTTCCCGATCGCCAGCCATACAAGCTGTACGAAGTTCGGATCGGCGTAGAATCGCCGGTCTGATGAGGCATCCCGCTTTCAATGGCGGCGTCACGCGCGACCAGCTCCTCGATTGGTATCGCTCGACGCGCGCGCGAACGCGGAAGCTGTTCGACATTCCGCGTCCCGAGTATTACTACGAGCGCCCGATCGCACTGCGCAATCCCATCGTCTTTTACGAGGGCCACCTCCCCGCGTTCTCTGTGAACACGCTGATCAAGCTCGCGCTGAAGAAGCAGGGCGTCGACAGCGAATACGAGCGGCTCTTCGAGCGGGGCATCGATCCTGAGGACGAGACGGCTGTGCGGAACGGCTCATCGCTCTGGCCATCTCGCGATAAGGTCCAAGCCTACGGAGCCGCCGCCGACGCCGCGATCGAGCATGCGCTGCGCTGCGATCGTATCGTCGACGAAAACGTTCCGCAGCTCCGCGGCGGCGAAGCCGCACTCTGCCTGCCCGAACACGAATTAATGCATCAAGAAACATTGCTCTATATGTTTCACAATATGGAGTACGATAAGAAAATACGACCTCAGTGGAGCGCCGGTGTCCTCACCGGCGCCGCTGAGGACAGCGGCGCCCCACCGAGCGTACGCATCCCTGCCGGAATCGCGACGCTCGGTAGCGACCACGACTTCGGTTGGGACAACGAGTTCCCCGCGCATACCGTCGAGGTCGATGCCTTCACCGTCGACCGCTACAACGCCACGAATGGCGAATTCCTCGACTACATGAACGCCACCGGCGCGTCTCCGCCGCACTTCTGGCTTCGCAAAGATGGCCAGTGGTTCTGGCGCGGCATGTTCGAGCTCATCCCTCTGCCACTCGACTGGCCGGTATATGCGATGCACGACGAAGCTGAGGCATTCGCCAGGTGGAAAGGAAAGCGCCTGCCGAGCGAAGCGGAGTATCACCGCGCCGCGTTCGGCACATCTTCGGGTGAAGAGCGTCAGTTCCCATGGGGCGATGAGCTACCTGACCACAGCCGTGGCAACTTCGACTTCGCGCACTGGGATCCCGTTCCGGTCGGCTCGTATCCGAACGGCGCGAGCGCATGGGGTGTTCACGACCTCGTCGGTAACGGTTGGGAGTGGACATCGACCGTCTTCGACGGATTCAGCGGATTTGAACCGATGGCATCGTATCCGATTTATTCGACCGATTTTTTCGATGGCCAGCACTACGTCTTGAAAGGCGGATCGCCGGCTACCGGGCGCGAGCTCATCCGCCGGAGTTTTCGCAACTGGTTCCGCCCGAACTATCCCTATCTCTACGCGACCTTCCGGTGCGCTTCATAATGGTTCGCGTTATGCACTTTCGGGGTGCATGGAAACGAAAATCTACAAACCGAAAACATTCAATCTCTCCGGGCTGGAAGGCATCTCCGACAAAACGCTGGAGATGCATTTCAAACTCTACGAAGGCTACGTCACCAACACGAATACGCTGACGGAAAAAATCGCTGCGATCCTCGCCGACGGCCAAGTCGATCAGGAGGAAATGCCGGAGTACTCCGAGCTCACCCGCAGACTCGGATTCGAATACAACGGCATGGTCCTGCACGAGTACTACTTCGGCAACATGAAGAAGGGCGGCGGCGGTGTCGCACCGCGCGGCGACTTCCGGTCAGCGGTCGAGAACAGCTTCCCGACCTATGCGATCTGGAAGGCTGACTTCGCCAGTGTCGGCAAGATGCGCGGCGTCGGTTGGGCCATCTGTTATCTCAACCCCGCAAACGGACGCGTCTCGAACCACTGGATCAACGAGCATGAGAACGGCAACGTCGCCGGATTCGTCCCTGTGCTCGTGATGGATGTGTGGGAGCACGCGTACCTGCTCGACTACAAACCGGCCGATCGCCCGAAGTACATCGAAGCGTTCATGGCCAATATCGATTGGGACGTCGTCGGGCAGCGGATGCAGGCGGTGCAGGTCACAGCCGCGGCGCAGTAGGTAGAAACTCGACCGTTCCTTTTCGCTCGAGCTTGCCCCATCCCGTGCGCATGCCGGAGATCGCTGTCTTGATCGACTTCAGCAGCACGGCGTACATGAGCTGTCGATAGAGGAAGCGCTGCCAGAAGAGCCAGACGAGCATCCGTCCGTCCTCACGATCGAGCTTGAACGCAACTGCTGCTCCGATCAGCTCGACGACGAAGAAGAACGCGTACATGAATCCGACGACGTAGAGCGAGTTGAGCGTCGCCGGCAGCGGTTGCCAGTCGTGCGTCAACCGCCCTCGCAGAGTCGAATGCACAACGGTGCCGAGGGTCCAGGCGATCTGCAGATCGACGACCGGCGAGAGCGCCTGATAGATGACCTGGAACAGCCACAGCGACGGCAGCATCACGCGACCGAACCAGCCGTGGCGTCCCAAAGCCTCGCGGTGCTTCCACAACGATTGCAGCGTGCCGAACGCCCATCGAAATCGCTGCGTGAAAAGATTGCGAAACGTATCGGGCGCCTCGGTGAAACCGATGGCGTCGGAGTCGGTCTCGATCTGCCATCCATTGCGGCGGATCCTCCACGTCAGATCCATGTCCTCGGCCATCGTGTCGGTGGTGTAGGCGCCGGCATCAACGATTGCCGTTCGCCGCCACGCACCGACCGCGCCCGGCACGACAGACACTGAGTTGATCGCTGCGTATGCGCGCCGATCGAGGTTCTGACTCGTGATGTATTCGATCGCCTGCCAGTAGGTCAGAGGGTTGATGCGATTGCCGACCTTCACATTCCCCGCGACCGCGCCAACCTGCGGATTCTCGAATCGGCGGACGAGTTTCTCGATCGTGTCCTGACGAAAGACGGTGTCGGCATCGAGCGCGACGATGATCTCGCCGCGCGCAGCGCCGATGCCGCGATTGAGCGCCGCGGCCTTGCCTGCGTTCTCCTGCCGCAGCAGGTGTACGCGTTCGCCGAAATGGCGCATCACTTCGCCCGACGTGTCGTCGTTCGATCCATCGTCGACGACGACGACTTCGAGGTCGGGATAACGACTGGCCAGCACGGCCTCGATCGTCCGAGCAATGATTCTCTCTTCGTTGAACGCCGCGATGACGACGCTCACCGACGGCCGGAAGGCCGGATCGAAGCGCGCGCGCTTTTCGCGGTGTTTCGCGATCAAGGCGAGGATCGTGACGAATACGACGCGCGCTGCGCCGAGCCCGATCGCCGAAATGAACGCCACCGTGAGAAAGAGCTCGCTGATGTACATCACCTCAAACACGATCCGGTCATTGGCGAGCATGAGCGACTCGTTCGATCGCACGGGCGGGTTGACCTGATCGCGCGTGGCGCCGACGAGCTGCGAGACCGTCACGAACTTGTACCCGCGCTTCGTCAGCTCCTCGATCAGGAGCGGGATCAATCGCACGGTCTCTCGACGATCGCCGCCGCCGTCGTGCAGAAGGACGCAGCTTCCCTTCTCGACATCGAGCTGCGCCAGCGTCGACTGCAGCATCTCTTCGGCGTTGCGATGATGCAGCGACCCATCGGGCATCCGCTGTTCGGTGTCCCAATCCTGAGGGTCGATGTACTCGCCGACGACGATGTACTTCTGCGATGACGCCAGCGCGACCGGCCGGACTTCTTCTCCGCTCGTCGGCTCCGCGTCGGCGTTGTAAGGCGGACGGAAGAGCAGCGTCGAGCGGCCGATGAGACTCTGGATCACGCGCTGCGTGGCGTTGATCTCCGCACGAGCGCGCGACTCTGGAATCGCGCCGATGTTCGGATGGGTGTACGTGTGGTTGCCGATCTCATGACCTTCGCGCCACATGCGGCGCACGAGATTCGGATAACGCTCTGCGTTCTCACCGATGAGGAAGAAAGTCGCCGGAACTTTGTACTTCTTCAACTCGTCGAGAATCTGCGCGCTGTACGGATCGGCCGGCCCGTCATCGATCGTCAGCGCGATCATCTTCGGGTGATAGCCGGAGCGATCGATGACATACGACGTCGGGAACTTGTGGTAGACCTCGTCGACGATCAGACCTGATTCGGGATCGCGTTCGAGTGAGCGCGATCCATCGGTCGGATCGGCGCGTACGTGGAGGATTTCTCCTTCACCGACAAACTCGACGTCGTATGGGAATTTAACCTTCCCCAATACGCCGGGGTTCGGAGGCATGTTCAACGTGTGCCGGCCGAGGAACGTCCAGATCGACGGATCGGTGGAGCCGAGGACCCAGACGGCGGCGCCGCGCGGGGCATAGTTCTGCGCGATCAGCCACTGGTTCGCGACAGTGACGGCATCGAGCATCCATACCTCGTGATCCTTGCCCGCTTCATCGACGTACCAGAAGGTCGGGTTGAGGTAATTCGGATCGAAGTCGATCAGCTTCTCCACCGCCTCGTCGGGACGGTAATCCTGCACGCGAACCAGCGCTTCCTGATATGTGAGCGGCTCGGCTTCTTTCTCGCCTTCGGCCCAGTCGTAACCGTAGTTGGCTAATCCGATGACGAGCTTGTCGCGCGGGATTTCCCGCGACGCGCGCTCCAAAACGCCTCGATACCACGACATCGACGAGATCGGCCCGGGCTCTGTCGACGATGAGTGCTCGTCATACGCCATGACGATCACGAAGTCGCAGATCGCCGACGCGCGCTTCCAGTCGATCGGAGCGGCCGCCTCGAGATCGAGCGATACGATCAGATGATTCGGCGCGAAGATCGCGCGCACTCTCTCGAGGAATGGGATCAGAAGTTTCTCGTCGCCCGGCGCGAAGTTCTCGAAGTCGATGTTGATGCCCTGGAAATGATTCGCCAGCACCCACGTGCGGAGTTGACGGATGACCTGATCCTGAAGCTCCGGCGCGGTGAGCAGTCGATGGAGACGCTCCTTATCGAAGTCAGAGAGCTGCGCATTGCTGAACACCGGCAGAATCGTCAGGTTGTTGGTTCTGGCGACATCTAGTACATCGATGTTGTGTGGCGTGAGCTCCGGATCCCAATCGTGGAAATCGAGACCGCCGCCATCAGCGGTGAGATGGACCCATGACGGGAGCAGATGCGTCATCTTCGGCGCGTAGGCTCGCAGTGAATGGAGACCGGTTTCCTGCCACGGCGCGTAGAAGGCGGCGACGATTCCCGGTCCTTTCACTGCCGTACGTGCCTTCTGGATCGACTTCTGCCTTCGCTCTTTGGCCATTTCGGCGAAGAGCTTTTCGCGCTCACGCTTCAACTCGTATTGCCGCAGTTTCGTCCGGCGCCGCGGTAGATGAAGTGAAGTGCGCAGCGTTTTCTTGATGACGCTGGTGATCCCCGGCATGTCCGGCAAAAGCGGCGCGGAGAAGATGCTCAGCAGAAAGACGCTGACGATGATGACCGAGAGCAGGCCGAGGAACGTGCTGATCCTCTTGACCCACCACCATCGCTTGCGCGAAGGATCGAAGAAAACGGCATAATCGGACATCGCTGGCGTGAGGTTGAGAACGCCACGATCGCGGATTCAATTCTGCCTCGCAGCACCCTCTCCCGGCGGGAGAGGGCCGGGGTGAGGGGCACGCAACCCGGAGACGTCATCCACCGTACAACGTAGGACGGTCATGGACCCAGCGATCGAAGTCAGCGGACTCAGGAAGGTGTATGGCCGGCGAATCACTGCGCTCGACGGCATTGACTTCACCGTCCGTCCCGGAGAGCTTTTCGGCCTTCTCGGACCGAACGGCGCGGGAAAGACCACTGCGGTCAAGATCCTCCTCGGACTCACGCCCGCCACCGCCGGCCGAGCGCTCGTGAGCGGTCTGCCGGTCTCGAATCCCGAGTCGCGACGGCGCGTCGGCTATCTGCCGGAGGGACACAGGATCCCCGGCTATCTGACCGCGAGGCAGGCGTTGTCGATCTTCGGCCGGATGTCGGAGATGGACAGCGTCGCGATCAAACGCCGCACCGCTGAGCTTCTCGAGAAGGTGCGGCTGTCGGGTTGGGCGGATGTGCGCGTGCGAAAGTTCTCGAAAGGCATGACGCAGCGCCTCGGGCTGGCCGCGGCGCTGATTCACGCACCGAACGTTCTGCTGCTCGATGAGCCGACCGATGGCGTCGATCCGGTCGGCCGCCGCGAGATCCGCGATCTCTTGCGCGATGAAGCGAAGAACGGCACGGCGGTGCTGCTCAATTCACATCTGCTGTCGGAGATCGAGCTGACGTGCGATCGCGTCGCCGTCTTGCGCAATGGAAAAGTAGCGGCCGCGGGAACGATCGATGAGCTGACGCGGAAATCGGCGAAGTACAAGATGGTCGCGACGCCGATCGACGACTCGCTCGTGGCTACCTTCCGCGACAGCGGCGCGGGCGTCGAGCGTGTCAACGGCCACCTCGTGTTGTCCGTTTCCGATCTTCAGCATTTGAACTCGCTCGTCGATGCGGCACGTTCGCAAGGAGCGGTGCTGTCGGAGCTCGCCCCTGTGCGGTCGACTCTCGAGGATGTCTTTGTCGATCTCATCCGCATGGAGCCCGGCCAATGAAGGTGCTCATCGCAAATATCGAAGATGTCATGCGCGAGGCGGCTGCTCGCTGGACGTTAATCGCTTACTTCTTCTTGTCATCAATATTCATTCTGATATTCGCTTCCGCTATTAATCTCGATATTGTGGACGGCACACTCGCCGGAGCGAAGCTCTTCGGCAACGAAGTTCACATGCGCGGCAACAGCGATATCAGCATCGAGCGGCTCGTCCTCGGATTCGAGTCGGGCTTTTCGGCCATCCTCTACTTCCTCTGCACGTTTCTGGCGATCTTCGCCACCGCCCACCTCGTGCCGCGCCTTCAGGAGAAGGGGACGATCGATCTCTATCTCTCCCGGCCGGTCAGCCGCGTGAAACTTCTGATGTCGCGCTACGTCGCCGGCATGCTCCTCGCCGCGAGCAATGTCGTCTATCTGCTCGGATCGATCTGGCTGATCGTCATGTGGAAGACACATGTCGTCCACCCACGCTTCTTCCTCGGCGGCGCGATCATCCTCTTCGTCATCGCCGTGCTGCTGGCGTTCGCGTTCCTCATCGGCGTGATCACATCATCCACGGCAGTGTCGATCATGGTCACGTACGGAACGTTCTTCTTCGCGGCGATGCTCGTCGGGCACGAGCGTTTCGAAGCCATGGTCTCGTCGGAATGGCAGGCGCGGTTGATCAAGACGATGTACTGGGTTCTGCCGAAGACGGCCGAGCTCGGGCGCGCCGTCGTCGCTTACGTCGCCGGCGATCAGATGCCGGCGCAATTCCGGGAGATCTCGCCGATGCTCTATGTCTCCACCGCCGCTTTCGGCGTGGGATGCTTGGTTCTCGCTTCCTGGTTCTTTCACCGAAAGGAGTTTTGAAATGAAGAGAGTCGCAATCGCAGCAGCGCTGATCCTGGCCGCTTCGACCGCCATGGCCATCTCGAAGATCGACGCGCTGTCGCTCGTTCCGAACGATGCCGTAACGATCGGCGTCGTCCATATCAATCAGATCCGCACCAGCCCGCTCTCAGCGATGCTGTTCGAGCACACCGACAACATCAGCAGCAACGGCGAGGCCGACAAGTTCCTGACCGAAGCCGGCCTCGACCCGGCGAAGGACGTCGATGTCGTCGTGGTGGCGACCTCGCCACGTACGAACCTCGGCCGTGAAGCCGATGTCGTCGTGCTCGCGGACGGCCGATTCAACATCGAACGGCTCAGCAGTGCATTGGTGAGCCGCGGCGCCGTCAAGAAGAATGGATATCTCATCCTGCCCGATTCGGACAGCAAAGGCGCGGTCGCGTTTCCTGACTCGCACCTGGCGATCATGGGCACCGAGACTGCGGTGACCGAGGCGCTGGCGACTCGTGCGTCCGGCGGGAACACGTTTGCGACGGCGAGCTTCCTCGGCGGCTATCTGTCGCGCGTCGATGCGAATGCGACCGCGTGGGCGCTTGTCGACGTCGCGCGCGCGTCGCGTCTCACCGGCGCACCTCATGTGCCGCGCGGCCGCGATATGTCGGGTGAGGCGCTCGCCGCGGCCGTGCGCAACATCTCGACCGTTGGCCTGTGGGCCACCGACACCGGCAACGCGCTCAAGCTCGGCGCATTCGGTATGGCGAACGACGCGGAGACGCTCGAGCTCCTCGAGGACACGCTGCGCGGCGTTCTGTCGGCCATGCGTCTGGCCGTGAAGGACACGCAGCCCGATCTCGTCTCCGTGCTGCGGCGTTTCGATGTCGAGCGCACGAAGGACTCCGTGACGATCAACGGGACGATTCCAGAGGAGTCGTTGCGTAAGGTGATGACGAGACATCGAGCAGAGAAGTAACCGCAGTTCCTTCTTCCCGCGGGAGAAGGTGCCGCGGAGCGGCGGATGAGGGGCGGCCCCTCACCCGGCCTTCGGCCACCCTCTCCCGGTGGGAGAGGGCCTTGATCACACAAACCTCCGCAAGTGCTCTCTCCACCACGGCCAGTCGTGGCCGAAGACCCCGCCCCAGATCTCGAGGTGGTTGGGGATCCCTTTCCACGAGAGCATCGCCGAGAAATCGCGGTTCTGCTGGACGATCGAATCGTATTCGCCGGTGGCGATGACCCATC
Source organism: Thermoanaerobaculia bacterium (assembly GCA_036001325.1). Lineage (GTDB taxonomy): Bacteria > Acidobacteriota > Thermoanaerobaculia > Gp7-AA8 > Gp7-AA8 > DASVHS01. The sequence continues at coordinate 49,845 of DASYUK010000484.1, forward strand.
CGACGCGCGCAAGCTTCGTCGCCCACTCGCCGCTCATGTTCGGGATGTACGACGTCGGGTTGTGGAAGTAGCAGTTGTCGTCCCAGTAGCCATCGAGATACGGGTGGATGTCGTAAACGCCGGAGAAGCAGACGGCGCGGCTGACGACATCGGGATAACGTGCCGCAAAGTTCGACGCGTGATACGCGCCGAAGCTCGCGCCATAGACGACGAGATCCCCGCGCTGCGCGCGATTGAAGATGTACGGCACCATCTCGTTGCGCAGATAGGAGTCGTACTGCACGTGCCGCGCAGCGCGCACCGCCGGATGAACGGACTTGTTGTACCAGCTCTCGTTGTTCACGGTGTCGACGAGCACGAGCTGGATCTCTCCGGCATCGACTTTGTCGGCGAGCGACGAAGTCAATCCGAAATCTTCGTTCTCGTGGAAGCGGCCCGATGACGTCGGGAAGAGCAGCACCGGACGCCCGAACTTTCCGAACCAGAGAAACTCCATCGGACGATCCAGCGATGGGCTCCACCAGTTGACGTATTCACGGTACATGGCCGCATTGCCGAAGGCGCGCGCGATTCTATACGATGCCTCTCCCTCCGGAGGTCGCACGATGCGCAAGAAAAGAGTCGGCTTGCTGTTCGGAATGGAAGACACGTTTCCGTGGGCGCTGATCAATGAGATCAACAATCGCGGCGGCGATCGAGTCGAAGCAGGCGCTGTCGAGATCTCCTATCTCAAAGACGACGGTGTGTTCCCCTACGACGTCATCCTCGATCGCATCAGCCACGAAGTGCCCTTTTATCGCACGTATCTGAAGTGCGCGGTCGCATCGGGCGTCAAGATCGTCAACAACCCGATCTGGTGGTCCGCCGACGACAAGTTCTTCGACAACCTCGTGGCCAAGGCGGTGGGCGTGGCCGTGCCGCGAACGATTCTTCTTCCACACAAGCAATATCCGCCGAACACGGAAGCGAAATCATTTCGCAACATGAAGTGGGTGAACTGGGACGAAGTCTTCAGCTATCTGCGCTGGCCGATCTTCATGAAGCCTGCTTACGGCGGCGGATGGAGGGACGTGTACAAGGTGCACGACCCGACGGAGTTTTTCGCCGCGTACGATCAGACGCGCGACCTGGCGATGATGGCGCAGGAAGCGATCGAGTTCGATTCGTACTATCGCTGCTATGTTCTCGGCCGCAAGCGCGTGCGCATCATGCAATACAACCCCAAACAGCCGCATCACCTGCGCTACGCCGCCGATTACCACACGCCGACGGAGCTCGAGCAACGCATGCATCGCGACGCCATCGCGCTGTGTGAAGGTCTCGGTTATGACATGAACACCGTCGAGTTCGCCGTGCGCGACGGCGTGCCGTATGCGATCGACTTCATGAACGCGGCGCCCGATGCGGACCTCTACTCGGTCGGTCAGGCCAACTTCGATTGGATGGTCAACAACATGGCCGACGTGCTGATCGAGATCGTGACCGGCGGGAAGCCGCTCGAGCTGACCGGCAATTGGCCCCAGGTGATGAAGACGAACAAGCCGGCCGATCAACCGATCGGTCGATGAGCTGCGCCGAAGTCCGCCGCAGACTCGATCGCTACGGCCTTCTGTTGCTTCAGGACAAGAAGCTGCCGAGCGTCGCGACGATCTTCGCCGGAGAGCCGATGTCTCGATCGTGGTGGAGTCACCCGCGTTCGCACGAGATGTTCCGATGTCTACGGAGCATCGAACACGAAGTGTTGACGACGCGACTGATCAACGGCAAGGTGACGTACGTGCACAAGCGTCTTTGGCCCGCGCTTGCCGCAACCGGCACGCCCGTGACCGATGAGGTTCATACGGAGTCAGGGCGACACGAAAGGCGCGTCGAGACCTCGGAGTCGTGGGCGAAGCGATTGAAGGTGAAGCCGCTCGCCTCGGCCGCAGCAGGGCGCATGGAAATCGAAGCGGCCGCGGCCGCGCTCGGTGCGCCTCCGCGCTCGCTCCCGTGGCACTCACGATAGACTTCGGCGCGATGCCCGCTCAGCCCTCCTTCACTCTCGGGATCGAAGAGGAGTTCCAGGTCGTCGACCCGCAGACGCGCGAGCTCAAGTCGCACATCCAGGAGATGTTCGCCGAGGGCGAGAAGCGGCTGAAGGACGAGATCAAGCGAGAGATGCACGACGCCGTCATCGAGGTGGGAACGCCGATCTGCCAGAACGTCGATCACGCGCGGCGGGAAGTGGCGCGGCTGCGCGGCGAGATCATCAAGCTGACGAAAGAAAACGGACTGCGCATCGCCGCGGCCGGAACGCATCCGATCACGCATTGGTCCAACGTACCGATCACGTCGCACGCACGGTATGACCAGATCGTGTACGACCTGCAGATGGTCGCGCGCGCGAATCTGATCTTCGGTCTGCACGTGCACGTGGCCATCGAGGATCACGAGACGCGCATCCAGATCATGAACGCGGCGCGCTACTTTCTGCCGCACATTTTCGCGCTCTCGGTGAACTCGCCGTTCTGGTGCGGGCACAACACCGGCTGGAAGAGCTATCGCGCGAAAGTCTTCGAGCGATTTCCGCGCACCGGCCTGCCCGACTCCTTCCGCTCATCGGGCGAGTTCGACGAATACGTGCAGGTGCTCATCCAGACCAAGTGCATCGACAACGCGAAGAAGATCTGGTGGGACGTGCGGCCGCATCCCTTCTTCCCCACTCTGGAGTACCGCATCTGCGACGTGCCGCTGCGCATCGATGAAACGATCTGCTTCGCCGCGCTGTTTCAGGCGGTGACTGTGAAACTCTGGCGCGTCTACAACAAGAACATGTCGTGGCGGCTCTACCGGCGCTCGCTGCTCAACGAGAACAAATCGCGCGCCGCGCGCTTTGGCGTCGACGGCAAGCTGATCGACTTCGGCAAGCGCGAGGAGGTCCCGTTCGAAGTGCTGCTCGACGAGCTCCTCGAATTCGTCGATGATGTCGTCGACGACCTCGGCTCGCGCAAGGATGTGTATTACGCGCGCGAGATCGTCCGGCATCGACCGGGCGCCGATCGTCAGCTTGCCGCGTACGAGCAGCGTCACGACATACGCGATGTGGTCGACTACATCATCTCCGAAACGGAGCACGGAATTTGAACCGACGCGACATCCACGCTT
>DASYUK010000485.1:0-11847 GCA_036001325.1 Thermoanaerobaculia bacterium
TTCATCATCCGACGCCGCTCGACCGAAATGCCGGAACTGCTGAATCATCACGCCGACCAGAGGCCATCGATCACAGCCGCTAAACGCGGCAGGGATTCGCCCGCCCCTATTGACAATGCCTGCTAATGGGTGACCCCATCAGAATGGCGCCGATCTCGCTTTTGTTGAAGGGGACATGTCGACGCTTTACGAAGAACTGAGCCGCGTCAAAACGTACGAATACACGGAACAGGATGTCCGTGAGTTCGAAGAGTTGCACGAAGAGATTCGCGAGCTCAAGAGAGTGCGCAACGCGGTCATCGTCGCGCACAACTACTATCGCCCCGAGATCCTGAAGGTCGCTGACTTCGTCGGCGACTCGCTCGAGCTGGCGCTCATGGCGTTGAAGGTCAAAGACGCCGACGTCATCGAATTCGCCGGTGTGCATTTCATGGCCGAGACGGCGAAGATCGTCAATCCGTCGCGAACCGTTCTGCTGCCCAACCTGCTGGCGGGATGTCAGCTCGCCGACTCCGCGCCGGCGGAGGATCTCGCGGCGAAGATCGAGGAGCTCAAAAAGGATTATCCCGACCTCGCTGTCGTCAGCTACGTGAATACGACCGCGGCCGTGAAGGCGCTCTCCGACATCATCGTCACCTCGGCGAACGCGGCGAAGGTCGTGCGCACGCTGCCGAACAAGAACATTCTGTTCGTCCCCGATCGCAACCTCGCGAATCACGTGGCCCAGCAAGTTCCGGAGAAGAACATCATTCCGTGGGACGGCTTCTGCTACGTGCACCAGCAGATCACGCCGGAGGAGATCAATCGCATCCGCGCGGCCGATCCCGAGCTCGAGATTCTCGTTCATCCGGAGTGTCGTCCCGATGTCGCCAAGCTCGCGAACGCCGTACTCTCGACATCGGGGATGGTCCGCTGGGCGAAAGAGCGGCCGGCGAAGCGCTTTCTCGTTGTCACCGAGTGCGGTCTCTCTGATCGCCTGGCCATGGAAGTGCCGGAGAAGCAGTTCCTCAAAGGCTGCAAGCTGTGCACGTTCATGAAGGTGACGCGGCTCGAAGACGTGCGCGACTCCCTCAAGCTCATGCGCTACGAGATCGAGATCCCCGAGGACATTCGCGTGCCTGCGGAGCGGGCGCTGCGCCGGATGTTTGACGCCAACGCGTAGGTCGCGGGTCGCCGGTCGCTGGGCCTTTTCGTTCTTGCGATGCAGCCCCTGCGATGGCCGCGGCACCAACGTCAACGCGCGCGTGTGGGCGGAGAGGGAATGGCGGACACCGCTCGGCATGTGACCGCCCAAGTCGCCGGCCGGGACGGCCGCCCTCCACTACTTGCAAATGAGTTGATACACCCCGATCACGTCATCGCGGACGTCATCGATGTCCGCTTTGATCTTGCCGACGATCTGCTGAAACTCGGGATCACTCTGCAGCGGCTGGAGCCAGGGGTGCCTCACCAACTCGTACCAATTGTGATGTCCGAGCTCGTACGAACGCTTCGCCCATCTCAACGCGTTGTCGTGATCGCCGAGCTTACCGTAGCAAAACGCGGCGCGGATCGCGGCCCAATGATTGCGGTTCGCGTCGGCTTCGAATGAGTGGATCGCCGACTCGCACGCCGCGCGATCACCTTTTGCGGCGGCGATCATCGCGTTGAGACTCTTGCCCAGATAGTGTTTTGGGACAAGCGCCGTCGTTGCGTCGGCCTCTCGCTTCGCGTCGACCAGGTTTCCCTGCAGGATGAAGGCGATCGCTCGAATGTCGTGACCGGCGAGCGCGGTGTCGGGCGCCGCCAGCGCGTACTTCGAATTCTGCAGCGCCCCCTCAGGATCGATCGCGTTCACGTTCCAGTAACCGCGAATCTTCGCATCGTTCGATGACGGATCGAGTCGGACGATGCGATCGCCGAGACATGCCGCCTTCTGCATGTCTCCCTCGGACACGAAATAGGTGGCGATCGAATTGAGCGCGTGCGTGTCGCTGGGGTTGAGGCGCAGCGCTGCGAGGACCTCGCGAACCGATTCGCGGAAGCGATCAGGATTGCGGACGAAGACCCGTCCGAGCGCGAGATGCGCCTGCGGCAGATTCGGATCGAGCCGCACGGCCTGGCGCGCATACGACTCCGCCTTCTGCATCGTGTCCGCGCCTTCGGCAAGACTGCGCGCCGACCCGAGCGATATCGCGATTGCGAGATCCGCATACGCGGCCGCGAAGTTCGGATCGAGCTCGATCGCTTTTTTCAGAGCCGCGATCTGCGCGTTATAGTCCTTCGGAACGAGGCTGCCGGTGAGCGCTCGCGCTTTCAAGTACTGCTCGAATGCCTGCGGATTCGACGAACGCGCCTCTGATTGCTCGCGCGGCGCCTCGCCGAGGGCGAGGTGCTTGTTCAGGCCGGTGACGGTGCGCGCGGAGACATCATCGATCAACTTCAGAAGGTTGTCGCGCTTTCCATCGATCGTGTCGGCCCACACGTTGTAGCCGCTGCGGAGATCGGTGAGCTGCAGATTTACGCGAACGAGATCGCCCGCGGCGAGGAAGTGCCCCTCCAGAACTCCATCGACCTGCAACTTCTCGCTCGTCGTCTTTCGATCGAGCTTGCTGTTGCGGAACTCCAGAACCGCCGACGTCGGCCGCACCTGCAGCGACGGAATCGTCTGTAGTTTCGTCACGAGTGCGTCGGCGATACCGACCGAGAGGAACTCGTCGCGCGTGTTATTGGCGATGTTGTTGAGTGGAAGCACAGCCATCGAGCGGATCGGCGTTGCCGGCACCGCGACCTGCTGCGCTGAGGCCGGCTGCATCTGCACTCCGCGATGAACGAGCCAGGCGGCGATGGCGACGATGAGCAGTGCCACCGCGGCGATGGCCGTGCGCAAGCCGCTGCGCGGTTGCATGGTGCGGCCGAGCATCGAGCGGGTGTGCTGTGCCGTTGTGCGCGCTGCCGGAAGCTCGACGGCGTCGAGATCGCGCAGCACGTCTCGCGCGCTTTGATATCGATCGCCAGGATTCTTCTGCAGAAGTCTGCTGATGATCTTCGCCGCCGCGGGCGGGAAATTGGGATCGAGCGGCACGAACGGCTCCGGCTCAGCGCCTCGAATCTTCTCCAGAACGAGCAGCGGGCCCTCGGCGTTGAACGGTAACTGTCCCGACGCTATCTGATACAGCACGACGCCGACCGAGAACAGATCGCTTCGCTCATCCGCCGCTCCGCCGCGCGCTTGTTCCGGCGAGAGGAAATGCAGCGTGCCGAAGAATTGACCGCTCGTCGACGCGTAAGAAGCCTTCTGTCGCCCCGGCGAAAATTCTCGCGGCAGCAGTTTCGCGAGACCAAAATCGAGAATCTTCACGAGGCCGCTCGGCTCGATGACGATGTTCGCCGTCTTGATATCGCGGTGGATGACTCCTGTCTCATGCGCGGCAGCGACGCCGGCGACGATCTGTCGGGCGATGGTGAGGAACTCGCCGGCATCGAGCCGGTGGCGCCGAATGCGCTGCGCGAGCGTCTCCCCCTCGCAATACTCCATGACGATGAACGGCTGGCCATCGGGCGTCTCGCCGACCTCGTAGATAGTGGCGACGTTCTGATGTCGAATCGACGCGGCCGTGCGCGACTCGCGCAGAAAGCGGCCGCGCGCCTCCTCGTCCAGCGTGTCGTCGGTATTGAGGACCTTGACCGCCACCGGACGGCCGAGGCGCTGATCGCGGGCGAGGTAAACGGTCCCCATTCCTCCCTTGCCGAGGATTCGGGTGATCTCGAATCGGTCAACAGAATGCGGGGCTTCCGACATCATGGGGACCCGTTCCGCATTCTACACGCGGCTTGGCGGTAGCATCTGTGAGCTATGAACAAGCACGACTCTCCCGATGACCTCTCGATCGAAACGCTCCTCATTCAGATCGACCGCGAACTCAGTCCGACATCGGCGGTCGCTCCGCCGATCTATCAGACGTCGACGTTCCGCAGCGATTCGGCGCAGGACTTTGCGGATCGCACCGCGCAGCCGCGGCATCCCGAGTTTTACACGCGATTCGGCAATCCGACGCTGGCGCGGGCCGAGCGTGTTCTCGCGGTCGCCGAAGGAGCCGAGGCTGCGCTGGTGACGGCGTCAGGGATGGCGGCCGCCACCGGGACGGTCCTGACGTTTGTCGAAGGGGGATCGCACATCGTCGCGCAGGCGAATCACTACGGCGGCACGACAACGCTGTTGCGCGATCTCCTGCCGAAGTTCGGCGTCGAGACGACGTGGGTCGATCAGCGCGACTCTTCCGCGTTCGAGAAAGCGATGCGGCCGAACACGAAACTGGTTCTCGTCGAGAGTCCGAGCAATCCGGTCATGCAACTCACTGATCTGGCCGCGGTAGCACGCATCGCCCGGTCACACGGCGCGCTGACCATCGCCGACAACACCTTCGCGACGCCATTGAATCAGCGGCCGATCGACTTCGGCATCGACATCGTCTTTCACAGCGCGACGAAGTATTTCGGCGGACATTCCGACATCATCGCCGGCGCGGTGATGGGAACCTCCGCCCTCATCGAGAAAATCTGGAACACCAACGTCGTCCTCGGCGCCTCGCTCGCTCCCTTCAACGCCTGGCTGATGTTGCGCGGTCTGCGTACGCTTCCGATTCGGGTGCGACAGCAGAACGAGAACGCGCTTGCGCTGGCGGAGTTCCTCGCGCGCCATCCCGCGGTGCAGTCGGTGCACTATCCGGGTCTGCCGATTCATCCGCAACACGATCTTGCGCGGAAGCAGATGAAAGGATTCGGCGGAATGCTCAGCTTCGAGCCGAAAGGAGGCTTCGAGGCCGCTCGACGGTTTCTCGACAATGTGCGCCTCGCCTCACGCGCAGCGAGTCTGGGCGGCGCGGAGACGCTCGTGGTACACGCCGCCTCGAACTTCGGCCACTATCTGACGAGCGAACAGGCCGAGAAGCTGGCGATCGGGCCGGGACTCGTTCGCGTATCCGTCGGTCTCGAAAACGTTCGCGATCTGATCGCCGACTTCGATCGCGCGCTGGCGTGAGATGGGGTCAGGTCTTCACTTTTCAGTTTTTTTCTTCAGAGGGTAGAAAAAAGTGAAAAGTGAAGACCTGACCCCCTGCGGGGCGGCGACGTGATGTCGGCGCGACGCCTCGGCCTCGCCCGCAATACGCTGAAAGCGAAGATTCAGAAGTACAACATCGCGGTGCGGGACTGATGCTGCCGGCGTGGCGTCCCGGTCCGCTATCTCATCCCAGAACTACGAGGCGGAGCCGCGATGCGGGCGGGCCTTCTGCCGGGTGATGAGATCATGTCGATCGACGGCACGCGCACGACTGCGCAAGCGTTCGCCCGGGAGAAGGAATGACTGAGTTCACCGAAGATCGCGTCCCGGTTGATGGGATCGAAGAGGCGATCAGCGAGCTCGTCGACCTGTACGGCGGCGAGATCAAAGCGTCAAGACGGAACGAGCGGGAGTTCATCCTGCCGCTGCGGCGCGGCGTCGCCGCGAGCGGCGGCATTCAATGCACGATCTCATGGACGAATGAAACCGTGCGCCTCGTCTGCGATCGCGACGTCGACGCACCGAAAGGGCAACGCGTCGCCATGCTGATCGTCGGCGTCATCGGCGCGCTGTTCTTCATGATCTGGCCATTCTTCCCGCATCAACAAGAGCTTGGCACACTGGCGTGGATGGGCGGTTTCGTCGCGCTGGCGGTGTACCTCCTCACGCTGCGCCGCACGAGCGGCGGAATCGCATTCGATTTTCTGCAGCGCTTGGCGCAACGGCAGCGCGGTTAGCCGCCAAGCTGTCACTCTTCCACCATCGCGCGCAACCGCTGCAGCGCGCTGTCCCATTGAGCAGAAATCGTATCGAGCACGCTGCGAGCTTTCTCGAGCTGCTCGGTCCTTAACTCCCACACTCGTTCACGGCCCTGCCAATAGTCGCGCACGAGACCGGCCTCGGCGAGCACGTTCAGATGCTTCGTCACGGCTTGTCGCGTGACGTAGGAGCCTTCGGTCAGGCGGGTGATTGACATCGGCCCACCACCGGAAAGGCGCGAAACGACGTGCAGGCGCGTTGCATCGCCGAGCGCGGCGAAGACTGGCGCAGAGTGCTGAAGCGGGGCGTTAGCGGGACGCGGTGACATGGCGCTTGATGTTGGTGGTCTGTTCGGTCCATCCGCGATCGTTCATGCGCATGGCCTCGGCGCGGCGATGCAGCGGAATCTGATCGAAACCAGATTCGACAATTGTGAGCAGCGTGCCATCCGCCGCATCTTCGAGTGTGAAAGTGACGAGCGTAGTCGGCTCGGACGAATAGTCGACGTTTGGATCGACCGCGTACGGATGCCATCGGTACGAGAGCTGCCGCTCCGGAGTAACACTGATGAGTTCGATGTCCATCACGAAGTGCTCGTATCCCGGATGTGTGATGTTGCCGCTCACCTTCTCACCGGCCGCGAACGTTCCCGCCGGAAACTTGACGCCGAACCACGCGCCAAATTCCGTCTTGTCAAAAATCGCGCGCCAGACGCGCGAGCGCGGAGCACGGAGAAGGATCTGTTTCTCGATGCGATCAGTCATGTGCAACCTCCCGGTTGCATCATATCGCGCAACCGCACGAAGTCAGAATTGGACGTATGATTACGGCGGGAGCGGTGAGGATCGAACCAAGTACTGGGCTCGAGATCCTAAAGTCCCAGGGCGTCAGGTTGCTCTCAGAGCGTCATCCTGTCTCAGGAGCGCCGATCTCCTTATCCCACCGCTCCTTTTACAGCCGCTCGGTGATGATCGTCTTGGCGATCGTCTGCAACTGCATGTTCGACGTCCCCTCGTAGATCTGTCCGACCTTCGAGTCGCGCCAGAACTTTTCCACCGGATACTCCTTGGTGTAGCCGTTGCCGCCGAAGAGCTGCACGGCGAGCGACGTGATCTTCTCCGCGACGTGCGAGGAGAAGAGTTTCGCCATCGCGGCTTCGCGCAGAAACGGCTTCTTTGCATCTTTGAGTCGTGCGGCGTTATAAACCATCAGCCTCGCTGCCTCGAGCTCAGTCGCCGCTTCTGCGATCTGGAACTGCACGGCCTGAAATTCCGAAACCGTCTTGCCGAACTGTTTGCGCTCCTTCGTATAGGCGATGGCGTGCTCCAGCGCTCCGCGCGCGACACCGATCATCTGCGCGCCGATCCCGATGCGTCCTTCGTTGAGCGTCTCGATCGCGATCTTGTATCCCTTGCCGGGATCGCCGAGGACGTTTTCTTTCGGGACGCGGCAGTCTTCGAGGATCAATTCGCACGTCGATGACGCACGGATGCCGAGCTTGTCTTCCTTCTTGCCGACGCCGAAGCCGGGGAAGTCACGCTCGATCAAAAATGCCGTGATGCCTTTGTAGCCTGCGTCAGGATTTGCATTCGCGAAAACGATGAAGACGCCCGCTTCGGCCGCGTTCGTGATCCAGAGTTTTCGTCCATTGAGCACCCAGTGATCGACTTTGTCTTCGGCCTTCGTCGCCAGCGCAAAGGCGTCGGAGCCGGAGCCTGCCTCTGACAAGGCGTATGCGCCGACCGTGTCGCGCGCGAGCATCGTCAGATACTTCGACTTCTGATCGTCGTTGCCCCAGCGAAGGATCGCGTTGTTGACCAGCGTGTTCTGCACATCGACGATCACGCCGCACGATGCGTCGACGTGCGAGAGCTCTTCGACGACCAGAACGGCGTTGAAAAACGACGAACCTGCGCCGCCCCACTGCTCCGGAACCTCGATTCCCATGATGCCGAGGTCGAAGAAGCTGCGGACGAGACCGGCGTCCATTGTCGCGTCGTGATCCATCTTGTAGACGAGGGGACGGATCTGCTCCACGGCGAAGTCGCGCACGCTCTGCTGAAACATCTGTTCTTCTTCGGAAAGCACCGTCAGCGGACTTCCGGTGAATTCGGCGGTGTGGGTGGTCATAGAGGGCCTCGTGAAGCGTCGAATGATATCTGATCGAATCCCGTTATGATCGGCACGAGCCCTGGTGGCGGAATTGGTAGACGCACGGGACTTAAAATCCCGAGCCGCGCGAGCGGCGTGCCGGTTCGAGTCCGGCCCGGGGCACCATCTTAGGTCGTCGGTGGTGGGTCGTAGGTATCGGGGGCCTTTGCGTTCTTGCGATGCGGCCCCCGGTACCTACGACCCACGACCTACGACCTGAAGCGTAGAATCGCGAAACACAAGGAGGATGGCTCCATGCCTTGGCGCTTCGCGATTGCGCTGCTGCTCTTCGCTCAGGTTCGCGAGACCGTCGATGTCGCAGTCACGAACGTCGATCTGATCGTCACCGACGCGAAAGGCAAACCGGTTCGCGGACTGATCAAAGACGAGTTCCAGCTCTTCGAAGGAAACAAGCCGCGGGAGATCACCAACTTTTCCGAGGTCTCGGCCGCGCTTCCGGTCGCGGGTTCGGTGATCCAGGCGCCGTCGCGCACAGTTCTCGTCCTCTTCGACAACACAACACTGACTCTGGGGAATCGCCGTCGAGCTGCAGAGGCGGTGAAGACCTGGATGGCCGCGCAACTGCGGCCGGTCGATCGCATCGCCGTGGTCACTGCGATTCCCTCGCTGCAGATGAAGCAGCCGTGGACCTTCGACAGCCGCGCGGCCGCCGCCGCGGTCGATGTGGTCGCGGGTGAAAGCACTTCGCTCGTGGAGCAGGAGCGGCGAGAGGCGCAGTCACGCATCCAGGAAGTGATCCATCGCGCGTTGACCCTCGGTCCGAATGAGTCTCCGCCTCGATTCGACGAGATGACGCAGGCCGTGCGCGTCTACGCCGCCTCAGTCATGCGCGACTCCACTGCGGTCGCCTCCACCATCAAGGTGGCGCTCGGCTATTTTCCGCGCAGTGCCCAGAAGAAAGTGTTGCTCATCGTCGGCGAGGGGCTGCAGACGAATCCAGGCTCCGATCTGTTTCACTATCTGAACTCGATCAAGATGGATATCGAATCGGGCGCCGGTCCGCAGGTCTTGCAGCGCGGCGCGCGATCGGCTTCACCCCTCACCGAAGCGAACGAGTACGACCTTGCGCCCCTTCTGCGCGATGTGACGGCGACAGCGATGCGCGGCGGTGTCCTGATGTACGCGATCAATCCGGGGCAGAATGAGAAGAGCGGCGGCGAGATCATGGAGAGCCGTCCGTCCGATCTGCGCGCGCAGTTTGCGACATCATCGGGCAATCGCGCCGGTTACGACCAGCTCGTGCGAACGACCGGCGGCACCGCGTTCTACGGAACTCCTCCTCGCCTCGCCCTCGCGGAAGTCTCCGAGGATCTCGATTCGTATTACTCAATCGGATTCCGTACCGGGCCGGCGACCGATCCCGCGGGAGCTCTCGTCGTCAAGTCGAAGAACGGCTACAGGGTTCGCGCGACGCGCGCGCCGGCGCCGCAGAGCAGCGACGACCGGATGCGCGAAGCCGTTCTCGCGCATCATGTCGCCGCGCCGATGACCAACGATCTGCACATTGCGCTGGCGACCGACGCGCCGGTCGCCGAAGGCGATCGTCGCAAGGTGCATTTGAAAGTCCTCATTCCGGTCGCCAGCCTCCATCTCGATCGAGAGGGGGAGGAGATCGTCGGCGGTTTCGTCGTCTACGTCTCCAGCGGCGACGATCACGGTGCGGCGACGAAAGTGAATCGCCAGGAGCATCAGATCCGCTGGCCGGCGGGCACGTTCGATTCGCTGAAAGGGAAGAGCATCACCTTCGCCGTCGATGTGATGGTGCCGACGGGGCTGACGCAGATTTCTGTCGGCGTGATGGATCAGCGTTCGCAGCAGACGGGATTCGATCGCGTGACGCTCGGCGTATAATTTTCCTGAACGACAGGTTTGACGGGAGGGCGTGATGGGCACCTGTTCCTACTGCGGCACCCGGTTTCCCAAGACACGAGCGACGCGCAAGTACTGCACTCCGAGGTGCAAGACGAACGCGTGTCTCGATCGCAAACCGAGCCGGCTGCGCGCCGCCGACGTGCAAGCGCTCTACGAGCTGCTCGGTTCTGTCTTCGATTGCGCGGAGGAGTTGCAGGAGCGTCTGCGCGCGATTCTCGCGCCGCAGATGCCGCCGATTCCGCTCGAGCGAGGACGCGCGATCATCCCGCGGCTGGATTGAGTGGAGGACAGCCGCCTCGGCTGTCCAGACAGGCGAGGGCGCCTGTCCTCCACAAAATTAAAAAGGGCGCCCTTTTCTGGGCGCCCTTTCGGGGTGGGGATGCTACGAACTAGCCCCCTCAGGTGTATTGGAACAATCCATTTGAAATTTGTACCTCCTCCCCCATGAATTTCCGGTGGACCCGCAACAAGCGCCATGTCGTACGCCATGACCCACCTCGCCGACGTCGCGGACCGGATCGACCGCTCCATCTCGCCCCGTGGTGGAAGGGAGGAGCGGGAACTTGTTTTCTGTCAAAGAAACTTCGGAGAAGGAAACAGCTACCGCGGGCGATTATTGCACCCGTCGCCCTCCCTCTCACTTTCATGCATGGTTAGCATGATACGTTTTTCTTTCGAAATCGCCAAACAAATCGCGCCACATTCCACTGCGACGCTCGTGCCGGTCGCGCGCGAGCGTTATGCTAAACTTTCCGACCCCCGGAGCCGATTGACATGAAACGACTTCTGCCTGTTCTGGTCATCGCTGTAGCCCTGTTTTCCAACACACTTTACGCCGCCCCGGTGACCGGTTCCGTCGGGTTTCTCACGAAGCGTGGACAGCGTCCGACGATGAACGAAACGCTGGTCTGGCTCGAGCCGATCGGCGCCAGATCGGTTCCACGCCGCCCTGCGGAAAACGTGCAGATGATCACGCGTAACAAATCCTTGATTCCGCATATCCTGGCGATTCCCGTCGGATCGACGGTGACGTTTCCGAACGACGATCCGATCTCGCACAACCTCTTCTCCCTCTCCAGCGCCAACTCCTTCGACCTCGGGCTCTATCGCAGAGGAGCCGGGAAGGCGCAGAAGTTCGACACGCCCGGCATCGTGAACGTCTACTGCAACGTGCATCCGAACATGTCGGCGGTGATTCACGTTCTCTGGACGCCATACTTCGGCTTTGCCGACGCGAATGGACATTACGCGTTCGATGTCCCTCCCGGCCGCTACCGCCTGGTCGCGTGGAACGAGCAGGGGGGCATGATCGACTCGACGATCGACGTCGGCGCAAACGGACTGCCTTCGCCTCTGACGCTCATGATCGACAGTCGCAATTTTCGCGTCACGCAGCACATGAACAAAGTCGGCAAGCCGTATCAGGCACCGAAGGAATACTGATTGCCGGAGCGGCAGGAAGCGGACCGGACGAGCAGCGGCGAAATTCCAGCGAAGCCGATGTATTCCGTCGAGCGCGCGCGTGTGCCGCTCGTCCTCAAGCTGTTCGGTCTGACGGCGCTCCTCATCGTAGCGGTCGTCGGAATTGCGGTCGCCATCACGATTCAGCGCGCCAACATCGTGGCGCGCGATACGGTGAACAAATCGATCGCCGGCGCGGCGCGTCTCTTCGATGATCTGGAGCGCCAGCGCCTCGCGCGCGTCGCGGTGCCGGTGCAGCTCGTCGGCAACGACCCGACCTTCTACGCTTACATCAAAGAGAACTTTGCCGGCGCCTCGCAGCCGACGACGGATCTGGTGAGCCTCAACGATCAGCTCGAACAGCGGCGAACGTTGTTCGGCAGCGACGTGCTCGTCCTTCTCGATGATCAGGGGAGGGTCATCACGCGCACCGACCAGCCGAGCGTGACGGCAGCATCCGGCGAGGACCTCTACGAGCAGTCGCCAGTGGTGAAGAAGGTCATCGACGAGCCGCAACTCGCCGACGCGCGCGGCGTGATCCT
>DASYUK010000486.1:0-8078 GCA_036001325.1 Thermoanaerobaculia bacterium
GGTCGACGTGGTGGTTGCCGATTCGCTCGAGTCGCCGACGAAGATCGAGACCGTCGACGTCAGCGCCGGCCTGTCCGAACCGCAGCGAGCGCTCGACATCGGCCCGAAAACGATCGCGCGCTTTACCGCCGAATTGAAGAAGGCGAAGACGATCTTCTGGAACGGACCGATGGGTGTATTCGAGAAGGAGCAGTTCGCGAAAGGCACGATGGCCATCGCGCGCGCGGTCGCGGAGTCGAAGGCGACGACGATCGTCGGCGGCGGTGAGTCGGTCGAAGCGGTGAAAGCTTCAGGCTTCGCCGATCGCATCACGCATATTTCGACGGGAGGAGGAGCGTCGTTGGAGTTCATTTCGGGGGCGAAGTTGCCCGGAGTGGAGGTGCTGCGCGGGTAGCGCCCTCATGTCCCAGGAGATCGAAGTCAAATTTCCGCTGCGCGATCGCAACGAGCTCATTCGCAGGCTGCGCGAAATCGGCGCAAACCGGCTCTATGCAGAAACATTCGAAGACAATATCGTCCTCGACCGCCGCGGCGAGTTGCGCACGCGAGGGGCGCTGCTGCGCGTCCGCAAGTTCGGTCGCTTCGCGATCGCTACGTACAAGGGACCGATGTCGATCGAAGGCGGCATCAAGTCGCGCGAGGAGGTGCAGACCGGCGTGGAGAGTTTCGAACTGGCCATTCAACTCTTCGACTCGCTCGGATTCAAACCGGTCTTCCGCTATCAGAAGTTTCGCGAGGTCTGGCGCGTGCGCGACGTCGAAGTCGTCCTCGACCGCACACCGATCGGCGATTATTTCGAGATCGAAGGGGCGGTCGATGTCATTCGCACGGTCGTCACTGAGCTCGGCATGAGCATGGATCAGGCGATTCGTCAGACTTACGCGGATCTCTACCGCCAGCACCGTCGCACGCGCGCCGACCTGCCGGAGAACATGGTTTTTGCACCCGAGGATCTGCCGACAGCATGAAAGCGATGATTCTGGCAGCGGGATACGGAACCCGACTGCGCCCGCTCACTTACTCACTGCCGAAGCCGATGGTTCCGATCTGCAATCGACCGTTGATCGGTTACGCGGTCGAAGGATTTGTCCGCTACGGTGTGAAGGAGATCATCGTCAATCTGCATCATCTGCCCGAGACGATCGAGCGATATTTGATGGGCGCGTACGGCGACCGGTGCAAATTTAACTTCTCGTTCGAACCCGAGATCCTGGGAACGGGTGGCGGACTGCGAAAGGTGCGACCGCTGCTGGAGAACGAAGAGGAGTTTTTTGTCGTCAACGGCGACACGATTCAGTTCCCGCCGTACGATGATCTGCGCGAGGTTCGGCGCGAGCAGAAGGCGCTTGCAGCGTTAACGCTTCGTCATCCGCCGCAACAGGATCGTTTCACGGCCGTCTGGTTCGACAACGGCATGATCACCGGATTCGCCAGGAGCGGCGTCGGAGAGCCGCTGATGTTCTCCGGCTCGCACCTCATCAGCTCGCGCATCTTCCGCCATCTGCCGGACAAGGAGTTTTCGGGCATCGTCGACGAGGTCTACATCCCGCTGATTGCGAGCAGGAAGGAGACGATCGCCGCGGTCGTCGATGACGGCCCATGGTTCGACATCGGCACGCCGCAGCGCTATATCGCCGCTTCGCGAGGCGTTCTGGAGATGACCGTGGCGGGACGGATTCCGGTCGTCGAAGGCTCGCGCGTCTTTCGCGACTCTGTGATTCATCAGACCTCGACGATCCTCGGCAACCTGTCGCGATCGTCCGTCGGCGCGCGCAGCGCGATCAAAGGCGAAGTGCGCGACAGCATCGTCGGCGACGACTGTCGTATCGGCAGCGCGCGGTTGCAATCGTGCATCGTCGGCGATGACGTGGAGATCTCGCGCCCGATGGAATTGCGCAACGCGATCATCTCCCGCGACGATGAGGCCATTCCGCGCGACGCTGATTACAGCTTCGAAGGCGGGCTTGCCATCGCGGAGTTCTGAAATAGGATCCGCGCGCGGGGCGCGGCCAATTCCGAGAGAACACCACGCGAATCGGGCGCGTGCTCTCTCGTAGAGGAACTCAGGCGCGATATCCGCGCCATGGGGGTCAGGTCATCCGCGCCATATGGGCCATATGGGGGTCAGGTCTGTCCTTCGTCCTTTTTTCTACGGGCTGAAGAAAAAGCAGGTCGTGGATGGTGACAGGTCTTTGCTTTGCTCGTTTTTTCTACGACCTGAAGAAAAAAGGACGAAAGACAGACCTGACCCCATTTATGGGCCATTCTGGTTCCGTACTCCGCCAGCTTGAAGTTCCGAAAGTTGGTGAGGTCTTTGAGCGGCTCGAAACAGGACCCCAGAGTTTGCTCGACAAATCAACTTCGCCTTCACGTGGCGATGAAGGCGGCCTTGCCATCGCGGAGTTCTGAAATAGAATCCCGCGCGCCATGTCGAATCGCACATTCACAATCATCAAACCGGACACGGTGCGCAAGGGAAATTTCGGGAAGATCATCAGCCGCCTCGAGTCGGAAGGTTTCCGCATCCTCGCTCTCAAAAAAGTCAGCCTGTCGAAGAAACAGGCCGAGGGTTTTTACGCCGTTCATCGCGAACGGCCGTTCTATCGCGGCCTCGTCGACTACATGACCTCAGGTCCTGTTTACGTCGCCGCCCTAGAGCGCGAGAACGCTGTCGCGCATCTGCGCAAAGTCATGGGGGCAACGGATCCTTCCAAAGCCGAAGCGAAGACGATTCGCAAGGACTTCGGCGAATCGATCGAGCAGAACGCGATCCACGGTTCCGACTCGGACGAAAATGCGAAGATCGAGATCGGGTTCTTTTTTCCGGAATCGGAGTTGATGTAAGCCCCCTCTCCCACCGGGAGAGGCTGGCCCTGAGCGGAGCGAGGGGGGCCGAGTGAGGGGCGCCCCTCATCCCGCCGCTTCGCGGCACCTTCTCCCGTGGGGGAGAAGGCTATTCCGTGATGATGATCGCGGAGAGGCCGCTCGTCTCGAGCGCGGTGCGCGCCTTCACCGCCTGTTCGCGCGTGGCGAACGGGCCGATGCGCACGCGGTAGAGATCCTCGTGATCGACGAAGCTCTGCTGGCCGATGCGCGTGAGCTGCGCCTGCAACAGCTTCGCGTTCGCCTCGATCGAGAACGCGCCGACCTGCACGATGTACTTGATCGTGCGCGGTGTGCGACGCGCCGGCTTCGGCAGCGGCGCCGACCCATTCAGCGGCACCTCTTCGATCGTGCGACCATCCGCAGAAACGCGCCGACGCGTCTCCACACTCTTCTTCTGCTCCTGCACTTCGATGTGAAAGTCGGGATCGTTCGTCGACGTCGGCGCCATCGTCTGCGATGGCAGCGGGAAGTCGACTCTCGGCGGCTCGGCCGAGGCGATGACGACTTTTTCTTGCGGCGCCTCGATCTTCACCTCATACGGTGCCGGAGGCTCGCGATCACCGCGGCCGATCTTGACGACTTTGATCTCGACGTCGCCGCTCCCCGGCTCGATCAACCCGATCTGCTGTGCGGCCGCATACGAGAGATCGATCGCGCGCTGGCCGATGTACGGCCCGCGATCATTGATGCGCACACGCACGGTTTGATTCGTCTGTGGATTCGTGATGTCGACAAGGGTGCCAAACGGCAGCGTGCGATGCGCGGCAGTGAACTGCAGCGGATCGAAGATCTCGCCGTTCGCGGTCGTGCGTCCGGCGAACTCTTCGCCGTACCAGCTCGCGATGCCGTGCGAGACTTCGGGGATCGTCTCCGGTTGTTTGGTCGTCGCGCAGGCGTAGCTCAGGAAGACGATCACGAGTGTGGAGGCCGATTTCTGAATCGGCCGATTGAGAAATCGGCTTCCACACTTCATACGCGCACCTCGGCCGCGCGATCGTGAATCTCCGCGCGGTGCGCCTCGAGCAGCGGATCGATCTCTTCGATGAGAAACCGCTCCGTCTGCTGCTTCGCCAGCCCGGTGTAGTCATCGGGCCGCGCCATTCGCTCGATCGTCGCGTGATCGATTCCGAACAGCGGATCGGCGGCGATGCGATCGAGCAGAGCATCGGTGCCGGCCTGTGAGTGAATCCGCACCCGCTCGTGCAACACCTGTCGATCCCCTCCCCGCCGCACGCCCTCCATCATCAGGTTCTCAGTCATCATCAGCGGCAGCTCGCGCCGCACGTTCGCGGCGATCACATCTTCGTGCACGACGAGCCCGGCGGCGATGTTGTCGTAGATCAAAGCGAGTGCGTCAGCCGCGAGGAACGCTTCCGGTATGGCGATGCGCCGATTTGCCGAGTCGTCGAGAGTCCGCTCGAACCACTGCGTCGCCGCGGTGAGCGCCGGATTGAGCGAGTTCACGATCAGATGGCGCGCCAGCGCGTCGAGACGTTCCGCGCGCATCGGATTGCGCTTGTAGGCCATCGCCGAGGAGCCGACCTGCTCTTCTTCGAACGGCTCTTCGATCTCGTGCAGATGCTGCAGCAGTCGCATGTCGTAACCGAATTTCGACGCCGACTGCGCGAAGCCGGACAATGCACTGATCACCTGGGCGTCGACCTTGCGCGAGTACGTCTGCCCCGACACCGGATAGCTGCGACGCATCCTCAGCTTCTCGGCGACGAGCTGCTCGAGGCGATGCACCTTCGATTCATCGCCGTCGAACAGATTGAGGAACGACGCCTGCGTCCCTGTCGCCCCTTTGACGCCGAGGAGCGCGAGCGATGATTCGCGGAACTCGATCTCGCGATAGTCGAGGAAAAGATCGTAGAGCCATAGCGTGGCGCGCTTGCCGACGGTCGTCAGTTGTGCGGGCTGAAAGTGCGTGAACGCGAGCGTTGGTGTCGCGCGCCATTGCCAAGCGAACTCGCGCAGCTTCGCCATCAGATTGACGATCCGCCGCTGCACGACGCGCAGCGCTTCGGTCATCTGAAGGATGTCGGTGTTGTCCGTTACGTACGCGGACGTGGCGCCGAGGTGGATGATGCCTTTCGCGGACGGCGCCTGGAGACCGTAGGCGTAGATGTGCGACATCACATCGTGTCGGATCTCGCGCTCGCGGCGCTCCGCGTCGGCGTAGTTGATCGTCTCGGCGTTTGCCTTGAGCTCCGCGATCTGCGCTTCCGTGATCGGAAGCCCGAGCTCTTTCTCCGCCTCGGCCAGCGCGATCCAGAGTCGGCGCCACGTGCGAAATTTGTAATCCGCCGAGAAGAGGTACGACATCTCGGGTGAGGCGTACCGTTCGGTCAGCGGGTTCGAGGCAGAGTCACGCTTCACTACCGGATTATACTAAGTGGCAGATGCCCGCCCCGGTCTCGACGCACGACTCGCGGCGTGCCACTCAAGTGACACTGAAGGCGGTCATCCTTCTCTCGGGTGTACTCACTGTCGTATTCCTCGTGTCGTTCTTCTTCAGCGCCCGCGGCATCGCCGAGCTTCAGCAGGCGCGCCGCCGCGTGGCCGAGTTGCAGACAAATATCCATCGGTTGCAAGCGGAGAACGCGCGGCTGCGCGGTGAGATCGAGAGCGCGAAAAAATCCACCTGGGCCGTCGAGAAGATCGCCCGCGAGGACCTCGGCATGTCGAAAAAGGGCGAGGTCGTCTACATGCTGCCTAGTCGCCCTTCCTCTGCACACTAGCAGCGACACGATCGATCTCCGCAGCGTAACCCTCGATCACTTTCGACACGATCTCGATCTGCTGATTCGCCTCCGTCCATTGCTTTTGCTCGATCGCTTCGCGAGCGCCAGGCAGAGTCTTCACTCCGTAGCCGGTGTAAAAGCCCGGTGCGTAGATCTGGTGACGGAACCACGGTCGTCGCGGCAAGCCTTCTGATCGGAGCAGCGATTGCTCGGCGCGCATGAGCGCTCGATCCACGCGTACGTTCATTGCCGCATCATCCGACGGCATCGCCGAAGCGACGCGCTCGTAATCGCTCGCCGCACGCTTGAGTCGCGCGACGGCATTCTCCAGCGGAGCGAAGTTCAGATACGGCGCCGGTTCCTGAATCTTCGGCGCGACGAACGGTTTAGTCGGGTCGGCCGCAATCTCGAATGTCTTCTCGCGCACCATTCGATTGCGCTCCTCGATATCGCGGCGCGAGTCGTCGGCGAGCTTCGTCAGCTCCTCGACGTAGCGCGACAGAGTGTTCGCGAGCGTCGTGTACTCGAACGGCAGAACGTCGGCGTTCGCCAGGCGCAACATCAGCCTTCCGCTCGTCTTCGCCTGCGCGATGCCGTAATGGAATCCGGGATCGCCGAAGCGCGTGTAGTGATCGAATGAATCGTAGATCGAGTGATATGACCCGCCGCCATCCTCGCCGCCATAACCGATGTTGAGCGCGGCGATGCCGAGGTGTTGGATGAACGGCGTGTAGTCGGAACCGGAGCCGAGAGCGGAGAGTCGAATCAGCTCGCGGTCGCGAAGCTCCTTCAGCTTTTCCGTCTCCTTCGCGTTGGCGAGCTCGCGCGCGCGAAGACGCTCGAGGACCGAGACGCCGCGCTGCGGATCGGGAACGTCGCGTGCGACCTGCGTCACGAGCCGTTCGAGTGTGTGCGAACCGCCGGCGTCGAGGAATCCGCGACCGTTTGTATCCGAATTGATGTACGCGACGGCGTGCTGCTGCAGCTCACTCGCATGCATCTCCGCCCACTCCGTCGATCCCAGAAGGCCTTCTTCTTCCCCATCCCACGCAGCGAAGATAATCGTTCGCTTCGGACGCCAGCCGCTCTTCGCGAGCTGTCCGATCGCACGTGCCTCTTCGAGCATCGCCACCTGACCGCTGAGGGGATCGTCCGCGCCGTTGACCCACGCATCGTGATGATTGCCGTGGATGACCCACTGATCGGAGCGATCGGTTCCGGGGAGCCGCGCGATGACGTCATATGCTGGTACCAGGTCCCAGTTGAACTGCAGACTGATGTGCACGCGAGAAGGTCCGGGTCCGAGGTGATAGGTGATCGGCAGCGCGCCACGCCAGTCGGGTGGCGCAACGGGGCCACCGAGATTGCGAAGGAGCGGAAGCGCGTCGCCGTAAGAAATGGGGAGAACGGGGATCTTCGTGAGAACGCCGCTCTCTTCTTTGGTGAGGCGCTTCGCATCTTTCGTCGCGCCGACGCCGGGCGTGAGCGGATCGCCCGGATGAATCGGCATGTCCATCACCGATCCGCGTTGTGCGCCATTCTCGTTGCGATAAGAGCCCTTCGGATAGACGTCGCCCTGGTAGTAGCCGTCGTC
Organism: Thermoanaerobaculia bacterium; assembly: GCA_036001325.1. GTDB lineage: Bacteria > Acidobacteriota > Thermoanaerobaculia > Gp7-AA8 > Gp7-AA8 > DASVHS01. The sequence goes on from DASYUK010000486.1 coordinate 7,225, forward strand.
GCGCGGATCGGAGTAAATGATGCAGCCGATTGCGCCGTGCTCCGCCGCCACTTTCGGCTTGATGCCGCGCCACGATCCGCCGTAGCGCGCGATGACGATCTTTCCTTTGACATCGACGCCGTTGCGCTCGAGCAGCTCGTAATCGGCGGGAATGCCGTAGTTGACGTAGACGAGATCGCCGGTGACGTCGCCGTCGATCGAGTAGGCGTTGTACACCGGCAACTGCTCGTTGCTTTGACCTGATGTCGCATCGCCGGGCACCGGCGGCTCGAACAGCTTCGCCGTGTAACGCTCCGGCGCAATCATCTCAACGACGCGCGTCTTCGGCGTCGGAAACAGAACGCGGAACTCTTCGATCGCCGTATCGTAGCCCCACGATTTGAACAGCGACGCGATGAACTCAGCGTTGTCCTTGTCGTACGCCGATCCGAGGTGATGCGGGCGCGCTGAGAGGCGCTTCATCCAGTCGCGGAGGTTGTCGCGGTTGAGCTGCGCATCGAATTGCGCTTCGAGCGCCTGCTCTTTTGCGGCATTTGCTGCGGTGAAGCCGAAGATGGGTTTGTCCTTGGTTTGGGCGACAGCGGTGGCTGCGGCGATCAGCGTGATCGCGAATGCACGTTTCAACATGGCGGCGCATTGTACCGGTCGTGGGTCGTAGGTCGTAGGTATCGTGGGCCTTTGGGCGCTGAGGCCCACGGTACCTACGACCCACGACCTACGACCGACTACAATGCGCCGCCATGGTGAGACGAGCACTGACGATCACTTTCCTCATCGCAACAACATCCTTCGCCCAAACCAAAGACAAACCCATCTTCGGCTTCACCGCAGCGAATGCTGCAAAAGAGCAGGCG
>DASYUK010000487.1:0-15015 GCA_036001325.1 Thermoanaerobaculia bacterium
ATCAGTTGTTCGAGCTCGACCGCGACCCGGAGTTCGCCACGTTGCGGTCGACAAAGGCCTATCGCGATCGAATCATCACGAACGGTTCGCCGACATAGCGATCAGTTGCTGCCAGCGTTGCTGGCAGTGAATCCGAGGAAAGTGCTTCAACAGAGGAACCGAAGAAAGGATCGCGGATATGAAGATACTTCGTGGCGCACTGACGTTTATCGTCTTCGTGGCCGTTTTTACAGTCGCCGAATGCACGAAGGAGCAGACTCAGACGACTACAACAACCACCGCAACGAGCGGCACCATGTCCACGGCCGCAATGAGTGCATTGACGACGACAGTCACTCTGACCTGCATGCCCAGCACGGCCACGCTCTGTACGGACCCTTGCATCGTGGATGTGAAAGTCCACGACAACGACAATAAGGTGGAAGCTGACAAGGTCTGGCTTTACGAGGGGCAGCTCGTCACATGGAAGCCGAAACCGGACCACGCACCCAAACCTGGAGACAACACGCCGAAGGTCGAAGAGGTGCGATTCGTCGATAACACGACAACCGACGCGGGGACAAAGAAGCCGAATGACAAAGCCCACGTTCCCGCCAATTGCACGGCGTCACCGACTGATTGCACGATGACAGCGAAAGACTTCACGCAATGCAAGCCCTACAACTACATTGTGATGATTCACCACAAGAACAAACATAAGAAGTCTGATCCGGAATTGGAAGTCGGCAGCACCACGCAGGGCAATACGGCAACATCTGCAACTGGAGGAACGTCAGGGACGAGCGGCACGAGCACAATCCCTTGAACGATCTATGTCGCACTCCCTTCGTTTCTCCTTCGGCCCCTTCAGCCTCGACGTCGAAGGGGCCGACCTGCGCAAAGGAGACGAAAGGGTCGCCATTCGGCCGAAGTGTTTCGATCTGCTCGTCTATCTGATTGAGAATGCCGGGCGTGTCGTGTCGAAGGAGGAGCTGCTCGACAAGATCTGGAGCGATGTGGTGGTCAACGACGCGACGCTCAATCGCACCGTCACGGAGCTTCGTTCGGTCCTGGGCGATGACGCAGATGACCCCAAATATGTCGAGACGGTTTCGCGAAAGGGATACAAGTTCATCGGCGAAGTCAGCGGCGTGCCGCGCGAAGCGGCCGACATGTCGGTGGAGTTCGTCCTCGTCTACAACGACCGCGAATTTCCACTTCACGCCGGCGAGCAGCTCATCGGGCGCGGCTACGAGGTGGCCATTCCGCTGTACGGCTCGGCCACCTCGCGACATCACGCGCGCCTCGTCGTCGGGAATGGGACGGTCACGCTCCAGGATCTCGGCAGCCGGAACGGAACCTTCGTGAACGGGAATCGCGTCGTCGGCTCGATCGAGCTCCGCAGCGGCGATGAGATCCGCATCGGCGCCGACTCGCTCGTTCTCTGGTCGCGCACGAGCCCGACCGCTTCACTCTGAATCAGTTCGGCTGTTCAAGGTCAACACCGCACGGCAACTCGATCGTAAACGTTGTTCCCTCCGCTTCGGTGGAGGTCACAACGATCGATCCGCCGTGCATCTTCACGATCTGCTTGGAGATGAACAGTCCGAGCCCTGTGCCTTTCCTTCTCCCGTTGGCGTCGCCGTCCATTCGTAACCGCGAGAATCGCTGGAACAGCATCGCCAGCTTTTCCGGCGGAATCATCGTGCCGCCGTTCGTGATCGAAAAACGCACCGCGACGTGGTCGGCGTCGAGCGAGATGTGAATCGGCGTCGCATGGGGCGAGTACTTGATCGCGTTCGAGACCAGGTTCTCGATCACCTGAGCGATGCGGCATGAGTCTCCTCGAATGATCGGGAACAGCGAAGGCGCACATACTTCGATCTCGCGTGCGGATGTGGTCGCATACCGCATAACGACCTGTCGCACGATGCCAGGCAGATCGACCTCGCCGATATTGATCCGGAATTTGCCCGCCTTCACGCAAGAGACATCGAGGAGATCCTCGGCCAGCCTCAAAATCCGGCGCGCCTCGCTGCGAACGATCTCCAGGCTCTCCAACGCGGAGCTCTGATCGTTGTTTTTGACAGCATCCTCAGCGAAGTCCGCGTAGCCGGTGATCGATGTCAGTGGGTTCTTGATCTCATGACTGACCAACGACAGGAATTCTTCACCCACGAGTACGGGACCGCTGTCTTCTGCCTTCATCGCAACCTCCTCTAGCGCTGTGCGTACTACTCAAGATCGCCTCTCATGGCGAGCGAGTCTGGAAAGGGGAAGGAAGATTGCCGGAGAATTCGAAGATAATCGCCCCCAGCGCCATGACCCGCACGGCCCATCGCTTCGCCGATTTCCTCCACGATCTGCAGCAGCTCGAGCGCGCTTCATTTCCTGCTGACGCCGCGAAGATCCTCGAAGCATTCACGCGCCATACGCCGTTCGAAATCGGCGCGCTCTATCTGCGCGGGGGGCGCGATGCGCCGATGAAGCTCGCGGCGAAGTCGCAGCAGTGCGTGGCGCCGGAAATCCTCGATACGCAGAATGATCCGGCCGTCGATCCACGCCCGGCCGTGGTCGTTCGGCTGCGCGGCTATCGAGAGGACGTCGGCGTCCTCGCGCTTTCCGGTCGCGGATCGGACGACGATCTCGCGCTCGTGCGCGCCGCCGCCGACTTCGTCAGCACGATCATGACGAATCAACGGCTCCTGCAGGAGACGCGCGAGGGCGATTTCCAGCTCAAGTACCGACTCTGGGAGCTGGAATCGCTCTATGACATCGGCCTGTCGATCGCCTCGACGTTGAACATCGACGAGCTGGCCGACGAGATCCTCTTCCGCATGATCTCGCTCACGAACGCGCGCCGCGCGGCGCTCTTTCTCCGCGACGGCGATCGCTTCGTCCTCTTCCGCTCCTTCGGCGACGTGCGCGAGGATTTTCTCGATCGCGAGCTCGCCGCGCAACTGGTCACCGAGGGGACGCCGCTGACATTCGAGGAGAACACGGAGTGTGTGTTTCCAGGCTGCTCCGCATTTGTGGCGGTGCCGATCAAAGGGAACAACGCGATCATCGGTGTTCTCGCTGCCGCCGATCGCGAGACGCGCGAAGGCGCGGTCGGCGCATTCGAAGCGAATGAGCTTCGCCTTCTCTCTCTCTTCGCGACGCAGGCCGCTGTCGCCCTCGAGAACGCGCGCCTGCACAAAGAAGCGCTCGAGAAACAGCGTATGGACCGCGAGCTCGAGCTGGCCGCGACGATCCAGCGCGACATTCTGCCGAAGTCGATTCCGTACGCCGACGAGCTCGAGATCGCCACGCTCTCGCGTCCGGCGCGTCAGGTCGGCGGTGACTATCACACGTTCGTCGAGCGCGACGGTGTTATGAGCATGCTCGTCGCCGATGTGTCAGGAAAGTCGATGCCGGCGGCGCTGCTCGTCTCCGCGCTGCACGCCGCGGTGCAGCTTCTGTTCGCGGAGGGTCGTGAGCTCGGCGACATCGCCACGGAGCTGAACAAACACATTCACCGCTGGTCGGCGGAGAACAAGTTCGTGACCATGATCATGGTCTCGATCGATCGCGAAAACGACGTGCTCGAGTATGTGAATGCCGGCCACAACCCGGCATACGTCATGGTCGATGGACGCATCGACCAACTCAAATCTCACGGATTGCCGATCGGGATCATGGGGCAGACGCGCTACATGACCCAGCGCCGGCCGTTCCCGGCGAGATCGTGCGCGGTGCTGTACAGCGACGGCATCACCGAGGCTGAGAATGCCGCCGGCGTGGAATTCGAGAACGAAAGACTCGAAGAGTTGATGCGCGAGCACATCGACGCTTCCCCGAACGAGCTTCGCGACCGCATCGCCGCCGCCGTCGACAACTTCGTCGGCGACGCCCCGCAGAAGGATGATCAGACGCTGGTTATCGCCAGGCGGCTTTAGGTCGTAGGTCATGGGTCGTAGGTGTCGGGGGCCTCAGCGGTCAAAGGCCCACGATACCTACGACCTACGACCGACGACCGCATCGTCACTTGCCTTCAAAGTTCGGCGCGCGTTTTTCGAAGAAGGCTTTCATCCCCTCTTCGGCGTTCTTCGATAGAAACACGCGCAACTGATGCTCACTCTCCAGCGCGAGCTGCGCAGCGAGATCGTTCTCTTCGCTCCTGGTGAGAGCGTGCTTGATCGCCGCGATCGCCAGCGGCGGTCCTGAAGCGATCGCGCGCGCCAGCCTCGCGGTCTCATCGGCGAGCGTAGCCGCATTCACGACTCGATCGACCATGCCGATGCGCAGCGCCTCTTCCGCCTCGACCAACCGACCCGTGATCATGAGCTCGAGAGCGGAGCTGCGGCCGACCAGTCGCGGTAAAAACCACGTCCCGCCCCAATCGGGATGCAGCCCGATGCGCACGAACGTCTCACCGAGTTTGGCCTGATCGGAAGCGATGCGATAGTCGCAGGCAAGAGCGAGATTGCATCCGGCGCCGGCAGCCACGCCGTTGATCGACGCGATCACCGGCCTCGCCATCGTGGCGATCTGCCGGACGATCTCGGCGCCGGTGTCGAGCAATTTCCGAAAGGCCTCGACGTCGCCGCTCTTCTGCAGCGCGGCCATCGCTTCCAAGTCGCCGCCGGCGGAGAACGCGCGCCCAGCGCCCGTCAGGACGACGACCCGACAATCGGAGTCGACCTCCACGCCGCGCAACGCGGCCAGAAGATCCTCGCGCATCGTGCCGCCGAACGCATTGAGCTTGTCGGGCCGGTTCAGCGTGATCGTCGTGACGTGATCGCGCGCCTCAGTGAGGATGAACGACATGCCTCAGGATAAACTGCATTCAATGAAGCGCATCGCCGCCTGGATTCTCTACGCGACGGTTCCCATCGCGATCTTCCTGCAGTTCCGGCACGGCAATCTCGTCTGGCAGTTTGCCTTCTCCTGCCTCGCTGTACTTCCGGTCGCGGCGTGGATCGGCCGCAGCACGGAGCATCTCGCGCATCGGATGGGACCGACGTACGGCGCTCTCTTCAACGCCACGTTCGGAAACTTTGCCGAGTTCGTGATCGCCATCTTCGCGATCCGAGCAGGGCTGATGGATGTCGTGCGAGCCTCTCTCAGCGGCTCGGTTGTCGGCAATCTGCTCTTCGTCGCCGGGATATCGATGATCGCCGGTGGCTGGAAACGACAGACAGTGAAGTTCAATGCGCTGGCCGCGGAGTCGCAGTGCGGTCAGCTCATCCTCGCTGTTTCCGCTGCGCTCGTGCCGGCGCTCTTCTTCCGCGCCGCATCGCGACTTCATCATCCGGAGTTGATCCACCAGGTCTCGATCGGTGTCTCCGTGATCCTGCTGATCTCGTATGGTCTCGGACTGCTGTTCACGTTCCGGACGCATCGTGAGCGGCTCAACGCAGTCAGTGAGATCGCCCCCGAAGTCGAGGAAAGGGAACTGTGGCCCGTTCGCAAGGCGTTGCTCGTGCTGGTTGGGGCGAGTGTGGTCATGGGCTTTGTCGCCGAGGGGCTGGTACACGCGGTGGATAGTGCCGGGCGGGCGTGGGCGATGAACGAAGTCTTCCTCGGATTCATCGTGGTGGCGATCGTCGGCAATGCGGCCGAACATTCGACCGCCGTGCTTCTGGCGATGCGCAACCAGATGGACACGTCGCTCAACATCTCCATGCAGTCGAGTGTGCAGATCGCGCTCTTCGTCGCGCCGCTTCTGGTCTTTCTGTCCTATCCGCTCGGAAATCCACTCGATCTCGTGTTCACGCCCTTCGAGATTCTCGCCGTCGGCCTGGCCGTCGCGGTGTTCGCGTATCTCGTGATCGACGGCCAGACGAACTGGTATGAAGGCGTGCAACTTCTCGCCGTCTACGCGGTCGTTGCGGTCGCTCTCTACTTTCTGCCGGCGAACCCCCAACCCGTTCCCGCCGACTGATGACGACGAATCGTCAGCTTCGTTGGCGTCCGTACTTCTTCGAGATTTTCACGGTCGCCAACTTCATCGTGATCTTTGTGATCGTCGCGCCGGCGAATCCGATCGTGCTCACGTCGATCCCCGACACGTTCACATCATTCATTCCCACGCTGACGACCTACGTAGGCATCGGCGTGGCCGTGCGAGGCGCGATCGCGTGGTATCGCGGCGAGCTGCGCAAGTACTGGCGCATCGTGCGCAGCGCGGGCTGGTTAATCGACACGGTGCGCCTCGTGATCTTCGGAGCGCTGATGATCCACACGTACTTCTGGATCAAGCTGGTCGTCCCCCTCGTGCACCCGGTGCTCTACGATCAGGAGCTGTGGGACATCGAGCAGCGGATGTTCTTCGGCTATGCGCCGAACATTTTTTTTCTCGATCTGTTTTCGCAGCGCCTCGTCCTCACGGCGATCGACTGGTCGTACGCGCGCATCTTCTTCGCCAGCATGAGCGTGGCGTTCATCTTCTTTCTCTCGGATCCGAGCCGGCGTCTGCGCGCAGCGTTCGCCAGCGGCAACAGCCTGCTCTGGATTGCCGGTGCGTGGCTCTACATGATGATCCCGTCGCTCGGCCCGGCGTTGCGCTTTCCCGACGTGTGGCTGCCATTCGCGAACGGCCTGGCTCTGACGCAGAACTTCCAGGCGTTGCTGATGAAGAACTATCGGGCCGTGCTTCGACTCCCGGGCGGGGGATCGCTGTCGAATATCCAGCTCATGTTCGGCGTGGCGGCGTTCCCGAGCCTTCACGTCGCGTTTCAGACGTTCGCGTTTCTCTGGATGCGACGCCTCTGGGTCTACGGCGAGATCGTCTTCGGCATCTTTGCGCTGACGATTCTGATCGGCTCTGTTGTGACAGGGTGGCACTATCTGCTCGATGGGATCGCCGGCATGGTTATGGCTGTGATCTGCTACTGGTGCGCGGCGTCGATGTGGCGGATCGGCGAGTGGCTGCGGCTGCGGAAGGCGTTGAGCCCATCCGCTGTTTGAAGTTCCAATGAGTGCAACTCTGGGAGAAATTCTCGCGACGCGAACGGCTGAAGCCGCTCCGGAGCTCGTCGATCATCTCGACAACAAGGCAGTGCGTTGTTACTCCTGCGGCCATCGCTGCAAGATCCTCAACGGTCTGAAAGGGATCTGCAAGGTACGGTACAACGAGGATGGCGTGCTCAAGGTGCCGCGCGGATACGTCGCCGCGCTGCAGGTCGACCCGATCGAGAAGAAGCCGTTCTTCCATGCCTATCCCGGCGCGCTGGCGTTGTCCTTCGGAATGCTCGGCTGCGACTATCACTGCGGGTATTGCCAGAACTGGGTGACATCGCAGGCACTCCGCGATCCTGTCGCCGGCGCCCCGCCGATGGATGTCGAGCCGTCGGACCTCATCAAGCTCGCGAAGACACACGGCGCGAAGGTGATCACGTCCACGTACAACGAGCCGCTGATCACTTCGGAATGGGCCGTCGAAGTCTTCAAGGAAGCGAAGAAGGCGGGACTCGTTTGCTCGTACGTTTCGAACGGCAACGGCACCGAGCGCGTTCTCGACTTCATCACGCCGCACATCGATCTCTACAAGATCGACCTCAAAGGTTTCAGCGACGCTCACTACCGCGACCTCGGTGGCACGCTGCAGCCGGTGCTCGACACCATCCGCGGCCTCAAGCAGCGGAAGATCTGGCTCGAGATCGTCACGCTCGTCATCCCCGGCTTCAACGATTCCGATGAAGAGTTGACGAAGATCGCCGAGTTCCTCGCCGGCGTCGATGTCGACATCCCGTGGCACGTCACGGCGTTTCATCAGGACTACAAGATGACCGATAACGCGAATACGACGACGAAGCATTTGATGCGCGCCTACGAGATCGGCAAGCGCGCCGGTCTGCGTTACATCTATCCGGGCAACATTCCCGGCGCTTTCGGCGACCTCGAAGGAACGCATTGCCCGAAGTGCAACACCGTGGTCATCGATCGCTTCGGCTTCCGGGTGACATCATTTCGGTTGAAGGACGGGAAGTGCCCGCAGTGCGCGACGCCGATTCCGGGCGTGTGGGGCGATGGGAAAGCGGAGGTCGGTCGCGATGGGATTCCGCGTCCCGTTTGGTTCGCGTAGTGCTATCTTCCGCGCCGCGAATGGAGGAGTTCGTCGACGTCGCAAGCGTGAGTGAGCTTCCCATCGGACGCGCGAAAACAGTGACGATCGGCGTTCGCGCGATCGCGCTGTATCACACGACACGCGGCTTCTTCGCCAGCGACAACACATGCCCTCATCGCGGCGGTCCCCTGGGTGAAGGCGATCTGATTGTCAACGAGATCGTGTGCCCATGGCATCTGTGGGGCTTCGACGTCGAGAGCGGCGTCTGCACGGGCAATTCCGAGGTGACGATCGTTACGCACGAAGTGAAGATCGATGGCGATCGAATCCTGGTGAAGCTCGCACCGGCGCGCGAGGTCACTTCCGAGCTGCTGTGAATCCGAAACCGCTACGGCACGTCGATCTCTACGGGAAGGCCGGACGCCTGGAGTCGCTCTATCGCGAGCTTCAGGATCCGAAAGGGGTGGCGGTGATCTGCCATCCGCTGCCGACCGGCGGCGGCACGCTGCACAACAAAGTGGTCTTCCGCGCCGCGCGCGGACTGGAGAACGCGAACGTGTCCACGCTGCGATTCAACTTCCGCGGCGTCGGCGCGAGCGCAGGCACATTCGACGCGGGCGAAGGCGAGCAGGATGACTTTCTCACCGCTCTGAACTGGATGATGAAGAAACACCCCGGCGTGAAAGTCTTCGCTGGTGGGTTCTCGTTCGGCGCATGGGTTGCCTCGCGCGCGGCGTGCGAGGTCGAATCCGTCAACGCGCTGTTCCTGATCGGCACCCCCGTCAACAAATACGATTTCGGATATCTGCGCTTCTGCGAGAAACCGATGCTGTTCATCCATGGCACGCAGGACGATCACGGCGATGTCGCCAAGCTCGAGAAGCTCGTTCAGAACGTGCGCAACGCGGAGAGCGTGATCGTGACCGGGGCGGACCATTTCTTCTCGAAACAGCTCGAAGCCGTCGAAGAGACTCTGCGGAGCTGGGCGGAAGAGTTACTCGAGACGTAGTGTAGCGGCGTGCTTCAGCACGCCGACGGCGCGCTGAAGCGCGCCGCTACACTCCGCAAAAAGCGGAGTCCGAGGAGCGTTCGCGCGCCGTGCCACGTAAAGAGGTGACCGGGAAAAGGGCCGATCACGCGCGCGTCGAATTCTCGCGCATCGGCTTCCGTGAACAGGTACGGCTCGTCGGGCAGAAAGATCACGTCTGCTTTCACGCTCTCCGGCGCTCGCATCGGATAGCGTTTTTCGTCCGCGAGCACGTTGCGGCCTCCCGCGCATTCGACGAGATTCGAGATGTACGTATCGCCGCCGCACCACATCCACGGACGTTTCCAGATCGCACAGGCGAACGTGAATGGGCGTCGCGGCATGGCGTCGAGCTCTCTCTTGATGTCGCTGTTGATGCGTGTCGCGTTTTGCTGGCGCTCGTGAATCTCGCCGAGCGTCGTGATCAGCGCCATGACGTCGGCGACGCTCTTCGGCTCCGTCACGAAAACGGGCGCGAACTCTTCGATGGCTCGGGCATGGCGCTCGAGGTTCTCTTCGAGATTCATGTACACGAGATCGGGCTGCAGCGCGCGGATGGCCTCGACGCGCGGATTCTTCGTTCCTCCGAGTCGAGGACGATCGAGATTCTCCGGAAAGATGCAGAAGTCGGTGATGCCCACGACCTCGTCGCCGGCGCCGAGGTCGAAGAGGGTCTCGGTGAGCGAGGGGACGAGCGAAACGACGCGCTTCGGTGGATACTCGAGCGCGAATGGTTTCGCGCGAACGTCGCGGATCATCGGCCGATTCTACGTTTCTCGTCGCGCTGGTCGTCACGACCGCCGCAGCGGAAGTGTGGATGGCGTGGCACTACTTCGGATTCCTGACCGGCGACGACGTCGAGATTCTCGCCGAAGCCTTTCGCGTCGCGGTCGGGTTCAAGTACAGAGCGTGGGACATCCGTTCTGTTTTCGTTCCCGACGTCATCGTCGCGCCATTTGTGTGGCTCGGCGCGAAATGCGGCCTCACTGATGTGCGCACGCTCATCGTCATGGCCACGCTTCCGTCGATCATCGCCCAGGCGATCAGCACGGTTCTCATCTACGCGCTCGCGCTCGAATTCGTCCTTCTCCCGCCGGGAGAAGGTGCCGCGCAGCGGCGGATGAGGGGTGCCCCTCACCCGGCCCCTCCCTCTCGCTTCGCTCGACGTCAGGGCCACCCTCTCCCGGTGGGAGAGGGCCATCGCATCGCGCGCGTCGCCGCGGCGCTCTTCGCGCTGCATTGGATCGTGTTCGGCTTCGCCAGCACGGTCTATCCACGGACCATCGCTACGACGTGCATCCTCGCGGCTCTTTCTCTGCTCGTGCGCGACGCATCGGCACTCCATGCGATTGCCGCCGGTGCGCTCTGCGGAATCGCCTTCGCCGATCGATTCAGCGAGGGCGTGTTCCTTCTGCCTCTCCTGATCGCCGCGCGAAAACGCGCCGTTGTGTTGGCTGCGGCGTTCGCTGTGACGGTTGCCCTCGTCGTCGGCCTCTTCGATTTCATGACTTGGGGCGAGTGGTTCGGCAGCGTGCGCAAATTCGCCGCGCTGACACTGTTCGAGTCCGACTTCGCGTCGCGCCTGAAACATCAGAGCGCGTGGTGGTACCTGCTGAATCTCACGCGATGGTTCTCTCCGGCGCTGCTGCCTTTTCTTTGGCACGCGCGACGCGAGAGGCTTCTCGCCGCCTTCGTGTTGATCCCGATGACCGCGTTGTCGCTCGTCGCCCACAAGGAGCTGCGCTATCTGCACGGCGTGATTCCGTTCGCGATGCTTCTCGCCGCGATCGGCTTCGGCGCGATGCGGCAGCGCAGAACTGCAATCGCGCTTGTGGCGATCGGCATCGTCTGGCAGCTCTACGGTCTCCGATTCCTCACGAAAAAATCGATGCCCGCGGTGGAGGCGGCGCAGATGCTCGGCGCCGATCGGCGCATCAGTGCCGTGACGATGTCGCAGCTCTGGGCCTACGGCGACCGGCTCTACTTCACCGATCGCATGGCCGTTCTCGACATCGGCACTCCGCCGCGCGGACTGGCGGCGGCGATTCGCGGCGCGGATGCCGTGTGCCTGTATGAAAGCGATCTGACGCCGGACATCCGGGCGACGATGCGCGCCGGTGGCTTCGTGCCGTTGCGTACGTTCCGCTACGCGAACGCGAGAGAGGTCGTTGTCTTCACACGATCATCCTCCGCGACTTCAGATCGAGCGCCGTAAGATGTTCGTGTGCACGACTTCATCGCAAAACTTTTGCTTGCGGCCACAACGCTGGCGCCGCTTCCGCACTCGTCCGATCTCTATGTGAGCGGTTTCTTCAGTTCGAGCGTCCAGCGTTACTACGGACCGCGAAGTGCGATGCAGGGTCCGCGGCCCGGTCCGGGAAAGAGCGCCGCAGTTTATGCGGCACCTGTCACCCGCCGGCCGTGGGGATTGGCGTTCGGACCGGATGGCAACCTTTACGTCGCGAACTTCGGCACTGGCAGTGACGCGATCATGCGCGTCCAGGGACCTTTCGCCGGCAACGCCGGCTCCATCTCGACATTCGTCGACTCCGGCGCATTTTTCGATGTGGCCTTCGGTCCGGACGGCAACCTCTACGCCGCCGGTCGCGGGAACGTGCTCCATTTCGACATTGTGACCGGCGCGTTCATCGAAGAATTTACGCACGGTCACCAACTTTTCGAAGTGCATGCAATCGCTTTCGGTCCCGACGGCAATCTATACGTGACCAACTACGACTCATGCGTGATGGGTCCGAATGGATGTACCGGCTTCAAAAGCGAGATTGTGCGCTTCGATGGTCTCAGCGGCGATTTCGTCGATGTGCTGGCGACGACCGGTCAGGGGGGATTGGGCATGCCGTGGGACATTGCGTTCGGTCCCGACGGGGCATTGTTTGTCGCCAACATTGGACAAGTTGCGAACAACATCCTTCGGTTCGAAAGACCGTCAGCGCGCGTACGTGCCGTCAGAAATTTCAGCAGCGCGGTATTCGCCGCGCTGAGCGGTTTTTATCCGCTGGCCATCGCGTTCGGCCCGGATCAAAACCTCTACGTCAGTGACTCGGATGGAAGCGGTGGAAGGATTCTTCGCTTCGACGGCAAGAGCGGCGCGTTCATCGACGTGTTCGTCCCCACGGTTGATGGCGGTCCGCGCGGGATCGTGTTTTCACCAGGTCCGAATTGACCCAGCACTAGCCGATCATCTTCCGGTACTTCGGATCGAGCGCGTCGATGAGACCGTCGCCTAAGAAGTTCAGGCCCATGACCGCGAGCATGATGGCGATGCCGGGGAAGATCGCCAGATGATTGGCGAAGCCGAGATAGCGGCGGCCGGAGGTGAGCATCGCGCCCCACGAGGGTGTCGGCGGCTGCACTCCGAGTCCCAGAAACGACAGCGCGGCTTCGGCCAGAATCGCGCCGGCGAGTCCGAGAGTCGCCATCACGATCACGGGATTGATCACGTTCGGCAGCACGTGCAGAACGATCACACGCGGTGATCTCGCTCCCAGCGCTCGCGCCGCCGTCACGTACTCCATCTCGCGCACTTTCAACACCTGACCGCGCACGAGACGCGCGTATCCGACCCAGCCGATCGTCGCCAGCGCCAGGATCACGTTGTTCAGACTCGGTCCCATCACCGCCACGAGCGCGATGGCGAGAAGGATCCCGGGAAAGGCGAGGAGGATGTCGCAGAGCCGCATCACGATGACATCGACGAACCCGCCGAAGTAGCCGGAGATTGCGCCGAGGGTCACGCCGACGAGCGAGGCGAGAATGACGACGCTGAATCCGACGCGCAGCGACACGCGCGCCCCGTAGAGGATTCGCGACAACACGTCGCGGCCGAGATCATCGAGTCCGAGCAGATGTTGATGCGACGGCGCCTCCAGCCGCCGTGCGGTGTCCTGTACATCGGGATCGAACGGCGAGAGCAGGGGAGCGGCGAGCGCCACGACGACCAGCGCGACGGTCAGGATCAATCCTGACGTGAACGCGAAGTTCTTGAGAAGGCGCTTCAGTGCTTTCATGGGCTCTCGGCTGTCGGCTGTCGGCTGTCGGGGGGCCCGAGAGCCGACAGCTGACAGCTCATTCCAGCTTGATACGCGGATCAACCACTCCATACAAAAGATCGCTCGCAAAATTCACCATGATGTACGTAACGGCGATGACGAGAATCGACGCCTGCACCTGCGGGTAATCGCGCGTGTTGATCGATTGGATCAGCAGGCGCCCCAAACCGGGCCAGGAGAAGATCTGCTCGGTAATGATCGCGCCGGTCAGCAGCGATCCGAATTGCAGCGCCAGGACGGTGATCACCGGGATCAGCGCGTTTTTCAGGGCGTGCCGGAAGATGGCTTTGCCGCGCGTCACCCCCTTCGCGATCGCCGTCGTCACATACAACTGATTCAGCTCCTCGGCCAGGCTGACGCGGATCATGCGCGTGAGAATCGCGGCGAGCGCGAGGCCCATCGTCAGCGACGGCAGAACGATCGAGCGCAATCCCTGTTCGCGTCCGGAGACCGGAAACCATTCGTGATTGATCGCGAAGGCGATGATGAGGAGCGGTCCGAACCAGAAGCTCGGCATCGAGACGCCGATCAGCGCGAAGAATCGCGCGACATTGTCGATCCATGAGTTTCTGTAGATCGCCGAGATGATGCCGAGGGGAAAGGCGACGAGCAGGGCCACGAACATCGCTCCGAATGCGAGTTGAATCGTCGCCGGATAGCGCGCCATGATCTCTTTGCTCACCTTCTCGTTTGTCCGAAACGATCGGCCGAGATCGCCGTGCGCGATGTTGCCGAGATACGTGACGTATTGCTTCCAGAGCGGTTGATCGAGTCCCAGCACTCTCCGGACTTGCGCGATGTCTTCCGGACGCGCGCCCTCGCCGGCGATCGCGGCAGCCGGATCGCCGGGAATCAGATGGATGAGGGAGAAGATCAGCGTGAGGATTCCGAGAGTGATCGGAATCATCTGGAGGACTCGGCGGATGATGTACTGCGTCATCGGTCAGCGGCGTGCGCCGGTGAAACACCGGCGCCTCCACTGAGTTTAGTGTGGTGTCGCTTCGCTTCCTTCGCCGGCGCCGTACAACTTATAGCCGCTGGTGACCTTCTTCGATCCGAATCGCCTGCCGAGTTTGTCCCGCAGCCGGTTCTCGAACCCTTTCACGCCGTTCTGATCGGTTCCGGTGAGAAGGGCGACAAACTCGCCGTTGCGGTTGTGGCAGAGGATGTCTTCCTGCCGGCAGAGTTTTGCCAGCGACTGGCTCAGTTCCGGATCCTCTTCACTCGACTTGATCCAGTAGAGGGCGAAGGGTGTGTCGAACTTCGAGACGGTGGCGATGTTTCGCTTCAGCCGTTCGTTGAACTCGGGATCGAACACGACCTGATCCTCACTCGCAGCGGTGATGACCGACCGGATCTGAGTCTGGGGCGCCTCTTCACCGAGGGATGAAAGCTCTTCGGCGGTGATGGAGGCGATGCCGCTGTCGCGTATATTCAGACGGCGGCCGCTGCGGCGGACCAGCGCGTCGACCCGCGCGCGAAGCTCGGCGGGCGTGAATGGCTCGGTGATGAAATCGTCGGCACCGGCGCGGAGATAGAGCACTTTGTCTGACTGCCGGTTCCCCGCGGGCGAGAGGAAAGCGATCGATGACGACGAGTTCTGCGCGAGATCGAGGATCGCGCTCACCGCACCCGCGGAACGAG
This sequence comes from Thermoanaerobaculia bacterium, assembly GCA_036001325.1. Taxonomy (GTDB): domain Bacteria; phylum Acidobacteriota; class Thermoanaerobaculia; order Gp7-AA8; family Gp7-AA8; genus DASVHS01. The sequence goes on from DASYUK010000487.1 coordinate 14,771, forward strand.
AGGGCGTGAGCATGACCAGCCCGGGTTTCTCGCGCCGCGCGCGCTCCACGCCGTTCTTGAGATCCGATTCCGCCTGCACATCGTAGCTGTTCCCCAGCGACTCTTTGACGCGGCGAATCGTCTCCGGCTGCGCGCCGATGATCAGCACCTTGCGGCTGATCTGTCCCGTCTCCTCCCACGGCTTCGTGACGTCGACGACCTGCTCGCCTTCGCCGCGATAGTTCATGATCCCGCGTCCGTTGAGG
>DASYUK010000488.1:0-3739 GCA_036001325.1 Thermoanaerobaculia bacterium
CGATCAGCGCGATGAGGGAGACGACGCCGAACCAGCGCAGCAGCGGGTTGTCATACCGCAGCTCGATCTCATGCACGCCTCGGGGAACGCGCAGCGCCTGATACGCGATGTTTGCCGGGATCAGATCCGCACGAACGCCGTCGATCGTCGCACGCCAGTATTTGTGACGCGTGATGCTGCAGACGAGAAGCGCATCGCCCTCCGAGCGAACGCGCAGGTGCGCCGCGTTTGAGCGCACCGCGACGTTCAGGACGTCTCCGGACGCGGGAGTAAACGCCGTGTCGGTGAAAACGATGCGACGCGTGTACGCGCCGGTCGAGAGCCGACTCACGAAATCGCGCGATGGCGCGACTCCGTCCGCGAAGTAGAAGCGAGGGTTTGTCGGAGCTGGAACGAAGATGATCGGCCGGATCGATGGCCCACTTCCGGCCTGAACCGCCGGCAGATACATCGCGCGATAACCGGCATTTGACATCGCCATCAACGGCTCGAACCAGTGCGGCGTCAGCCCTCGCAGCTCGTACATTTTCTGAAGCAGGTCGGCGGTGGGTGACAGCGCGGTCTGATCGATGTCGCGATTGAGCGCGCTTTGCAATCCCCACGCTGCTCCGACGTGAGGGTAGACGCCGTTCCGGATCACCCAATACATCTCCGGCCGATCGAAGTACGAGCGCGCGATGCCGGTCGCGCCGTACCAGTCTGCCTGATGAAACACACGCGCATCGGTCCGGGGAGTCGCCGGGGGACGACGCGAGAAGAATTCATGCTGGACGGTCTCCGCGACATGCGGCCGCTCCAGGCCGAGGTCGATGAGCAGGACTGCGATCGCGAGGCGCGCCCAAAGCTCTCCAGTCATGCGCCGCCGACTGGCGAGCAATGCGACTACGACCGCGGCGCGCACGAAATCGAGTGTCCACGTTCGCAGCGACAGAGATGCCATTGCACCACGCAGCGGGTGAACCTCGATCCCCCAGAAACGAATGAACGCCTCGGAATAGCGCGGCGTTAGCGAAAAGAGTGCGAGGAGAATGCACGCCGCCGCAACAAGCACGGCGATCGCCATCGACCCTTTTCGGAGTCGCTCGTCGCCTTCGATCACGCGTTCGAGCGCGAACGCCGCGAAGACCGTCAGCGGCAGGGTCGCGATCACGAGAAACTTCTCCGGATATCGAAATGAAGAAAACAGGCGCGCGTCGTACAGCAGCTTCAGAAGAGGGGTATGACTTCCGATCGCGAGAACGAAACCGGCGATCAGCGCCACAACAATCGGAATCCATCCCGGTCGTCGCAGAACGAGTGCGACCACGGCGAGCGATGCCACGAGCAGTCCGGGATAGATCGACAGGAAGAACGGATCGAGCCAGTTGTAGATCGCGGTTCCCCAATACAACCTCGCGTGATTCGCACCGGGTCCGAGCGCTCCCGGAACGAATAGTTCGACAGCTTTGACAGGCGGCGTGCTCCATGTCGAGACGAGCCAGAATGGAAAAGGTCGCGCGCGCACGCTATCTCGAAGATGATCTGCGCCGGGAACGATCTGCACTGACGCGATCAGAAGCGCGGCGACGAAGATCATGAGCAGCCTCTGTGTGGCGCCGCCGATCCCGGCGCCGACGCCGGCAAGATTGCCGGCGCCACACTTCGTCCAAAGCGCATACACGCCCGACATCAAGATGATCTGCGCGATCGTCACCGGCTCGCCGCCGAGGAGGACGAGCGCGAGACAGAGTGCTGCAAGAGCGGCGTCGCGGCGCGATGAACGTCCGAGAAAAAATCCCAGCCACGGCAGCCAGGCGAGGCAAAGGAGGTAAGGCAAGAGACACGAAAGCGAGAGAAGCAATCCACCGAACGCGAATGCGAATGCGCCGAACGTCGCGCTCTCGATTCGCAGACGCCACGATCGGAGAAACACGTACATCCCGATCGCGGCGAGGTAGTAGTGCAGAAGGATGTGCAGCCGGAACGCGAGCTCGTAATCGGGCAGAAGGAGCAGCCAGTTCGGGGGATAGAACACGGCGAACTCGGGATTTGCCGCGAGCGGTTGACCTTCCGACAAGTACGGATTCCACGAGGGAAATTCGCCGGAGAGAATGATGTCGCGCGTGACCTTCTTCAGCGGATAGTAGAAGCGCGTCACGTCGCGGAAGTAGAACGCGCGGCCGAAGAAGAGAACGTCGGAAAAAAACAGCGTGACGACTGCGATGACCACGGCCAGCGCGGCCGCATCGCGTCGAGTCAAGCGGCCGCCTCCGCCAGTGCGGTGCCACGCGTCTCGGGCAGGAGCCAGATCAGGATCGCGCCGAGGGCGAAGAAGACCGCGTCGACGGCAAGCGCGGCGCCGAGCCCGTACCTCGGCGCGGCGGAGCCGATGAGCACCGGCGCCGCCGCAGACGCGAGACGCCCGGCGTTGTAGCAGAAGCCCTGGGCCGAGGCGCGGATGTTGGTCGGAAAGAGCTCCGCGAGCATCGCACCGAACAGAGAGAAGTATCCGTGCGCGAAGTAACCGACGAGCGGACCGATGAAAAGGAGCGTGACCGGCGAGCGTGCGCCGAACGCGAACACGGGAACGACGGCGGTCGCGCCGATCATGAACAGCGTGAAGGCGGGACGGCGCCCGATTCGATCAGCAATCCAGCCGAAGCTCACATAGCCGAGAAACGCGCCGGTCTGAAGCAGAATGAGCCAGCGCGCCGACTTCGTGATCGTCAGTCCGGCTCCGCCCTCGCTCACAGGCGACGCGAGAAAGGCTGGCAGCCACGTGACGAGGCCCCAATACGCGACGAGCACACTGCTGGCCACGAGCGTAGCGATCAGCGTGCGCTGGACGAGCGATGGAGCGAAGATATCGATCCATCTCGATTCGGTGCGCACGCGTTCCTTCCATAGTCGCGGCTCTTCAACTCCACGGCGAATGATGAACGCCGCCACGGCGGGAAGCGCGCCGATCAGAAAGAGCACGCGCCACCCGAAGCGCTCGAGCACGACCGACGACACCGCTGCCGCGATGAGCGCGCCAATCGCCCAACCCGACTGCATGATCCCCATCGCCTTGGCGCGATGCTCCGCCGGCCACGTTTCGGCGACGAGCACCGATCCCGACGACCATTCGCCGCCCATGCCGATGCCGACGAGCGTGCGCCAGGCGACGAGCTGCCAGATCGCATTCGCCGTCGACAGCCCAGCCGTCGCGCCGGAGTAGATCAGGATGCTCCAGGTCATCGCCCGCACCCGGCCGATGCGATCCGCGAGGCGACCGAAGACAATCCCGCCGAAGGCGCTGGAGACGAGCGCGACCGATGTGAGCATGCCGATCGTCGCTTTGGATACGCCGAACTCTTTTTGAATCGACAGGACCGCGAAGGTGAAGAGGAGAAAATCCATCGCGTCGAGCATCCAGCCGATCTGCGCGGCGAATAACGCTCGCCAGGCAGACTTGTCGACGTCGAGCAACGGCATTGATGCGATTGTAAGGGTCGTTGGTCGTGGGTCGTAGGTACCGTGGGCCTCAGTGCCTAAAGGCCCCCGATACCTACGACCTACGACCTACGACCTGGAAATGCGAGACAAGAGAAATGTCTCGAGCCCCACATCCACCGGCACCCCACCCGACTTGCGCTTCACATCGAGATCGGCGATCGCCGCGAGCGCGCGAAAGAGATCGCCTTCGCTATGCGCGCGCGCTGCCTCCCATCTCTTGTGCAGCGGGAAGGGGTGCGGCCGCTGCCGTGCGAGGCCAAGG
>DASYUK010000489.1:0-2131 GCA_036001325.1 Thermoanaerobaculia bacterium
CAGCCCGTGGAAGCCGCTGATGTACATCGTGCCGCCCGTCCTGCTCTTCCTGACCGCGCTGTTCTGGCCGCTGCATCGCTGGATCGTCTGGTTGATGGAGCGGCCGATGATCGAGCGCTTCACTCCCGATGCGGTCGAGAAGCTGATCTGGCTCATCCCACTGGCGAAGCTTGGTGCGGCGTGGCTCATCGGCGCGGCGTGCGTCGGCGTGTATTGGATCGTCGATCGCGCGCGGCTCAATCTGCATCCGGAACGCGTGCGTGGCGTGCGCGATCTGCCTTCCGACATCATCCGCCTGCGGAAAGCACACATGCCGTTGCTCCTCCGCCGTTTCGGAGCGCACAACGATGTCTATGACATCGAGGTCACCCGCCACGAAGTCTTCATCGACGATCTGGCGGAGACGTTCGACGGTTATCGCATTGCTTTCCTCACCGACACGCACGTCGCCGGATTCGTGCGCCGCGCGTTCTATCGCGAAGTTGTGGCCCAGGTGAATCGATTCGAGCCCCACCTCGTGCTCCTCGGCGGCGACTTCGTGACATGGCGGCGGCACATCCCGCTGATGGCCGACGTCCTTCTGACCGATCTCAGCGCGCGCGACGGAGTGCTCGCCATCCTCGGCAATCACGATTACTGGGCGAACGCCGACGACGTGAAAGCGGCGATGAGCACGCGCGGCGTGCAATTCATCATCAACCGGTCGCACACGATCCGGCGCAACGGCTTCGAGCTGCCGGTGGTCGGCATCGACGAGGTCTATCGCGGCGAGCCTGACGTCGAGGCGGCGTTCGCGAACGTGAAGCCGGGACCGTGCCTCGGTGTCACGCATCATCCCGATGCGATCGACATCCTCGAGGGCCGCCGCATCGATCTTCTCGTCTGCGGCCACACGCACGGTGGGCAGATCCGCTTCCCCTTCTTCGGCGCGGTGGTCGTTCCGTCGCGCCACGAGAGCCGTTACGCGGCAGGATTTCACCGCGTGGGCGGCGTGTTGATGTATGTCAGCCGCGGCATCGGCGCCATACCGCCGATTCGAATTCTCTGTCGCCCCGAGGTGGCAACATTCACGCTGCGGCAAGGCTCTCGAAATCGATGATCACGAAACTCTCCGAGGTGTGGCCCGCGGTCGTGGCGGTGGCGAGGGAACACGGCGTGGCGCACGTCGGCGCATCCGATCTCCACGACGAGCACGCCGCGCTCTTCGATCAGTGGATCGCCGCCGGCCATCACGCGACGATGCGCTACCTCGAGAAGAATCGGCGCATCCGCAACGATCCGGCGCAGCGCTTTCCGTGGGCGACGTCGATCATCGCGATCCTCGTGCCGTATGCGTCGGAGCGACCAAACGCGCCCAGCGGAACGCTGGTAAATCACATCGCGCGCTACGCGCTCGGAGATGACTATCACGACGTGCTCGATCAGATTCTTCGCGACATCGAGAAAGTGATCGAAGGGAAGACGTGGCGATACGTCGACACCGGTCCGCTGTCGGATCGCTCCGCTGCGGCGCAGGCCGGACTCGGATGGATCGGCCGCAACGGCATGCTCATCCACGAAGAGCATGGCTCGTACTTTTTCATCGGCACGCTTCTCACTTCGCTGGAGAATGACATCGGGGGCGGCGAAATCGCCGACCGCTGCGGTTCATGCATGCGCTGCGTCGACGCCTGTCCGACCAGTGCCATCCTGCCGGATCGCACGGTTGCATCCGAGCGCTGCATCAGCTACGCGACAATCGAGCATCGCGGTCCGCTGCCCGAGCATCTTCATCTCGACGGCAACGCGTTCGGCTGCGACATCTGTCAGGAAGTCTGCCCGTGGAACCGCGCGCCGCTGGCGCCGCATCCGGCGTTCGTCGCGCGCGATGAGTACCGAGCGACACCGGTGACCGATCTTCTCCGCTTCGAGCAAACGGATTTTTCACGCCTATTCAGAAAGAGCGCGATCAAGAGAGCGAGACTTGACGGGTTGAAGCGAAATGTTGAAAAGGTCGTCGGTCGTAGGTCGTAGGTGTCGGGGGCCTCAGCGCGCAAAGGCCCCCGGTACCTATGACCTACGACCTACGACCAGCTACGACCTGATGAGATTGAACGCACGACCGATCATCGATGGATCGACGGAGCGATCG